>DAOUGK010000421.1:0-15657 GCA_034429055.1 Anaerolineae bacterium | reverse complement strand
GCGAGGCAGTCCGCCTGCAGCTCGATTTGCACGGCCACGCTGCGCGGCCCGGTGGCGCCACCGCGCGACTGCTGCAGCACGCCGACGATGTTCTGGACGTGATGGCCGTACTCGTGTGCCAACACATACGCTTCGGCAAAGCGACCGCCCATCGCGCCGAACTGACTCTGCAGTTGTTCGAAGAAGGCCAGGTCGATGTAGACGGACTGGTCGGCCGGGCAGTAGAACGGCCCCATCGCGGCTGAGGCGGCACCACAGGCGGCCTGGGTGGCCCCGCTGAAGAGCACCGTCTTGGCAGGGCTGTACTGGCTCCCGCGGCGCTCAAACTCCTCGGTCCAGTAGGCCTGGATGCTGTTGACATAGCCCACGACACGGCAATCCTGGCGGTTATTGGCATCCTCGCCGGTCTTGCAGACTTCTTCTACGGTTTCAATGCTCGACTCGCCCGCGCCCGAGGGCACGGACTGCTGCATGCCCGGCCCAATCACGTCCTGCAGGGCGCTGGGATCGACGCCGAACACCAGTGCAACCAGCAACACGATGATGCCGAGCCCGCCGCCGCCGACGGCCATTGCCGTCCCGGTGCGGCGGCCGCGCCGGTCCTCGACCTGAGACGTATCCAAACGAGACCTTCTATTAAACGACATGAGCCTGCTCCTCCTCTTCTGGTTCAACATCAATATTGAGATTTCAAAGCATTACATTCGACATTACGCTCGTTGAACAGAGGATACTCTAAACCCGGAGTCTCGTCAACGACGTTCAGTGTAAAAATGGTATGCCAGGCTGCGGCTTGCAACCGCAACCTGGCATACCAAAAACCATTGCAATCAGATTCCCTCAGGTGGCGTCGGACGCCAGATTCGACTCATCCCCCAGGTCGGGTTCCTCATACCGATGCCAGACCGCCGACTGCCCGTTGTGATAGTAGGCCCGCAGCTCCGCGGTGTCGTTCATAAAGTTCAGCCGCCCCACCTCCACCCGCGTGATGGGCAGCCCCGTGCGCCCGCGCAGGTCGGCGAGCAACAACTCCCGGTGCTCTGGCTGTATCAGGTCGACGCGCTCGTAGCGGATGGCCTGCATGCTCTCGTAGTGAAAGCCCCATTCGCGCTCCAGGATGTACAGCACCGTCGCAACAATCACATTGACAACACCGAGCATCAGCCATGCATCGCTGCGCATCAGCACCGAGTTCATCACGGGCAGCGCAATGATGATGAAGAGATAAGTCATCTCCCGGGTCGACATGGTGCTCGTCCGGTAGCGCAGCACGGAGAAGATGGCAAACAGGCCGAACCCCACTCCCAGGCTCAACTCTGCACTCGTCAGGAAGCTCATCACGAAGTAGATGATGGTGTTGAATGCCAGGTAGGTGAAGACGTAGTTCTTGTTCTTGTTGGCCGGGTAATAGATGAACCGGACGATGACCACCCCCACCAACAAGTTGACGATGAATCCGATGAGCAGGCTAAGAAAGTCCATATGATGCTCCTTGGGCCATGCGGGCGACCAGCCGCTGCTTGGCCTTGAATTTGTTGTGCTTCACCTGGGGATAGAGCAGGCTGATCCCCACACAGTACTTGCTGAAACTCGTGCCCCGGACGTGCCTCGCCCGCATCAACTGCACGAACTCGGAGGCCGTGGCCGAGCCTTCGTACTTGACCTCAGCCACCACGACGCCCGGCAGCGCGACGCTGTCCTCACCCCACGCGAAGGTCAGGTCCAGGTCCAGCGTGACGCGCTCGGCGCGCTGCCGGCTGACCAGGGTGATGCGTGCATAGTCGTTCCACAGCGCAGCCTGTAGCTCCTCGGCCCGATACGGGCAGGTGTCCGCCAGGAAGTGCTCCGCCTGCTCGCCCAGGCTCGTGATGAGCTGGCTGGTCGGCATGCGGCTCTTGAGCGTGCGCTGGTTCGGCGTGCGATGCTTGACCTCGAAGAAGGCGGTGTGCGAATCCACGTACTCGCGAGCGCGTACCTTGTACCGGTCCGCGACCCCGTTGTGATGCCGGCGGTAGAGCAGCAGGTCGGGCGTGTCGAAATAGAGCGTGCGGTAGTGGCTGAGCCGCCGGCCGGCCACGACCAGGATCCGATAGGCGTCGCGGACCTGCCGCAGGATGCCGGGCAGCTGCGCCTGGGGCATGACGTACTTCAGCTCGGACCGGTTCAGGAGCGCCTGGCCGGTCAGTCCCGCCAGGCCGATCGGCTCGTAGGTCGCCAGCAGCGCAGCCAGGCCAGTGTCTTCTGCTGCGAGCGGAGCGCTGCCGGGCTGGCCTGCCAGGCGCAGCCACGCACCGTATGATTCACCCAGATGCCGTAATGCCGTCAGCTCCATAGCTTCCTCGATTCCTGTCATGCAACCTGAGTCTCAGGTTGCTGCCCGCAGTATAGCGACCCGCTATAAAGGGCTGATAAAGATTTCGTTGAGCCTGCGTCAGATTTGAACGCGTCCGGCGAGTTGGTGATCGGGTGAGTCGGGCATATACTGTGGCTGCTACATCACATGCAAAGGAGCACCTCAATGCCACTGCGCAGCCAACAAATCCTGGGCCGGCCGGAATGGTCCACCCAGCGCGCGTATTACAAGGCCATGGCCTACAGCGACTACGACCTGGCCCGGCCCATGATCGGCATCGCCAACTCGTGGAACCGCGTTGTGCCCGGCCACTACAACCTCAACCTTGTCTCCGATTACGTCAAGCAAGGCATCTTCCAGGCCGGCGGCACGCCGGTCGAGTTCGGCGTCATGGCTGCATGCGACGGCATCGCGCAGGGCCACGAGGGCATGCGCTACATCCTGCCCACACGCGACCTCATCGCCAACAGTATCGAGCTGATGGTCGAGGCGCACCGGCTGGACGGCATCATCATGCTCGGCTCGTGCGACAAGATCGTGCCGGGGATGCTGATGGCCGCGGCCCGGCTGGACGTGCCCGCGCAGATCGTCGTCGGCGGGCCGATGGAGGGCGGCTGCGAGTTCGACGGCCGCGCCTCCGACGGCACCTCGTTGACCGAGGCGCTGGGCATGCTGCGCGAGGGGCGCATCAGCGAGGCGGAGTTCATCGAGCTGGAGAACCATGCGACCCCGACCTGCGGCTCCTGCTCGTTCCTGGGCACGGCCAACACGATGTGCTGTGTGGCTGAAGCCATCGGCATGTGCCTGCCCGGCAGCGCGACGATTCCGGCCACCCACGCGGACCGCATGCGCAGCGCGCAGGCTGCAGGCCGGCAGATCGTCCGGCTCGTAGAGGAAGGCGTCACCGCCCGGCAGATCATCAACCGGCAGGGACTGGAGAACGGCATCCGGCTCGGCGCGGCTATCGGCGGCTCCACCAACCTGGCGCTGCACATGCCCGCGATCGCTTACGAGGCCGACTGCCCGGACATCGATATGGCGCGCTTCGAGAAGCTGTGCTGCACGACGCCGCACGTCGCGAAAATGAACCCTGCAGCTGCGCCCAACGTGCCCGACTTCCACAGCGCCGGCGGCGTGCAGGCCGTCATGGCGCAGATTCTGCCCCTGCTGCACGGCGATGCGCTGACCGTCGCAGGCACGACCGTCGCGGAGAACGCCGCGTGCGCGCCTGCGGGCGACCGGCGCATCATCCGTCCGCTGGGCGACCCGTGGCGCGCCGGGGGCGGGCTGGCCGTGTTGCAGGGCAACCTCGCGCCGATGAGCGCGGTGACAAAACCCGCGGCCATTGCCGACCACATGCAGGTCTTCACGGGCCGCGCGCGCTGCTTCGACTGCGAGGAAGACGCCAACCAGGCTATCCTCGACGGCGCTATCCAGCCGGGCGACGTGGTGGTCATCCGCTACGAGGGGCCGAAAGGCGGGCCGGGGATGCGCGAGATGTACATGGCGATGAAGATGCTCTACGGCCGGGGGCTGGCGCTGAGCACCGCGGTCGTGACCGACGGCCGCTTCTCCGGCACGAACAACGGCTGCTTCGTCGGCCACATCTCGCCGGAAGCCGCCGAGGGCGGGCCGCTTGCCGCGGTGCGCGACGGCGACGAGATCACGGTGGACATCCCCGCGCGACGGCTGCATCTGCACGTGAGCGACGAGGAAATCGCGGCGCGCCTGGCTGTGTGGCAGCGGCCGCCGCTGCGCGTCACGCGCGGCTACCTGGCGCACTACGCGCGCTTTGCCGAGTCCGCGCACTACGGCGCGCTGATCAAGAACGAGTAATGAGTAATGAGTGATTAGTCGTTTCTCATTACTCGTCACTCGTTAGGCCAAAACCAGGCTGCAAGGAGGAACCATGCGCCTGCCGATTGCTCTCCCGCCAGGCTACCACGCCCGGCCCGTCACCCTGGAGGATGCGGAACGCGTGGCGGACCTGTTCAACGCGGCTGCCATCGCAGACACCGGCAAAGCGACAACGCAGCCTGCTGAGGTAAGCTCCGACTGGCAGCAGCCGCAGCTCACGCTCAGCACCGACACGCTCCTGGTACTGGACGATGCCACGGCGCCCGACGCGCCCGCCGCCTTCGCCATCTTCTGGGACGACCCGCCCCACGTGCAGACCTTCCTCGATGCAAACGTACACCCCGCCCACCGCGGCCGCGGTCTCGGCGCGGCGCTGCTGGCCTGGGGCGAGGCGCGGGCACGGGCCGCGGTCGCACAGGCTCCCGAGGCTGCGCGCGTGACCGTGCGCGAGTTCATCCTCTCCAGCAACACGGCCGCGCAGGAACTGCTCGCAAGCCGGGGCTGGCAGCGTGTGCGCTACAACCTGCGCATGGCCATCGCGCTGGCCGAGCGCCCCGCCGACCCGACCCTGCTGGAAGGCGTGCGCATCCGTTCGTTGGTGCGCGGGCAGGACGACGAGCATTTCGTCATGACCAGCGAGGAGGCATTCGCTGATCATTGGGGCTATGTGCACGTCCCCCTGGCCGAAGCGCTGGCCCAGTGGCGCACGCTGATGGATACGTCGCCCAACTTCGACCCCGACCTCTTCCTGCTGGCCGTGGCAGACGCCGCAGCCGAAAATCCCATCGTGGGCGTCTGCTGCGGGACGGCGCGGCCCGCGGAGGGCCCCGAGCAGGGCTGGGTCCACAACCTGGCGGTCCTGCAGCCGTGGCGCCGCCGGGGGATCGCGCACGCGCTGCTCATCCGCTGCTTCCAGGCGCTCTATGACCGCGGCCACTGGAAGATCGGGCTGGGCGTGGACGCCGACAGCCTGACCGGCGCCACGCGGCTATATGAGAAGGTCGGCATGCAGGTCGAGCGCCGCCACGAGTTCTGGGAGTTGGAGCTGCGCGCCGGCGGGTAGGGGCGCGGTGCTGGCCGTCTCTTGCAAACTCCAAGTGGAGCGCCATGCTGAAGATCGGAGTCGAGGCTCCAGCCGGATTGGGCACGTTCACGCTGCGGGCGCGGCCATCGCGAATAAGCAAATGCGCCTGCGGGCGCGCCACGAATACGCGAATAGCGCTCACCGCGGCGGCCCGATTCGCGTATTCGTGGGCGGATTCGATTATTCGTGATGGCCGTGCTCCCGCATGCCTGGCAGGCGCTCTTATGGTAAACTGACAGTGCCCTACAGGCACATTCGCATACTCACCTCCTCCTGCAGGAGGGCAAGACACTCGGGAGACATTCCATGCGCATACTGGTCACGGGCGGAGCGGGCTATATCGGCAGCCACACCTGCGTCGAACTGCTGAACGCGGGACATGAGGTCGTCGTCGTGGACAACCTGTCCAACAGCAAGGAGGAGGCGCTGCGCCGGGTGGGTGAGATCGTGGGGTCGGCGGCCGTGCCGCGGCTGACCTTCCACCGCGTGGATCTGCTCGATCGCGCCGCACTCGACGCAGTCTTCGGCCGCGATCCGGTCGACGCCGTCATCCACTTCGCCGGGCTGAAGGCGGTGGGTGAATCGGTCAGCATCCCGCTGCGGTACTACCACAACAACGTGACCGGCACGCTCATCCTGTGTGAAGTCATGGCCAGCCACGGAGTGAAAAACCTCGTGTTCAGTTCCTCCGCGACCGTGTACGGCGAGCCCGCGCGCGTCCCGATCACCGAGGACTTCCCCCTCTCCGCCACGAACCCCTACGGCCGCTCCAAGCTGATGATCGAAGACATCCTGCGCGACCTGGGCCGGGCCGACCCGGCATGGAATGTTATCATCCTGCGCTACTTCAACCCGGTCGGCGCACATGCCAGCGGTCGCATCGGGGAGGACCCGAATGGGATCCCCAACAACCTGATGCCTTTCGTCGCGCAGGTGGCCGTGGGCCGCCTGCCGGAGCTGCGCGTGTTCGGCAACGACTACCCCACACCCGACGGCACGGGCGTGCGCGATTACATTCACGTCGTGGACCTTGCATTGGGCCACCTGGCCGCGCTGGACCGGCTGGCCGCGAACCCGGGCGTCACGGCCTACAACCTGGGCACGGGCCGCGGCTACAGCGTGCTCGAGATGGTCGCTGCGTTCGAGGAGGCCACCGGACGGCCGATTCCCTATCGCATCGTCGCGCGGCGGCCCGGCGATGTCGCGGTCAGCTATGCGGACCCAACCCGCGCGCAGGCGGAGCTGAGCTGGCGCGCGGTGCGCGGGCTCGACGAGATGTGCGCGGACGCGTGGCGCTGGCAGTCGCTGAATCCCAACGGCTATATGTGAGGGTGAAGCTGTCTCACGCAAAGGCGCAAAAGCCGCCAAGAGAATGAGACAGAGCTGGATTTGCGTCTGAGCGTCTTTGCGTGAGCTATTCCGACGTCTGATGAGGCTGGCATGACTGATACTTCCCTGGCGCTGGTGGTCCTCGCCGCCGGCATCGGCAGCCGCTACGGCGGGCTCAAGCAGATGGACCCCGTCGGACCCAGCGGCGAGATCATCATCGACTATTCCGTGTATGACGCGCTGGCCGCGGGCTTCAACAAGGTCGTCTTCATCATCTCCGCTGCCATCCAGGAGGCCTTCCGCGAGCGCATCGGCCGGACCATCGAAGGCCAGGTCGAGACCGCGTATGTCATCCAGCGGATGGACGACCTGCCCGCAGGCTGGACCGTGCCGCCGGAACGCAAGAAGCCCTGGGGCACGGCGCACGCGGCGATGGCCGCGCGCACCGCGGTGGACGGCCCCTTCTGCGTCATCAACGCGGACGACTTCTATGGCCGGAGCGCGTATGCGGCTGTCGCGGGCTATCTGACAGGAGACCTTCGAGGTTTCGGGCGAACCGAGGGTTCGCACAACCTCGAAGGTCTTAGCCGTTCCACCGACTACTGCATGGTCGGCTACCGGCTGGGCAACACGCTCACCGAACACGGCCACGTCGCGCGCGGCATCTGCACGGTGGATGCGGCGGGCTACCTGGTCGGCGTGCGCGAGCGCACGCACATCGAGCGCCACGGCGCGGCTGCGCGCCACGTCAACGACGACGGGACGGCGATCGACCTGCCGCTCGATGCCATCGTCTCGATGAACATGTGGGGGTTCCGGCCCGGCCTGTTTACCGCCTTGCAGGCGCGTTTTGCACGCTTCCTGGAGCACAACCGGGCCGACCTCAGCAAGGTTGAGTTCTACCTGTCCGACGTCGTCGGGGATCTGGTCGCGGACGGCGAGGCGCGCGTGCGGGTGCTGCCGACCGACGAGGTCTGGCACGGCGTGACCTACGCGCAGGACAAGCCGCGCGTGCATGCGGCCGTGCGCGACCTGGTGCGCCGGGGCGTCTATCCGCAAAACCTGTGGGGCCGGGCATGAACAGTGCCGATGCCGCCAGGCCGCTCAAGGCCGTCATCCTGGCCGCAGGCGACCGGTCCATTGCCGAAGACGGGCAGTCGCTCCTGCTTGAAACCCTCGGCGGCAAGAAGATCATCGACTATGTAGTCGAGAACGTCGGCCACATCGTGCGGCCGGAGGACACCTACATCGTCACGGGCTACCGGGGCGACAGCATCCGGCAGCACCTGGGCCCGGCTTACACTTATGTTCATCAGGCCGAGCCCCAGGGCACCGGCCAGGCCGTCCTGGCTGTCAAGCCCCTGCTGGAAGACTACGAAGGCGACCTGCTGATCCTCTATGGCGACACGCCGCTGTTCAGCCCGACGTCCATCCGCGGCCTCATCAACCGCCACCGCCTGCGCCGGGCCGACCTGACGCTGCTCACGGCCGTCGCAGACCGGCCCTACCCCTATGGCCGGGTCATCCGCGACCGCGGCGGCAGCATCATCGCCATCATCGAGGAGGCCGCCGCCTCCGCCCACCACAAGGAAATCCGCGAGCTGAACGTCGGCGCGTACGTGGTCGCGGCCCGGCAAATCTGGCCGGTGCTGAAGACGCTCACCCCTTCGCTGAAGGACGGCGAGTACCGGCTGACCGATTCGGTCCACCGGCTGATCCACCAGGGCTTGCAGGTCGACTGCTACCAGATCTACGACCAGGACGAGATCCAGGGCATCAACACCCGGCCGGACCTCGAACAGGCCGGGTTCATCCTGCTGAAGCGCTCGTTCCGGCCCCGCCGCGAGCATGAGCGCAACGTCGTCAGGTTCGGCACCGGCGGCTGGCGCGCGGTCATCGGGGAGGGCTTCACGCTGCTCAATGTGCGGCGGCTGTGCCAGGCGCTGGCCAACGATGTCGCGCGGCGCGGGCTGGAGCAGCGCGGGGTGCTGATCGGCTATGACCGCCGCTTCCTCTCCGACCGGGCCGCGGAGGCCGCCGCGGAAGTGTTCGCGGGCAACAACATCCACACGATCCTGCTCAGCGAGGACGGCCCCACGCCCCTGATCGAGTTCGCCACGGAGGCAGTCCACGCGGCCTACGGCCTGGCCTTCACCGCGAGCCACAACCCGCCTGAATGGAACGGCCTGAAGGTGTTTCACGGCGACGGCTCGCTGTTGATGACCGCGGAGACGGATCGCATCGAGGCGGAGACGAACGCAATTGATCCCGATGACCTGGTCACTGTCCCGCTGGAGATTGCCATCCCCGCGGGCATCGTGGAGCGGCGGGACTTCGTCAACCAGTACGTGGACCGGGTGGAGTCGTTCATCGATATGGCCGCCATTCGCAAGGCGGGCCTGAAGGTCATCGTCGACCCGATGTACGGCGTCGCGCACCTGACCCTGGGCATCATCCTCAACGAGGCGCGCTGCCGCGTCACCTTCATCCACGAGCGGCGCAATCCGCTGTTCGGCGGCCGCTCGCCTGCGCCGGACCTCGACGCGCTGCGCCTGCTGCGCGCGTACGTGCGCGACGAGCACTACGACCTGGGGCTCGCAACCGACGGCGACGCCGACCGCATCGCGCTGATCGACGAGCGCGGCGAGTACGTCCACATCAACGACCTGCTGCTGCTCCTGTACTGGTACCTGCACGAGGTGAAGCGGCAGCGCGGCGCGGTCGTGCGCAACCTTGCAACGACCCACCTGCTCGACCGGCTGGCCGCCTCGTTCGGGGAGCAGGCCATCGAGACGCCGGTCGGCTTCAAGTGGATTGCCGCGGGCATGGTGGACCACAATGCGCTGCTCGGCGGCGAATCCAGCGGCGGCCTGACCATCCGGGGCCATATCCTCGGCAAGGACGGCATCTTCGCCTCCGCGCTGATTATCGAGATGCTTGCCAAGACCGGAGAATCCATCTCCCAGTTACAGGAGCGGGTCTGGGCCATCACGGGCCGGCTGTACAGCGTGGAGGACGGCTTGCCCGCCACACCCGATATGCGCATCATCGTGCCGCAGCGGGTGCAGGCGCTCATCGAAAGCGGGAACGCGCCCGCGCCGATCCTGCGCGTGCGTGAGGATGACGGCATCAAGCTCTATTTCGCGAACGATAACTGGGTGCTGCTGCGGTTCTCAGGCACGGAGCCGCTGCTGCGCATCTTCGCAGAGGCCGATACGCGGGAGCAAGCCCGCGCGCTGGTAGACTGGTTGAAGTCGGCCGCACAGGCCGGTTAGGGAGCTTTCATGGCCCACATCGCACTCTCAAAGAAGGAACGACTCCGCCGCCAGGCGCGCGGGCAGGAGATCGACCGCGTGCCGTCGCTTGCCGGCTGGATCGGCGGCGTGCGCGTGCTGTCCGATCTAGCCGGCATGAGCACGGACGAGTATCTCGCGAACCCGCTGGCAGGCGTCGTCAAGGCCGGCCTTGCGCTCGATGCGGACGGCATGGTCCAGCCGGCCATCCCGACGCGACTCGACCAGATCCGCACAGGTTCGGTGGAGGAAAGCCACTATGCGGGCATCGAGCCGGAGGCGCTGCTCGACCGGGCCAATGCGCTGCCCGACAGCGAGCGCGACGTGCTGGCGGCCTTCGATGCTGCGGCCGAGGAACAGCGCTATCGCGCTTACTTCGAGAATGCGTTCCGCAACTACGGCGGCATGGAGCCGGTTCCCAACTTCTGGGAAATCGGCGGCCACTTCCCCCTCTACAGCGAGTTCGGCTACACCGCCTTCCTGCTGGCCTGCAAGCTGTATCCGGAGGCCGTGGGCAAAATCTGGTGGGCGAAGAGCCTGCACTCGCGCGAGCGCGCGAAGATCCTAGTGCGGCTGTACCGCGACTATGACCTGGTGCCGCTGATGTTCTGCGGGGAGGACCTCGCCAACAACAAGGGGCCGATGGTGTCGCCCGCATTCCTGCGCCAGTACTACCTGCCTACCGTGCGCATGATCATCGAGCCGCTCGTGGATGCGGGCGTACGGCTCATCCACCACTGCGATGGCGACGTCCGGCCGCTCGTCGCGGACTATCTGGCCGCCGGGTTCAGCGGGTTCCAGGGGTTCCAGTATGAGCTGGGGATCGACCCGTACGCGCTGCGCCGCATGCGCAGCCCGCTGGGCGAGGAACCGCTCTTCTTCGCGGGCTTGAGCGTCAGCCGCACGCTGCCCTTCGGTACGGTGGAAGATGTGCGGGATGAAGTGGATTACTTCCTGGACTTCACGGATGGCGGCAAGGGGCTGTTCCTGATGACCAGCAATGTCACGGGCGTCGAGGTGCCGCCGGACAATCTGCGCGCCGCATACCGCCATATCAAGGAGTGGGACCCCGCGCAGCCCCGCGCGGTCCGCTGGACGCGCTGACCGTGGGGCGAGACGCACGATTGACGCCTCACCCCCTGGGCGAGTTTGGCTCGCCCAGGGGGTGAGGCTACCCCTCGTTGGCTTCAGCGACCGACGCGACCGGCACGTCTACGGCGCGCACCGTGATGGAGACGCTGGCCGCGACCCAGGCCGTGCCCGTCGCGGTCCGCACCTGCCACCACGTCCCGTCAGCGTTGCGCCCGATGATGGGCAGGCTCTCATCGATGCGCAGTTGGCCGGCTACCGGATAGCTCGTGCCCGGCCCGCGGCGCACGTTGATGGTCCCCTGCCGCGCGAACAGCGCCGGTTCCTTCAGTTCCTTGAAGCTGACCGGCTGCTTGACCCAGCGGTCGAAGAACGCGACCGAGCTTGCCATCGCCCGGCCAAAGTTTCCGGAGATGTTGTGGTTGTCGCCGGGATAGGCGAACAGCTCGATCGGCATCCCGGCCGCCTGTCCCTGCGCAGCCAGCCCCTCCGACAGCACCACCGGCACGGATGCATCCCCGCGCGCGTGGTGCAGTTGCACCGGGCCGTTCAGGTCGGTCAGGTAATGGTTGGCCGACAGGGTCCGCCAGACCTCCGGGGCAACCTCCGGCTGGCCGAACTCCTCGACCAGCTCCGTGCGCCAACCCCGGCGCAGCGTTGTCGTCGGACTGGATGACGAAGTCGTCCGCCGCCGCCACTGCGCCAGCATGTCCTCATAGGAACCCACCACGCCGCCCCAGATGACCCCCGCCTTGATGTCGGGTGAAACCACCATCGCGCGCAGGGTGATGAACCCGCCCATCGAGTGGCCCCACATGCCGATGCGGTTCGGGTCAGCAGCGGCATACCGTTTGATCGACGCCACCGCGTTCAGCACGTCGATGGTGTAGTCCGGCGCGCCGTACGCGCTGCTGGCCGAGCCCTCGGAACTGCCGTGCCCGCGATAATCGGGCCGGAACACGATGTAGCCCGCGCGCGCAAACCCATCCACGTAGGCCACGTAACGCTCCGTCGTCCGGTATTGCGTCGGGGGAATATAGCCGTGGTTGAAGACGATTACCGGCCAACCGGTCGCCGGCTTCGTGCCGCGCGGGACCGTGAGCAGCGCAAACTGCTTCAGCCCCTCCGACTGGTACGACGCGATATACCGGTCATAGTTCGCCCCAGGATTCAGCCTCTGCTCGATAACGATGTCGCTGCCAGGATAGCTCTGCTGCCGCAGATACTCGATAGACAGGCGGTGCGGCTCCTCCGCAGCGTCCTGGGTGTACGCCAACGCGGGAGCGGGCATGACACTGGCGAGCACCAGCAGGGTCACCAGCACCAGTGCAGTCCGTTGCACGCGATTCATGAGTGTCTCCTCCGAAGTGGGATAGAGTCAGATAGTATAGCTTATATCACAGTACTGTAAAGATTTGATGAAGATTCGCGCCATAACGCGAAGCAAACGCGGTCTTTATCAAACCTTTACAGCCCTCTGCTAAATTCGAGGTGGCAGGCGAGCCAACTGCCACACAGAAGAATGTAAGGAGGTTATCAAATACGATGTTGAAGAAGATTGCTGCGGTCCTGGGCGCGGTAGCGCTCATCACCGCAATCGGGATCACTGCGGCAGGCACGGCCTTCGCGCAGAGTGAGACGCCATCCACGGAAGCGACGCCCACGACCCCCACCAGGCCGCAGCGCGACCTGGGCAGCCGCGGGTTCGGCTTCTTTGGCGGCGGCTCCGTCGCTCAGTACGACAAGGTTGCTGAACTCCTCAACCTGACGCCGGCTGAGCTGTTCGAGCAACTGCACAGCGGCAAGACCCTCGCGGAGATTGCCGAGGCGCAGGGCGTCGACCTGGATACGATTCAGGAAACCCTCGAGGCTGAGAAGGTTCAGGCCGCCAAGGATAAGATTGCCGAGGCAGTGGCCGACGGCACGATCACCCAGGAACACGCGGACTGGCTCCTCGAAGGCATCGAGAAGGGCTACACCTCCGGTCGCGGCTTCGGCTTCGGCATGGAGCGTGGGCACGGCAAGATGGACGGCATGCGGGGCATGCCCGGGATGCGCGGCTCTGACAGCAATCAGACCGCACCCTCGACCGAAACCGCCCCCGGCACCTCATCCTGAGTCACCGATCTCCCAGGCGACAGGCTGGGATGTGACATCCGCCTGAAGCCTGGGACGTGCTCGCCTGATGAATGCAGGGAACGAGGTTAGCCTCGTTCCCTGCTGATGCGAGAAAGGTCGCAGCATGACAGGCCAGAAGCTCATCGCACTGCATGACATCACCAAGGTTTATCGCATGGGCGATATGGAAGTCCACGCCCTGCGCGGCGTCTCGGTCGAGGTTGCACCCGGCGAGATGATCGCCATCATGGGCGCTTCCGGTTCGGGGAAGTCCACGCTCATGAACATCGTCGGCGCGCTGGACGGGCCAACGAGCGGCACTTATCTGCTGGACGGCCAAGACGTGAGCAAGATGCGGGACAACCAGTTGGCGAGCGTCCGCAACCGCAAGATTGGCTTTGTCTTCCAGAGCTTCAACCTGCTGCCGCGCACGACCGCCCTGGCGAACGTCGAATTGCCGCTCATTTATGCGGGCGTCACGAACGGGCGGCGGCGCTGCATCGCTGCGCTGGAAAGCGTCGGCCTGGGCGACCGCGTGAATCACCGGCCCAACGAGCTCTCCGGCGGCCAGCAGCAGCGCGTGGCGATTGCCCGCGCTCTGGTGAACGAACCCAGCCTGATCCTGGCGGACGAGCCCACCGGCAACCTGGATTCGAAGGCCGGCGAGGAAATCATGCGCCTGTTCCAGGAACTCAACGAGCAACGCGGTATCACCATTGTTTTTGTCACGCACGAACCTGATATTGCCCAACACACCGCGCGGATCGTCCGGCTCCATGACGGCCTGATCGTCAGCGACGCTCCGGTGCTGAACCGGGTGCGGGCGCCTGGACTGTCCACAGGACCGGTCAGCCCGGCTACCGTTACGGATGCAGCGCAGGTGGCCGGCGCGGCCATCCCTGCATAAGAGCAGGCAGGCACATTGGAGGAGAAGAAATCATGAACCAGACTGTGAAAATCATTCTGGGCGTCGTGATCGTGCTGGCAGTCGCGGGCGGCAGCTTCTTCGGCGGCACGGTCTACGGCAAGTCACAGGCACAGGCAGACCTGCAGTCGCGGTTTGCAGCCGGGCGGACCGGAGCATTCCCCGGCGGCCAGGCCACCGGTCAGGGGAACGGCACGCGCATTAACCAGGGCAGCATGCTGGTTGGCGAGATCAAGACGGTCAACGCCGATAGTCTCGTCATCACCGACAGGGATAATAACGAGATCACTGTCAAGGTGGCGAACACGACCCTCATCGAAAAGAACATGACGGTGGATGTCACCGAACTGGAGGCAGGCGAAACGGTCGTCATTTCCGGCAACAAGGCCGACGACGGCACGATTACGGCGCGTTCGCTGCAGGTGGCGCCGGCCGGCCGCTTCAACGCCATCGGCGGCCCGGCTCCCATGGCCCAGGGCAGCGCCGGGCAGGGCGGCTCGCAGGGTGACTTTCAGCCGGGCGACGCGCCTCCTCCACCGGAGCAATGAGCCTGACAGCATGAGGGAGTTACGAGGATGAAAAAGTTCATGCGTATCTTGCTGGTGCTCGTGCTGGTGGGGATTCTGGGCGGAGGCGGCTACTGGCTCTACACGAGCAAGGTGGCAGCCCAGAGCACCAGCACCGCCACAGGCGACGGCTCATACACACAGGTTGTGTCTGCCACGCTGGGCGATCTGAGTTCCACGCTGACTGTCGTCGGCCAGATGGAAGCCGTCCAGCAGACCGACCTCTCCTTCAAACAGATGTCGTCATCCGATCGCCTGCTGACGCTCAACGTGACCGCCGGCAACACCGTCAAGACAGGCGAGGTACTGGCGGCCATCAGCGCGGAGACGTATCAGCAGGAGGTCGACCAGGCGCAGAGCAACCTGCAGGCCGCTGAGGAGAAGCTGGCTGACCTGCAGGTTCCGGCCACCGAACTGGAGATGGCCCAGGCCGATTTGAAGGTCGCGCAGGCCGAGCAGAACCTCGCCCAGGCGCAGGCCGACCTGGCGGATTTGGGGCAGACCGACCTGACCGATCTGCAAAGCGCAGTGACCTCCGCGCAGAACGACCAGAAGTTGGCCGAACTCGAGTTGCAGACGGCACAGCGCGACTCGCTGGCAAAGAGCGAGCGCGACCTGCAGTATGCCATTGCCTGGAAGGAGCGTCGCATCAACGAACTGCAGGACCTGGTTGCACACGGTAAAGCGAATGTCGAACAGACCGAAGAACTGGCAACCGAGCAGAGCGAGTTAATCGAGGCGCAGACCGACCTGGCCCGCGTACAGGCGGAACGCGAGTTGTCGCTCCGCGCTGCCGAGGCCGCGGTCGCGTAGGCGAAGCTGGCTGTCAGCGACGCGAACAAGGCGCTGGCCGAGGCGCAGGCCGGCGACGAGCTTGAGCTTGCCCAGGCACAGTTGAACGTCAAGAATGCGGAGCTCCAAGTGCTGAGCGCCCAGGATGCCCGCACAGACCTGGCGGCCGGTGCGGATGCGACCGATCTCGCCGCGGCACAGGCCGACGTCGACACGAAGAAACTCGCCCTGAAAGACGCACAGGCGGCGCT
>DAOUGK010000420.1:0-6784 GCA_034429055.1 Anaerolineae bacterium | reverse complement strand
CCCGTGGCCTGAACGGCTTCTCCGATGCAGGCGAGCTGCTCCGCGGCCGGAATCTGACGCAGGTCGGCCATCATCTTCAGGTAGGCCTGCACGGATAGCTCGGGGTAGAGCGGCGCGTTCTCCGGCAGGTAGCCGATGCGTGCCTGCAATGCGCGCGTCTGCGTCAGGTCATCCAGCCCATCCACCGTGACCGTGCCCGCATCGGGCTGCAGGTAGCCCGTCAGGATCTTGATGATGGTGGTCTTGCCTGCGCCGTTGGGACCGAGCAGGCCGACGATCTGTCCGGCCGCGATGTCGAAGCTGACCCCGCGCAGCGCTTCGACAGAGCCATACGATTTCCGCAATTCAGATACTTCGATCATGAGGCACCTCAATGAGGACCAGGTTCTCGTGCGCGGTCATACCAGTTACCGAACGCACCCGACTCGCTATTATAGGTACAATTGGCCCGAATGACGATTAGAGTTACATTAGAATTTAGGAAAAAGCTGTACACTGACTCAGATTTTTCATTACGCAGAGGAGACACACCATGCTTAGTGCGCGCAATCAGCTCAAGGGGACGGTGAAGTCGGTCAAGCTCGGCGCAGTCATGGCGGAAGTCGTCATTCAGGTCGGTGAGTTCGAGGTGGTGTCGGCCATCACGCGCGGCTCTGCCGAGGCGATGGGCCTGAAGGAAGGCGACCAGGTGCAGGCGATCATCAAAGCCACCGAGGTCCTGGTCGCCAAGGGGTAAGGGCCTCAGGCAGGTCGGAACATTCGACCGCAAGTGGAATCGAGGCTTCAGCCGGTTTGATCCTGAACGTATACAGGCAGGCTCACCGGCTAGAGCCCGGATTGCGCTTTTCCGTCGGGCGGCGCAGGATCGTGCCCCGTGATCAGGCGTGCACCCCGGTTGCGCGTGAAGTAGTTCCACGCCCACTGCACCAGGATCAGCAGCCGGTTGTCGAACTCCACGATGTAGAGCAGATGCACGAACAGCCAGGCTAACCAGGCCGGGTAGCCGCCCAGGCGCAGCGGACCGATCTGCGCAACCGCCGCCGCGCGGCCGATGGTCGCCATGCTGCCCTTGTCGCGGTAGTGAAATGCTGCAACGGGCCGGCCCGCGAGCCGCGCCCGGATGGCCTGCGCGACATAATTCCCCTGCTGCATTGCGACCGGCGCGACGCCGGGCAGAGGCTTGCCATTCCCATCTACAAGATGGGCCAGGTCGCCGATGACGAAGACCTCGTCGTGGGCGGGCAGGGTCAGATCAGGTTTGACGATAGCGCGGCCGATGCGGTCGGTCTCACAGCCGGCCTGCGCACACAGCGCGCGGCCCAGCGGCGAAGCCTGTACGCCCGCGGCCCACAGCACCGTGCGCGTCGGAATAGCCTCCGCGGTACCATGTGCCTCGATCGTCACTGCGGTTTCGTCAACTGCGATCACCTTCGCGCCGGTGCGGACAATTACGCCCAGCCGCTCCAGCTGCTGCCGGGCGCGTAGGGATATGGCCGGCGCATAGGGCGGCAGCACCCGGTCGGACATTTCGAGCAGCAGGACCTGGATTTCGTCGGGGTTGACTCGCTTGTAATTGTCCCGCACGGAGAGTGCCGCAATCTCGCGGAGCGCGCCGGCTAGTTCCACGCCGGTCGGCCCGCCGCCCACGACGACGAAAGTGAGCCACGCGCGGCGGCGTTGCGGGTCGGTCTCGCGCTCGGCAGCTTCATACGCAGTGAAAATCCGGCGGCGGATGTCCAGCGCGTCCTCGACCGTCTTCAGCCCAGGGGCATAGCGCTCCCAGGCGTCATGGCCGAAATAGGCGTGGCGGCTGCCCGTGGCAACCACCAGCGTATCATATGGGAGCTCACCATCCTGTAACAGCACCCGCCGCCCCGCCAGGTCGAATCCGGTGACTTCCCCTAACAGCACGGACACATTGGATTGGCGCCGGAAGATGACCCGCAGGGGAGAAGCGATGTCGCCGGGCGAGAGGGCTGCCGTCGCAACCTGGTACAGCAGTGGCTGAAACAGGTGGAAGTTGCGCCGATCCACGAGCGTCACATGCACGTCCGCGTCCTTGAGCCCCTGCACGGCGTTCAGGCCGCCGAAACCCCCGCCGATGACCACGACCTCATGCATAGCCACGCCTCCTATCATGTGCCTTATATCACATATAATAGCAAGTTGGCGGCTTTGACACTGTGATGGGGCTTACGCCGGCACGTTAAATGACAAATCCCGGGCCGCACAGCCCGGGATTTTCAGGGCGCCTCGGTAGGGCTACTTCTCTTCGATGGAGGAGGCGCCCGACGTATCCGAGTTGACGGAGGTCGGCTCGCCGACATACCGAACGCTCGACGCGCCGCTCGCCTCGGCATCCAGCCGCCCGTTGACATTCACGACCGCCCGGCTGGCCCCGCTGGCCTCCACCCGCACGTCCGCGGCTGCGAAGTCCTCGAGGTCTGCGGTGCTTGCGCCTGAGGCTACGACATCCAGACTGCCCGCTTGCCCATCCAGCCGCACCGTGCTGGCACCGGAGGCATCGACGCGCGTGTTACCAGCGCGAATGTCGCCACGCAGCGTGCTGGCGCCGGACACATCGATGTTCAATGCTGCATCGGAGCTGAAGCCGGACACGTTACCGGTTGTCGCCCCGCTCAAGTTCAGACCCTCCAGTGTGGGCAGAGAGATCCGCGCCTTGAGCGTCACATTGCCAAAGCCCAGCCTGACAAGCGGCTTGAGGCCGATACGCAGGGTGTTACCCGACTTGGAGACCTCCAGGTGCTCCACGATGTTGTCATCGACGGTCACGGAGACGCTGTAGCTCTCGGCCTGCACGATTTCGACCTGGAACGCACTTCCGACCTCGACACGGGTGAAGCCGTCGTAGTCATATTCGTTGGTCACAGTGTTGCCAGACCCCCGCAGCGTGGTTAACGCCGGGACCGCCACACAACCGGCCACGAGAATCCCTCCCAGGATCAGGCCCAGAAAACGCAAAGCCGACATAACTGGTTCCTCCTGCACGTAAAGCTGGCGTGATGTACTCACTGACCTATTTACGCAGTTGGAGCTTGCCGGGTTGCACACCCAATCTACTGCATGTGCCAGGTCCCATCCGCCAGGAGGATAAAGGTCACAGCATCCACGCGGATGACCAGTCCGCCGTCCCAATCTTGAACGGAGCCGGGCGTGCCGCGTTCGGCCTCCGTGGCCCAGCCGAGCGCCGCGCGCGCTGCGCCGAGTTGCTCGCGCCAGACCTTACCGAACCCGCGCATCGGCTGCAAGCGGCCTGTCGGCGGCGTCAGCTTCGGATCGCTCTCCGGCTGGCCCTCTCGGAAGCTGTCCGGGAACTTCTCCCACGTCCCATCAGCGTCCAGCACGTAGATGGCGGCGTTATCGGCGCGCCAGAGCATCTGGCCCTGCTCGAATCGCTGCCGTGCCATGTCAATCGCTTGCGCCGCGGCGGCCGGGCAGCCCAGCTTCGGCTCGGCTTTGGCCGTCACGGCGTCTGCTGCATCGAGCCTGCGCGTGCACGTGGCAGCCGTGGGTGGTGGCGGTGGAGTCGGGGTTCCGGCGGGCAGGCTGCGGACCGCAACGGTGGGCGTCGCGGGCGGCGCTGCCGTGGGCTCCGGCGTGCCTGATGTCGCGGCAGAGACACGCGAGACCGCACTCCATTTGACCTGCGCCGGATTGAGGACCTGCACCCCTGCGGACCCGCCGGCCCACAGCGTGCCATCGGGGGCGAGCGCGATACGCTGCACCCCTTCCGTATCTGCGGCCGGCGCCTGCTGCCACGTATCGCCGTTGTCAGTGGAGCGCAGGAGCACGCTCTGGTCGCTGGCATACGGCCGCGCCAGCAGGTAGACATCGAACCCCGCGGACACGATGTCGGGCGTGTAGTAGTCGCGGCTGAGGTCGAGCCCGACATCGAGCGGTGACCAGCTCACCCCTCCATCGGTCGAGCGCATTAGCGCCAGGCTCATGTCGCCCCACATGCCGAACAGCGTCTCGGTGACGGTGTAGAAGCCCGAAAAGCCGATGATGTTGCCGGAGCGGGCCGGTGGCTTGAGGTCCTCCCAGGTGGCGCCGCCATCCGTGCTTTTGCGCAGCGTCTCCCACGCGCTGTGGAAGAGCTCCTGGCCGCCGGGGGCCAGCTTGAGTTCCCCGACGTCGTTGATGGCTCCCGCCTGCCAGGGCATCGATTCCCACCGTTCCCGCACTGGCTCCCATCTGAGCAGGCCGGCGGTGCGGTTAGCGATGTAGGCGCGATCGGCCCGGTCCGCCGCGACGCTGCCATACGGGCGGAGGTCGCTCAGTCCGTCGCCCAGGAACTCCCATGTATCGCCCGCGTCGGTGCTGCGCCAGACGCCATCTGCGCCGGATGAACCCTGGCTCGTCCAGAAGAGCACGCCCTTGTCAGCGACGGTCACGTAGCCCCAGCCTTCGATGGTGCCGACGGGCAGCTGCTCCCAGCGCCGGCCGTCGCGCGTGCGATAGAGGCCGTTGCTGTAATCCGCGATGAGCCAGGCGCCCTGTGCATCGCTTGTCACTGCCAGCGACTCGATGATGGCATCCCCGGGCGGCGCGCCGGGCCGGGGCGCCATGTCCACGGGCGTCAGGTCGGCCAGCGGAAGCGCGCGGATGGTCGGGGTGCTGCCATAGACATAAAATGCGGTCCGCCGGGGGCTGAACACCATCCGGCTCAGGTCGTGCGGTCCCTGCCAGAACTCGACGGGCGTCAGCGTCTGGGGGTCGATGCGCGTGATGAGGCCCTCGGTCAGCAGGTAGACGCCGCCCGCAGCCGGGTCGAGCGCAATCTGGCCTGTCCGCCCGGCCAACCGGCGCTGCTCCCGGCCCGCGCGATTGAGCCGCTGGACGGCCTCCATGTTCTTCGCCGGGCTGTAGGTGACATAGATGTTGCCGGACGGGTCAAAGGCGATATCGGTGACAAAGCTGACGACCCCGGGCGGCACGATCGGCATGTCCGCCTTCGGCGGATAGATGCGCAGGAATGTGCCGTTATTGGAGCCGGGCACGCCGTTGTTCACGATGACGGCCAGGTAACCGCTGACCGGGTTGACGCGCGCGGCCTGTGCGTAGATGTTGGGGACGAAGCCGCCCGCCTCCGGGAAGGTGCTCGCCAGCGTGCCGAGCTTCTTGCCCGCGCGGTCATACATGGTCACGCCGTTCGCGACGATGTACACGAGGTCGCGCCGGGGATCGGGTGCAGGATAGCCGCGCTGGGGGAAGCGGGCCACGACCGTGCCCTTGTCGTCCAGCGCGGCTACGCCGCCGGTCAGGTTGACATACAGGCGTTTGTTCGCGGCGTCCAGCGCCAGGGGTGCGCCGCCGTCCCACACGCCGAGCGCCTGCCCGTCGGGCAGCCCGATGACGTGCACCCGGTCATGGTCGTCCGCCACGTAGAGGCGGCCCGCGGCATCGTCTAGCACCATGTCCACCGCGCGCACACCGGTAATCATGCGCCCGGTGGGTTCCAGGTCGGCGTCCAGGACATCCAGCCGTGCGTTGCCGTAGCGCGTGTAGCCGAGCAGCCGGTCCTCGCCCCAGTTCAGGAACTGGTTTGGCGCGCTGATGCCGGGCCAGACGCGCTCGCCCGCAGGCGCGAGGTCACGCGCCGCGAAGCCGAGGATGACGCTTTCGCCGCCGCCCGCAGTCGAGCGGAAGCCGGCCAGCAGGTAGCGGTTGCGCGGGGCGTCGTAGAACAGGCCATCCGTGTAAGGAATCGCGGCGGTGCGGACCGTCTGCAGGTCCGCGTCGAGGCTGTACAGGAGCGGCTTTTCGCCGGTCGTAGTGACGGCCCACGTGCCATCAGGCCCCGCCACCAGCGTGTTGGGATAGTCGGGCAGGGTGACGCGTGCGGTCTCGTCGCCGGTCGCAGCATCCAGGGCCACCAGGTCGCGCTGCGGGCCGTCGCCGTGGTTGAGCGCGACAACCTGCGTGTCGTTGGCCGCGAGGCGATCAAACTGGCCCGCCACCTCCCACATCGGCGCGCGGCGCGCTGTCAGGTCCGCCAGGCCATACGCGGCCAGTCCCCACGGCCCCGTGATGTAAAGGGTGTTGCCGTCGGGGCTCAGCGCAGCGTCCTGTGCGTCGGAGAGGAGCGGATCCAGTACCCCCTGGTCAGGGTTCACGCTCCACAACTCCTGACGCTCGGCGTCCACGAGCAGGAGCTGGCCGGATGCAGCCAAGAGCAGGCGACCCAAGCCTCCGGCAGTGGCCGCATTCAGCCGGATGACGCGCAGCACCTGTCCATCTGCCAGATCGATGACCGAGATGACGGGGCGGCGTTCCGCAGAGTCGGCGTGATAGACGTAGGCCCTAGCGCGTGCTACATCCACGACCGCGCTCAGTGGGTGGTAGGCATCGCCTGCGGGCACCCCGATATTGAACGTCGCCGCTTCTTGCGACGCCGTTGCCTGCTGGGGTGCGACGACCGGCGTCTGGCTGGCCGCCTCGCCCGCCGACGCCCTCGGCCCGACCAGGGCCAGGATCAGGATCACCAGGAACACGGAACGCCGCATGTGCATACTCTGCCTCCGACTCAACCCGCGGGATCGTCGATAACACTTCTCAGCCAGGCCATTATATCACCGCTCGTCATGCCTAATCGCCCGGCGATTTCCTGCTCCATCGAACGTGCAGCGGCCCGGTAGGCTGCCTCATCTGTGGATGAGACCTCATCCACGGCGGAGGTCCGTTCCCTGCGCCGCGCCAGCATGGCCGCCATACGCTCATCAATAGAGACGATGCCCGCCGGTTCAGAGATCCGGTCGGCGTA
>DAOUGK010000419.1:0-2434 GCA_034429055.1 Anaerolineae bacterium | reverse complement strand
AGTTGCCCGGGATGACCGGGACGGCCAGGTGCAGCTCGCTTTCGCCCAGTCTGAGCGTGAGCGGCTTGCTCCCGGGTGCGGTCAGCGGCGGGATGGGAATGAAGGCAGCCATGCCCGACCCAACCGTGTCCTGAGATAGCACCGGATAGGCCCGCCCCTCGTAGGTCAGGCTGGCAGTCACCGGGCTGCGCGTGCGCAGCCACACGACGAGCGTCTGGCCCTGTGCGGGGGGCCAGGGCCAGAACTGGAGCCGTGTGACCTCGCCCGCCGTCAGGTCGGGCAGACCTGCCGCGGCAGCGGCAGAGCCGACCCCTTCCAGCAAGAGCACCTGCCCGGCGGCGATGCGGTTCGGATCTTCGATGCCGTTCGCTGCGGCCAGCGCCTCCGACGTCACGCCGAACCGCTCCGCGATCGCGCCCAGCGTGTCGCCGGGCTGCACCGTATAGCTCGCCGCGCTGCTGACCGGCCGGCCCATCATAGCCGGCGGTCGCAGCGGCGCAGGCGACAGCTCGGCTGCGTCGCGCTGCCAGCCCGACGTGCCCGCGGTCCGCCCCTCGATGACCAGGCCGTCCGCCGCCACCGGCGCGGCGAGCAGAAGGCAGCAGGCCAGGCCCAGCAGCAACCCCCCGATCCGTCTATCCGTTCTCATCCGTTGCGCCGCCGTACACTTCCGGCTTGAGCACCGCAATATAGGGCAGGTTGCGGTAGCGCTCCTGGTAGTCCAGCCCGTAACCCAGCACGAACTTATCGGGGATATCAAACCCGATGTACTTGACCGGCACCGGAATCTCGCGGCGCGCAGGCTTGTTCAGCAGCGTGCAGATTTCGAGCGAGGCGGGCTGCCGAGCGCGCAGGATCCGAACGAGGTAATCCAGCGTGCGCCCCGTGTCGATGATGTCTTCTACGATCAGCACGTTGCGGCCCTCGATGGAGATGTCCAGGTCCTTCAGGATGCGCACCACCCCGGATGACTCCAGTGCGTTGCCATAGCTCGACGTCGCCATGAAGTCAATCGCGTGCGGCGTCGTGATGTTGCGCATCAGGTCGGCCAGGAAGAGGACGCTGCCCTTCAGCACGGCGATGAGCACCAGTTCTTTCCCGGCATAGTCCGCGCTGATGGCCGCGCCCATCGCGGCAATCCGGGCCTGCAACTTGTCCGCGGGGATCAGGATCTCGGCAAGGTACGACGGATCGATCATGGAGCACCTCGATAGTTGGATTACGGATGACAGACTGACATCAATGTAGACCCCAGCCTCCCCAGCGACCGACCTCCCGGCCGGGGGGCGGCGGCGGCGCAAAGGTCGACCGCGGGGTCGGCGTGGGCGGCAGGGCCGTGGGCTTCGGTGTCGGCGGCAGCGGCGTGGCTTCGGCCGGAGCCTGGGTCGGCTCCGGGGGTGCAGCCGTCGGCTGCGGCGCCGGTTCGAGCGCGGGCGGCGGCGCCGACCCGCGGATGGTCGCCGCCCACTGGGCGGACATCTCCAGATAGCGCGTGCCGTAGGCCGCGCTCGGCTCGATGTACGTGCCCTCGCGCCACTCGTTGAAGCTGTTGATGATGATCCAGTCCGGCGACGCACCGATGGCGGCCTGCCAGGAGCGCACGTAGTAGGCGCCGTCCTCGCGCCCCACAGCGAACGCGGCCCCGCGGCCCGTCTTGCGGTCATCGTAGCCGGGCATGACCGTGGCAACGTAGACCTTCGGCGCGCCAAGCGCCGCCGCCCTGGCCCGCACGAGCCGTGCAAACTTATTGGCTGTGTAGCCCATGTCCGTACGGTTCGCCCAGGTGACGCTGTACAGGTGATGCCCGTCGAACAGCGACAGCGGCGAGACGTCCGTGCCCTCTTCGATCCACAGGCTGTTGCGGCCGGGGTCCACCGCGTTGCGGATGGCAGCCCACCCCTCCGTGCTGAGGCGGTGGTTCTGGTGATAGAAGAAGATGACCGGCTTCCCCTCGACCTTGAGATACGCACCGTCCTCCGCGTGGGTACTGAGCAGGTGGGCCATCGCGGTCTGGATAGCCCCCGCGCTTCGCAGGTAAGGCGAGTTCATATCGACGTCCACCGCCAAGCGGAAGCCACGCGCCGCGGCCTCGTCCAGCATCGCGCGCAGGTTGGTCTCGGTCTGGTTGTCGTCCTGTGGACCCCACCAGTTCACGACCAGAGCGTCGATGCCCGCGGACTTGGCCTGGTCAATCTGGCGGCCCATCACCCCGCGGTCGCGCGACACATACGGTTCTGCCGGCACGTCGGGCACCTTATGAGCGGCCCAGCTATTCTCGTCGAACCAGTTGTAGTAGAACGCCAGCACCAGCCGCTCCGGGCTTTGTGCGGCAGCCGGCGCGGTCGCGGCCGCAGGCAACAACAGCGCGGCCACCATCAGCAGGACGGCCGCGCGGCGGCAGGCTCGAACGAGCCTTGCTCCACATATATGCATC
>DAOUGK010000418.1:0-13560 GCA_034429055.1 Anaerolineae bacterium | reverse complement strand
GGTGTGGATTCCCGCGCGCCTCGATTTCGACTCGTACAAGATCCTGCTCGGCATGCCTGTCCCCGAGGGCGCGTTCGGCATGGGCTCACAGATACCGTTCGAGCGTTACGCCGGCAACTCTGCGGTCATCGCCCTGACCAGCACGCTTTTCTCGCTCATCCTGGGGGTGCTCGCAGGCTACGTCTTTGCGCGCTTTCGCTTCCGGGGCAAGAACGGCGTCTTTCTGTCCATGATGCTGATGCGCGCGGTGCCCGGCGTCGCGCTGAGCCTGCCGCTGTTCATCCTGTTCGCACGGCTGGGCCTCTCCGATAAGCTGGTTGGCATGATTGTGGCGTATACTGCACTCAACATTCCGTTCACCGCATGGCTGATGGACGGCTTTTTCCGCGCCATCCCTGAGGAATTATCGGAAGCGGCGGTCATCGACGGGTGCTCGCGCTGGGGCGCGCTCGTCCGCGTGGACCTGCCCCTGGCATTGCCCGGCGTTGCGGCCAGCGGCATCTTTGCCTTTCTGACCTGCTGGAACGAGTTCGCGCTGGCGTCGGTCATCACGCGCACCCCTGCGTCGCGCACGTTCCCGCCCGCCCTTTACGAGTTCACAGGTTCGTTCGTCACCGACTGGCGCGGCATGACCGCCATGTCCGTGATGATGTTGATACCGTCGATCATCTTCGTCGCCCTCGTGCAGCGCCAACTCGTTCAGGGCCTCGCATCGGGCGCGATGAAGGGGTAATCTTTAGTAGTCCTGAGGAGGCACTTTCATGGGAAATGCAGTTGCACTGTCTGAGTCGGTCGAGAAGTTCGAGCGTAATGTGCCCGCGATCGGGGTCTTCGTTGCCGGTGATCCACGCATCGATGAGCCGAGCCGCCAACGCTGCCGCAACATCTGCAAGATGGTGGCGAGTGCTCTGGCCGACCGCGTCAAACTGCCTGACGGCTCGCCTGCAAAAGTCGTCTGGGCCCCTATCCTGGTGGACGGCGAAGCCCAGGCCGATATCGTCGCCAAGCAGTTCCAGGATGCCGGCGTCAAAGTACTTGTCTGCGCCCCGGACACCTGGGCCTTTCCGCAGTTGAGCGTCATCTCGCTGCTCCAGCAGTTCCCGAAGGACACGCCGATCAACTTCACCTGTGGCAACAGCGGCCCCAAGCCCGGCGTCGTGTTCGCCCACGCCATCAACGGCGCGGTGATGCAATACGGCAAGATGTCGCACCTGAACGTCGGCTCCTGGCCCGACACCGGCCTCGACCCCCAGATGACCGAGGGCACCGCCCAGGCGCTGGTGGACTGGGCGCAGGCCGCACTCGCAACCCAGGCCTTGAAGGGCCGCCGCGTGGTCATCTTCGGCCATGACAGCATGGGCATGGAGACTGCGCTCGGCCACATCATCCCGACCCGCCGGCAATTCGGCATCGAAATCACCCGGCTGGACATGAAGCTGCTGGCCGACATGCTCAACAAGAAAGCGTACAACGCAGAGGAACTCAAGGCGTTGCGGGCTTTCGTCAACGACCACCTGGGCGACCGGCTGGATGTCAAGGATGATGCACAGTCGGGCCGCTTCGATCAAAGCCTCGCGCTGTATCTCATCGCCCGCGACCTGCTGCGCGACCTCAACGCGGTCGGCGGCGGCTTTATGAGCCAGCTCGAATGGGGCTCCGATCCGCGCGGCATCCCCTTGCCTGTGGCCGACGCGATGGAGTCATTCTTCAACTCGACCTTCGACCACAACGGCCGCAAGGTGCCCACCCCGTTTGCAACCGAAGCCGACGTACAAGGTCTCCTGACCATGCTGTTCTTCTCCGCGCTGACGGGCGGCCAACCGCCGCTCTTCATGGACTTCCGCAAGGTGTGGGAGCCCTGGGAGGTCAAGACGCTGGCCGAACGCATCGGCTACACGCTGCCGCAGGATGCTGCGTGGGCACAGAAGGGCTTTGTCGACGGCGACAACTCCGGCTCTGCATCGCTCGACTGGGCCGCAGCGCCCGGCGCCAGCATCGCGGAGATCATGGCGGGCGTCAGCATGCCGCAGGCCGATCCGGGCTACTTCCCCGGCCTCGGCAACTCCGTCACCTTCGTCTCCCCTGGCGGCCTGGAAGGCATCGCGGGTCGCCTCACCTACAGCGACCTGGCCGGCATGTTCAGCCTGAGCTGGGATGAGGCCGCGACGGCCGAGATTCCGGAGCCGATGGCATCGGCAGTCTGCCAGCTTACGACCGCCGAATGGCCGCACACCTTCGTCGTGCCGAAATACGCGACGATGGGCGAGTACAAGCACCTGCCGCCCGCCAACCACTTCCACATGGTGCAGGGGCTCACCCCCGCGCGGCTGGAATACTGGATGGACCTGAACTGCGTCCTCTCGCAGGCGAACTGGGCCGCCCGGCCTGCGTACATCGAGGGCGTTGACCGCCCGCTGCCGCTCATCTACGCGGCCAACGGCGGCGAGAACAACGCGAAGTTGATGCTGGGGAAGAAGCTGTAGGAATTAGGAATGAGAAATGAGTAATGAGTAACGAGTAATCCAACGGCACACGGTGCTTACTCGTTACTTGTTACTCGTTACGGAGGGCCATTCATGACCATGACGCGCAACTACGTGGCGCTGGACCTCGGTGCATCCGGCGGTCGCGCCATCATCGGACGGTTCGACGGCAGCCGGCTCGCGCTGGAAGAGGTCCATCGCTTTGCCAACGGCCCCGTACAGGTTCCCGTGGCAGGCGGTTCCAGCCTGCACTGGGATATCCTGGACCTCTTTGCACAGATCAAGCAGGGCATTGCCAAGGCGGTCGCCTGCTGCGGGTCCGACCTGTCCGGTGTGGGGCTGGACACCTGGGGCGTGGACTACGCGTTGCTCGACGGCCAGGACAACCTGCTCGGCAACCCGTACCACTACCGCGACAGTCGCACGGAAGGGATGCTGGACGAGATGTTCCGCCGCGTGCCGAAGGCCGAGGTCTTTGGCGCGACCGGCATCCAGTTCATGGATCTGAACTCGCTCGTGCAGCTCTATGCCGCGACCGTCCGCCGCGAGTCGGCGCTGGATGCCGCCAAGACCTTGCTGTTCGTGCCTGACCTGCTGAACTTCTGGCTGGGGGGCCGCAAGGTCAACGAGTACACGATTGCCAGCACCAGTCAGGCGCTCGACCCGTTCACGCGCACCTGGGCGACGGGCCTGCTCGAACGCCTCGGTATCCCGGCGCACATCTTCAGCCAGGAGATTGTCCCGCCGGGGACCGTGCTGGGCGAGCTGCTGCCGTGGGTGGCCGAGGAAACCGGCGCGCGGGGCGTCAAGCTCGTCGCGCCCGGCACGCACGACACCGCATCCGCGGTGGCCGCAGTGCCCGCCGAAGGCCACGACCATGCGTATCTCAGTTCCGGCACGTGGTCGCTGATCGGCGTCGAGACGCCGCAGCCGGTTGTCAACGAGACCGCGCTGGCCCTCAACTTCACCAACGAGGGCGGCGTCTGCGACACCATCCGGCTGCTCAAGAACATCACCGGCCTGTGGCTGATCCAGGAGTGCCGGCGGAACTGGCAGCAGGCCGGGCAGCGGCTCTCGTGGGATGAGATCGTCCAGCTCGCAGCAGCCGCGCCCGCGTTCACCGCGTTCGTGGATGTGGACGCGCCGGACTTTGCGCGGCCCGGCGACATGCCCGGCCGGATTCGCGCCTACTGCGAGCGGACGGGCCAGCCCGTGCCGCAGGACAACGGAACGGTGGCGCGCGTCGTGTTCGAGAGCCTTGCTCTGAAATACCGCAGCGTCACCGAGATGCTGGAGGCGCTCATCGGCAAACGCGTCGGCGTACTGCACATCGTCGGCGGCGGCACGCAGAACCGTCTGCTCAGCCAGTTCGCGGCGAACGCGGCGGGCCGGCCCGTCGTCGCCGGGCCGATCGAAGCAACCGCGATCGGCAACCTGCTCATGCAGATGCTCGCGGTCGGTGACATCGGCTCGCTGGCCCAAGGCCGCGACCTCGTCCGCCGCTCCTTCCCGACTGAGACATTCGAGGCGCAGGACACCGCCGCATGGAACGACGCGTATGGGCGATTTGTCGCGTTAGTTGGAAAATGATATGACAGACTTGCAACTCGCACTCAACAGCTTCGACCCGGAGACGCGGCGCGCGGCGTTGGCCGAGCTGGTCGCGCGGGCCGAACGGGGAGAATTCGAGCAGGCAGACCCACATCCCATCGTCAACATGCACTGCCACACCTTCTTCTCGTTCAACGCGTACGGTCACTCGCCAGCGTCGCTGGCATGGCTGGCGCGCGAGCGCGGCTTCCTCGCCGCGGGCATCGTGGACTTCGACGTGCTGGACGCGGTGGATGAGTTCCTCGCCGCGTGCGATGTCGCAGGCGTGCGCGGGAGCGCGGGCATCGAGACGCGCGTCTTCATCCCCGAGTTCGCGACACGCGAGATCAACTCACCGGGCGAGCCGGGCGTCTCCTACCACATGGGCATCGGCTTCGTCACGGGGCAGGTCCCGTCGGAGGTCGCGCCGATTCTGGCTTCGATGCGCAGCCGCGCCGAGCGGCGCAACCGCGCGATGCTGGAGCGCGTGAACGCCCACCTTGCGCCCGTCGCCCTGGACTACGAAGGTGATGTGCTGCCGCTGACCCCGGCGGGCAACGCCACCGAGCGCCACATGCTGGCCGCGTACATCCAGGCTGCCGCAGATCGCTTCCCTGACCTGGCGGACCGCGCTGCGTTCTGGGCGGATAAGCTCGGCACGCCGCTCGCACAGATCGAGGGCATGCTCGGAGATTACGCGAAGTTCTCGAACCTCGTCCGCGGGAAGCTCATGAAGAAGGGCGGCGTGGGTTATGTCACTCCTACGCCGGAGTCCTTCCCCACGGTCGAGGAGTTCCACCGCTTCATCATCGCGTGCGGCGCGCTGCCCACGGCCACCTGGCTCGACGGCACGTCCGCGGGCGAACAGGACATCGAGGAGCTGACGGCGCTGCTTATCGCCAAGGGCGCGGCCGCAGCGAACATCATCCCCGACCGCAACTGGAACATCGCAGACCCGGCGACGCGCGAGCTCAAGGTGCGCAAGCTCCACGAGTACGTGCAGCTGTGCCGCGACCTGGACCTGCCCACCAACGTCGGCACTGAGATGAACAGCCCAGGTAACAAGCTGGTGGATGACTTCAGCGTACCGGAGATGGCACCCGTGCGCGATGCCATGCTCGAAGGCGCGTACTTCATCTACGGCCACACGGTCATGCAGCGCCACCTGGGACTCGGCTACCAGAGCGCGTGGACCCAGGCGCACATGCCCACGCGGCGCGCGCGCAACGAATTCTACACCGCGGTAGGCCATGCGGTCCCGCCGGGCATTGCAGGTGCAGCCCGGCTCGCGCAGGTGAACGCCGAGATGGATCCGGCCCAGATACTGCGAACGTTGGAATGAACGGTCAGGCCGGAGCTGGCCGTCAACGAATGCGGAAACGAATGAGCGAATACTCGTCCCCTGGCTCAATTCGTTCATTCGCTCGCCCATTCGTTGACGGCAACCTTCGGCGCCATGCTGCAATGGACTTCAACATCAACCGATGCCAGACACCAAAACTTCACCTGCTTTACGAGTGACACCGCGCGTGATCCTCGTCGGCCGGCCCGCGGAGATCCGCATCCGGCCGGCCGACCCGACCACGCAGTTCGATCCGGCCGCGACCTATCGCGTCGCCCACTATCCCACCGCGCATCTGGATACCGCCGCGTGGCCGTGGCCGGGCCACTCCATGCCCGCCCACATCGAGGACGGCGCGCTGGTCTGCACGCTGACTGCCGGCCAGGAGGAAGAACACCTCCTGGCGGTCGAGCAACTGGATGGCGAAACAGTGCAGAGCCTGGACCGCGTCTCGCTGTACGCGGTCGAGGCGGACCTGTTCGGCCGCACGCCATACAAGGGCGACCTGCACATTCACTCGAACCGCTCCGACGGCCGCGAGCCGCCTGCGCACGTCGCGGCGCGCTGCCGCCAGATCGGGCTTGACTTCGTCGCGTTGACCGATCACCACCAGTATGCCCCGTCGCTGGAGGCCATTGCCGCGTTCGCCGGCGCACCGATCGACCTGGCGCTCTATCCGGGCGAAGAGGTCCATGCGCCGGGCAACCCCATCCACATCGTCAACTTCGGCGGCCGGTTCAGCGTAAACGATCTGTTCGCAGACCGCGCGACATATGAGCGAGAAGTGGCCGCGCGCCAGGCGCAGTTGCCGCCTCTCCCGCCGTCGCTCAACCCGTTCATGGTTGCGTCGTCGGAGTGGGTCTTTGCGAAGATCCGTGAGGCCGGGGGGCTGAGTATCTTCTGCCACCCGTACTGGTTCTCGAACCAGAGCTATGCCATCCCCGAAGCCCTCGTGGATGTCCTGCTGGAACGGCAGCCGTACGATGCGCTCGAGGTCATCGGCGGGTACTGGCCGCACGAGATGTGGTCCAATGGGCTGCAGGTGGCCCGCTACTATGCTGAGGTCGCCCGCGGACGGCGCATCCCCATCGTCGGCGTCAGCGATGCGCACGGCTGCCACCGCGGGCTGTTCGGCTGGTACTACACGCTGGCCTTCGCACCCTCGGCCGCTTTGCCCGATCTCACGAGCAGCATTACCGACCTCTACTCGGTTGCCGTCGAGGACATTCCGGGCGAGTACCCGCGCGCTCACGGTCCCTTCCGGCTCGTCAAGTACGCGCACTTCGTGCTGGCGGAGCTGATGCCCGGCCACGACGCGCTGTGTGAGCCGGAGGGCGCGGCTATGCTCCGGCTGAACGACGGCGACCCGCGCGCGGTGGACGACCTGGCTGCGCTGCGGGGACAGGTCGCCCGCTACTGGGCGGAGGTCTTCGGCCGCTGACCTGTACCACGGTGGCACGGTCGGAGACCGGCCACAACATAACCTGGGCTGTGGCCGCTCCAGGCAACCGAAGGTTGCACGACCGTGCCACATCAACATAATCATTCCCATCCAGGAGGATTCATGTCTCGCACAATGAAAGTCGCCATCATCGGCACAGGCGGCATCTCTCGTACGCACATGCCGGGCTGGGCCGCCTCACCGCACACGGAAGTGGTGGCCGCGGCAGACGTCTACGAGCCCGCGGTCATCAAGTTCGGTGATGATTTCAAGATCGGCCGGGTCACCACCCACGCCGAAGAAATCATCAGCGACCCGGACATCGATATCATCGACATCTGCACGCCCAACATGTATCATGCAGAGCTGGCGATTGCCGCGCTGGATGCGGGCAAGCACGTCATCTGCGAGAAGCCGCTGGCCCCCACGCCGGCGGAAATCTGCAAGATGATCGAGGCGCGCGACCGGGCGGGCAAGCTGCTGATGACCGCGCAGCACTTCCGCTTCCGCGGTTCGAGCAAGGCCATGAAGGCCGAGATCGGGACGGGCGTGCTGGGCGACGTCTATCACGCGCGCAGTTGGATGCTCCGCCGCTACATCGCACCGACTCGCCCTGGCTTCATCCTCAAGGAGCACAGCGGCGGCGGGCCCACCATCGACATTGGCGTTCACATTCTCGACCTGACGCTCTGGTTCATGGGCAACCCCGAACCCGTCTCGGTGACCGGCGTGGCGCGCGCCGAGCTGGCTCATCTGCCGGGCACGTTCACCGCGTGGGCCGGCGGCGGCCTGATTCCGCCGGAGTACAACGTGGAGGACTTCGCCGCGGCGTTCGTGCGCTTTGCCAACGGCGCGACGCTGGTGCTCGAGGTGAGCTGGCTGCTCCACCACGACACGCCGGGCGAGGATATGCAGATGTGGCTCTATGGCACGCGCGCGGGCTGCCACTGGCCCAAGTGCGAGGTGTACGAGTCCAACCTCGCCACGCGGCAGCAGTACAACAAGACCCTCAAGTTGACCGCTGACACGATGGAGCCGCACGCGCTGGAATGCTACGAATTCGCGCAGGCGATCGTGGACGGTGCGCCGTCGCCCGTCCCAGCGGAGCAGTCGCTCCAGGTCATGACCATCCTGGACGGCATCTATCGCAGCCAGCAGACCGGCGGCGAGGTGCGGCTGGGCGGCGAGCGGCAGTAAATACATAGCTTCCGGAAAGGAATATCATGATCGAACTGGCATTGGTCGGCTGCGCGCATATCCACACGCCCGGCTTCGTCAAGCGGCTGAATGCCCGGACGGATGTGCATGTCAAATACGTCTGGGATCATCAGCCGGCCCGCGCACAGGTGCAGGCCGAGGCGCTCAACACGCAGACTGTCGCTGACGCGGCGGCGATCTGGTCGGACCCGGCCATCTCAGGCGTCGTCGTCTGCTCGGAGACGGACCGGCACGAGTCCCTGGTGCTCGCCGCAGCACAAGCGGGCAAACACCTCTTCGTCGAGAAGCCGTTGGGCATGGGCGCAGGAGATGCGCACCGCATGGCCGACGCCATCGAGGCGGCAGGCGTGCTCTTCCAGACGGGTTACTTCATGCGCGGGGAGCCGGTACACCAGTTCCTGCGCGAGCAGATGGCCGCGGGCAGCTTCGGCACGCTCAGTCGCATCCGCCACACCAACTGCCACGCCGGTTCGCTGCGCGGTTACTTCGACACCGAGTACCGCTGGATGGCCGACCCGGCGCAGGCCGGCATCGGTGGCTTCGGCGATCTGGGCACGCACTCCCTCGATATTATGCTCTGGCTGATGGAGACTGCCGCGGGCGCGCCGGCTGTCACTGCTGTCACCGCAGCAGTCGGCGTGGCAACAGGGCGCTACGGCGACTGTGACGAATACGGCGAAGGGCTGCTGAAGTTCGGGGGCGGCGTGGTGGGCAGCCTGGCCGCAGGCTGGGTAGACATCGCCCACCCTGTCCGCCTGCTCATCAGCGGGACCGAAGGTCACGCCTACCTTGCCAACGGCAAGCTCTTCTTCCAGAGCAGCCATGTACCCGGCGCGGATGGGCAGCAGCCGTGGGAAGCTCTGCCCCCGGCCTGGCCGCACGCGTTCGAGCTGTTCCTCGATGCGCTCAACGGGCAGGATGTTCCGCTCGTCACTGCGCGCGAAGCCGCCCTGCGCAGCGAGGTGATGGAAGCGCTCTATCGCGGCGCACACACGCAGTCCTGGGTATCGCTCAAGTAGTATCCTCCGCAGACAGGCATCCTCTGCCTGGCTGTCCAAGCTGGCTCTCCAGACCGGAGAGCCAGCTTGCCCCGCAACAAGGCGCACTTGCCGGCTCCGCAGCCTTCTCGCTCCGCTTGACAACCGCCGGTCTTGGTGCTATCTTGTACGCACAAGTAAACAGGACCTGCTTCGACTACCTTCTTGTTGCTCCCATATACATGCTCGACGGCTCCAACCGGTTCCCTGCTTCAAATGGAGGAAAGATGAGCAATCATAGCCTGGACCAACGCATCCGGGGCTGCCTTCTCGGCGCAGCCATCGGTGCGGAGCTTGCACTCGCCCGCATTGTTCACCCCGAACGCTTCACGCTTGCCGACCCCCAGCACATCGACCAACTCGAGCTGGCGCCGGCCGGTGAGTACCGGCTGACCCCCAACCGCACCTGGTATGCCAAGGCACGCCCGCTGATCGATCTGGGCGTGCGGGCCTATCTCGAAAGGGGGGGGCGCGTTACACCGGAGGAATTCGGCGAGATGCTCAAGACCGATGCCGGCATCGCAGACCCATCCTTCGCGTACGATGCCCTCCATTCTGTTCAGGAGTTGCTGAAGGAGGGAATGCACGCACGGTTGAGCGGGATGCTCGCGGCACCTTCGGGCCTGATCGCGGGCGCGATGCCTGCTGTGGGCATCTTCCACTTCGCCGATCCTGAGCGTGCATATCTGGAAGGGGTCGAGCTGGCGAGCGTTGCACAGGACCGCCTGGGCGCCGACTGGGCCGCGCTCAGTGCGGCCGCGGTTGCCGCTGCACTGGACAAAGGCGCCACCGAGGACAAGGTGATCGAGACCGTCCTGAAGCTCGCACACCGTAACAACAAGGAGGTCTTCTACTCGCTCAACAATCCTGTGCGGCGAGCCGAAGGTCACGCTGACTCCGACGAGGCCGGGTTTGTCAAGTGGTGGCTGACCACCGGCGGCCGGACCTCAGGCAGCGGGCCGAACGACATGGGTTGGATCGAGTACAACCCGCTGCGTTTCGTCCTCCCGCTCCTGAAGCACTTTGCCGCACGCCCCCAGATGCTCCTGGCGCTCGTCCTCTTGCCCATCCCCGACGAAACGGGCTGGATCAACAAGGGGCATGTCGTACCGCCGGTGCTGGCAGGCGCGCTGGCGGGCGCCTTGTATGGTCCGGAGATCTTCCCTGCCGCATGGCGCGCCTGGGGCGAACCGCTCGCCGAACCCTGGTACGGCCTGGCCGAAGTCGCGGCCAGGCGCGTGCAGGATGAAGCTCGCATCCTCACCGTCATCGATGAACTTGAGACGCCTAGCCCGAACGGCCTGACGCTGCTGGAGGATAAAATCTACGGCAACATCCTCGCCGGGGCCATCGGCAACGCCATGGGATCGCCGGTCGAGTCGATGATGTACTGGGAGATCGACGAGAAGTATCCGGGGGGCATCCAGACGATCCTGGATCCGCGGCGGCTCGAACGCGAAGATGACAACCAGATGGCGATGCTGCTGACCGAGACCTACCTGGCGCGCGCGGGCCAACCGGTGATGGCCCGGCACTTCGGCGCGATGTGGAAAGAAAACCTGAACCGCAACCACTTCTTCCCGCTCTGCATGGGGCGAGCGTACGATCTCATCTGCCAGGGGTGGGATCCGCGCATCACCGGGCATTGGTCCGTGGTCACGGGTTCGACGGTCATGTGCATGGAGCCGGTCGGGATCTATAACATTGCGGACCCGGCCTATGCCTCGATGGATGCCACCGCCATCTCGTATATGTATCAGCGGGGGTTGGATATGCAGGCGGCGGCCAATCTGGCGGCCACCGTGGCCGAGGCTCTGCGGCCCAACTCAACCGTTGATAGCGTCTGCCAGGCGGCGCTCGACACGGCGCCGGATGGCCCCCTGCACACCTTCGACGACCGGCCCTTCCGCACTTTCCGCGAATACCTCGAAACCTGTCTGGAAGTCGCCGAGAAGTACACCGACGTGCTGGCCGTGCGCGAGGAACTCTACAGACGGTGCCTGCTATACCATATGATCGACCCGTTGGAGCTGTGGGGTTTCTCGCTGGCAATGTTTCTGGTGTCCGGCGGCGATGTGCGGCAGGCGGCTATCGGCGGCACGAACATCGGCCGCGATAGCGACACCATCTCCGGCCGGGCGGCCATGCTGGCAGGCACGCTGCGGGGCAGCAGCTCGGTGCCGGCTGACTGGATGGCGATGTTCCGTCCTGAGGTCCTGGAAAAAATCCGGGTCAATGCGAAACGCCTCGCCGCACTGGTTGCGGGGCCGAAAGTGGAAATCCTGAAGGCCCGCCAGGCCGCCGCGCAATAACCAATAGACGTGGAGGCAAGATGTACGACAAGCACCTCCGTGCCGTGGCAGAAATCGAGCGCCGTTACCCGCCGGAGCGCATCGCCCGGTCTCGGGCGCGGCTGGCCGCTACGTGGGATCTGCAGCGCCCACCGGACGCCATCCCGTTCATCTTCATCGGTGTGCCGGATGACAGCGGGGTGGACGGCAACGCGCTGTCCGAGGTGCGCTACCCGCACGACGAGCAGCTCACCTATCTGCTGGAGGGGATCCTGCACCGCGCACCGATCGACGATGACTACATCCCCTCCCTGTCCCCGGGATGCCGCCAGGGGCTGCTCCCCACCGCGTATGGAGCGCGTGAAGAGTTCTCCTCTGATCACTTGTGGCCGGTGCCCCTCCTGGAATCCGCGGAACAGGCGTACGAGCTGCGCCATCCCGACTTCACGCGCCAGGGCGTCGCCGCGGAGTTCCTCGAACTGATCCGCTTCTTCCGCCGCGCGACCGGTGGCCGGATTGCGATCCAGATGCCCGATATGCAGGGACCGCTGGACCAGGCCGGAAACATGCTGGGCGTCGAGCGGCTGATGGTCGAGATGTACGATCACCCGGCCGCGGTCCACCACCTGCTCGGCCACATGACGGACGACTTCATCACCTATATGCATCTGCTGGAGGAGGCGACCGATCACACCCTCATCCCCATCCACTGCATGCCGACGGTGTGGCTCCCACCCGGGAAGGGGATGGCGTTAAGCGAAGACCTGCTCGCGGTAATCTCGCGGCGGCTGTATCCCACATTCGGCGTCCCCTATAACGAGCGCGTGGCCGCCGAGTTCGGTGGGGTGGTCATCCACTCCTGCGGCAGTTGGGAACACAACCTGGCCGCGCTGGCGCGCACGCGTGGGCTGCTCGGCGTCAACTTCGGGGTCAGCGAGACGCCGCTCGAACGGGTTGCGGCTGAGATCGGCAGCCGGGCCGTCATCCTCGCACACCATTCGCTTGTCACGTGCAACTGCTTGCGCCGGTATACGGTGCGCGAATACGTGGACTTTGTCTTCGACTTCGTCAGGGCGCACGATCTGCGGGCCATCGTACTGCTCGTCCCGGATGAAGGAATGACCGCCGCAGAATGCGCCGAAGTGGCGCGCATCGCCCGCGCGCGCGCCGCCCTGGTCTGACGAGTCGGAGATATCCCCGGATCGGAGCATCACATGTCTGAATCCATCACCCTCACTACCGCGCAGGACACCCTCATCTTCGACGCGGCGACAGGCCGGCTGGTGTCGCTGCGCAGCAAGGCCGCACCCGACCAGGAATTTGTCACGTCGGGCCCCGATCATCCGGTCTTCGTGATCGGCTACCTCGACGCGGACCGGCAGTACCGGCTGCTTGGCTCAATGCAGGCGGAGGAAGTGGCCGTCGAAGTCACCCACGATGGAGGGCGCCGGGCCGTGACGATGTCCTTCCGCCGGCTGGCCGGGCAGGATCTCGCCGTGACGTGCACGGTGAGCGTGGCCCCAGATGATCCGTGCAGCCATTGGGGCATCCGGCTGGACAACCAGGCGGGCCTGGAAATCGTGGACGTGCAGTATCCGTTCATCGTCTGTCCGTACGACCTCGGCGGTGCGCAGGGCAGCGAGGCGATTCTGCTGCCCTACTGGAACGGCCGGCTCATCCGCGCGGATGGACCGGAGACCCACCTCTCGCGGAAGTTGACGCCGGATAGCTGGCGTGCGTGGGAATTCGCCAGCCACAACGGCGACCTCGATCACTATCCCGGCAGCCAGTTCGCGCAATTCCTGGCCTACTATAACGACCGGTGCGGGCTCTACCTGGCCTGCCATGACACAGCGGGCAACGTCAAACGGTTCCGGGCGCTGCACCGGGATCCGGGCGTCCGCGTGGGCATCTCGCACGTAGGCGACTGGCCCACAGATGGCTCGCGCACGCTGGAGTATGATACGGTACTCCGCAGCTTCACGGGCGATTGGTACGACGCCGCGGGCATGTATCGTGACTGGACGTTGCAGCAGAAATGGGCCGTGCCGCTCTCCCGGCGGCAGGACGTACCGGAGTGGCTGCTGGACTCACCGGTGTATATCACCATCCGGCCGCAAGGCGTTCTTGACGACGGACCGGTGTTTCCGATCCAGGA
>DAOUGK010000417.1:0-10611 GCA_034429055.1 Anaerolineae bacterium | reverse complement strand
CTCCGTTCTGATTCTACCGCAATACGAGTGGCAGATAGACGATGTTGACCTGCTGCGTCGGCGTGGCCGTCTCCGTCGGCGTCGCAGACGGCGTTGCTGTTGGGGTCTCCGTCGGCGTGGCCGTGGGCGTCTCGGTCGGTGTGGGCGTCGGCGTTTCAGTCGGCGTCGTCGTCGGCGTGGCCGTCGGTGTCGCCGTGGGCGTCTCAGTGGGCATGGGTGTCGGCGTCCACGCCTGTTCACCGAAGTTGGTCACAGCCATGCCGCCCGCAACCACATTGACCACCACGGAATCCGGGCTCGTGCCGGCATAGCCGAGAGGCTGCGTCTCCTGCACCGTGTACTGGCCCGGTGCAAGGCCGGCGAACTGGTACGCACCGTCGGGGCCTGCGCTCAACGTCGTCTGGGTCCCGCCGCCCGGAAGGAGCAGCGTGATTGTGACGCCCGGCAGCCCGGCCGTCTCGCTGTCTTCGCGGATGCCATTGCCGTTGGTATCAAGGAAGACGTAACCTGATAGATCGCCCGTCAGCCGCTGGAACGAGGCCGCGATGGTGTGGTTCGCGGCCACATTGCTGAATGTATACGTGCTGATCGCACCATTCGATACCCCGTCGACGACCACATCGGCAATGGCGTAGCCCGTGCTGGCCGAGATGGTAAAGGTCTTGCTGCCACCCAGTGGCACGGAAACGCTGCCGGAAGGAGTAATGGAGCCGCCCGCGCCGGCCGATGCCGTGATAGTGTAGTTGACGTCGGCCTGCAGATTCAGGTTGGTTGCGCTGCCTGAATGCCAGGCATAATCATTGACCCACTTGCCCTGGGCCACATCGTAGAGCTTGGCTTTCACGCCCGCAACATAGAAGATGATTGGCGTCCCCGCAGAGGCGCCCTCGACGGCGGTTGTGTCCGGGTCATCGCCGGGAATGGTCAGAAAGTAGGCGCCGGAAGAGGCATCGGGTGGGCCGACCTTCGTAGTGACGTTGCCCGTCCAGGGGCCGCTGGCGGCCTTTGCCATGATGGACGTGCCATTAGGCAGCAGGTTCCCCGCAGAGTTCTTAACCGTACCATAGAAGGTGTGACCGATAGGAGGGATAGCATTGGCCCGGGTTGCCACCATGCCGAACATAACCACGAGCACGAGCAGCAGAGAGACCCAGCGGAGCAGATGCCCGCGGCTAGTGCGGGCGAGTATTTTGTGACCCATTGCTTCTGCCTCCTCCATGCAGGTGTGAAGCTGTGCGCCGGTTCACGTCTGTCAGTGTCAATGCCTGGTGATGTGGCCCAGGTTTCGGATGTGGAGTCAGCGATCCGCAAGGCCAACCCTGGCAGACGCCGGTCGGCGCCTGCCAGGGTGCGCTTACATCACCCTACGCGATCGGCCTGAGGGTTCAGTCCGCTGCGTTACGGGTAGATTGTCCCATTCTGGCTGAGGGCCAGCCAGTAGCCCAGGCCCGCGTTGTAGGTCCACGTCTGGTAGTAGTAGTCGCCGTCCGGGTTGAATGCGTAGTTAGCCTGCGCGGCATTGTAGACGGAGGCGCCCAGGTAGTCGGCTGCGGCTTCGTTCGTCATGTTGTAGCGAGCGGTGTAACCGATCAGGTTCCAGCCGGCGTTGACCGCATAGGCGGGCAGGACGTTCGGCGGGGCGCTGAGGTACCGGCCGCTGATGACCAGCGTGCCGTTGCCCGGCATCTCCACCCAGTAGCCCTGGCCGTCCTTGAAGGTCTTGAGCGTGCCGCCCACACCCGGGATCCAGGTCTGCTGGACGAGCTTGCCGCCCGACCAGATGAAGGTCGCGACCTGCTTGGCGCTCACATTCTTCATGACGTTGGCAATGTTCGTGTCGTAGGGCACCAATGGGGTCGAAATGAGGTTCCACCCCGCCTTCAGGGCGATGGTGTAGGTATTCTTCACGTCGGCCTGGACCCCCGCCGTGCTGGTCGCCAGCCCGACCTTGTCCTTGGCCGTTGCGCGGAAGCAGTGCGTGCCGTCGGGCAGCGCGGTCGTGTCGAAGACCAGCTTGTACGGGGCCGCGGCGACCGTGCCGAGTGTGCTCCAGGCGCCCGCGCAGCCCGGCTGGACCTCGAACATCACCGAGGCCACGCCGGAGCCGGCGTCAGCGGCATCCGCGATGAACTCGAACGTCTTCCCCGAGATGATGTTGCCTGCGACCGGCTGTTGCAGGCTGACCGTCGGCGCAGTGTTGTCCACGTGGACCGTCACAACGGCGGATGTGGTCTCCATGCCGACACCATTCCGGGCCGTGACCTTGAGCATGGCGTCGCCGTTGTAGCCGGCCGTGTTCCAGCCCTGCTCGAACGGGGCAGCCATGTCCGGGTTAGCGGCCCAGGTGCCCGTGGAGGCCCAGAAAGTGACCTGCAGGATGCCGGACTCCGGATCGGCTGCCGTGGCCTTCACCAGCTTCGTGCCCGTGACCCATGCGCCCGCCGTCGGATCGGTGATGGAGACGGTTGGCGGTGTGTTGTCTACCGCGAAGATCGTGAACGCTGCGTCGCTCATGTCAGACGCCGTGTTCCCCACCTTGTCCGTGGCAATGATCTTGACCCACGAGTTGGCGCTGGGGATGCCCGCGACCTTCCAGTCGTAGGCGCCCGTGTTCGCCAGCGCACCGTCAATCTGGGAGAAGGTGACACCCCCGTCCTGCGTCAGCCACAGCGTGATGGGCTTGTCTGCGAGATTGGCGTCGGTGATGTCGGCCTTGTTCCACTTGATAGTGTACGTCAGGCCAATCTGCAACCCTTCACCGCCGTTGGGCTGGATCAGCGTGGTAGCCTTGATGGCGGGTGCGGTGGCGTCCACCATGTACTTCACCACCGCGGATTCCTGGCTCAAGCCGGCGCCGTTGGTGGCGGCTGCCTTGACCCAGACCGGCCCGGTGGGGGCGATCACGTTCATCTCATAGGGCGCGGTGTTGTCCGTGCCATCCATCGTCCAGCCTGCGACCGTGTTGGAGTACCAGAACGTCACACCCACGATGCCCGAATGGGCATCGCTTGCATCGGCCTTCCACATATGGCTGCCTGCCACCAGGGCGCCCTCTGTCGGCGCGGTGATGGCAACCGCCGGCTTGCTCCGGTCGATGACGATGTTGGCATTCGAGTCCCAGGCGGACGCACCGACGCCGTTATGCGCGGTGGCACGGACCCAGACCTTCGTGCCATCGGGCAGCGCGGTGACGTTCCAGTCGAGCGAGTAGGGCGCCGCCACATCCGTCCCGATGGCGGTCCAGGCTACACCGTCCTTGGAGTACTCGAACACGACCTTGGTGATGCCCGACTCGACGTCGGTAGCCGTCGCCGCCACCACGGCGGTGTTCGTCGTGATGAAGGCGTTGTCGAGGGGCGCCGTCACGTTCACGACCGGCGGGGTGTTGTCCGTATTGAAGATCGTGAAGACGGCATTGCTCTCGTCCGAGGCCGCACCGCTCGCCTTGTCCTTGGCAACCAGCCTGACCTTCGCCTGCTGGGTCACCATAGCCGGGACTGTCCACGCGAACGTGCCGGCGTTGCCGAGGCCGGTGGCGATGGTCGAGTGGAAGGCGCCGGCTACCCAGAGCTCGAGGTCGATGCCGGCGAGATTGGCTTCGGTGATCTTGGCGGGATCCCACTTGATGTCATAGGCAGAGCCGACCTGCAGGTATTCGCCGCCGTTCGGCTGAATCAGCGTGTCGGCGGCAACCACCGGCAGCGTGCTATCGACGATGACGCTGGTCGGCTGCACCGCGATGACCCAGTTGTCCTGGCCGATATTCTTGGCTTCAACCGAGAGGTCCCAGGGGCCGTCGGCTGTGCCCGCAGGGATCGTCAGATTCATGGTCTTGGCAACCGGGAGTGTGACGGCTTCCTCTGCCAGTTTGATGGTACCGCCCAACCAGTAGCGGAGCGTGCCGGACCCGGTGCCATCGGTGGAGAAAGTGACGGGAAGGACGGCTCCAACCTTCACGAATGCCGGCGCGGCGGTCGTCGGAGCGGTGATCGCTACCGCCGTGACATCGCCTGGCACATCAGGTGCAGCCAGTGCTATCGCGGGACACAGCAGCAGAATGGCTATGACGACGTTGAGAACGCGATAGAACGGCTTTATGCCCTTATGCATCTTGTCCTCCTCTGTGAAAGAAAAGTACTCGAAGATCGTCTTCGCTTTGAGTAGGGTCGAACACAGGACGGGTACACGGAGGCACGCCGCCCGGCCGTGAAGACTGTGCCTGACTGGCCTTTGCACTCACCCCCTTTCTGCCTTCTCCGCCAGAACCCTGCGGTCAGGAGCCGTGCTGCGGGGATTGTGACAACCACGGTCGCAACCCCTGTGCCATTTACAGATGTCAGAGGGACAAGATTGTTAATCTGCTTTGCGTTACGGTTGCCTATGCCGGCGAACTGTTGGTCGTTACAGGCTGATCGCCTTACATAACCCCACAAGAGCCAGCAGTAACATGCATAAGCCGCACCGTCCTCTGACATTCTAGCAGTCTGTGCTACTCGTTGGAATACCGTTCAGTCCCCTCATGTGGCGGCAAGCGTACCCGTCACGTAGTACTCTCGACCTTTTGGGCGTCGGAGTCTTGTCTCGTCGGCATGTCCGGCGGCCCGGTTGCCGATTCCGATGAACCGATAATCTGTTGTTGCGCTGCAACCAATTCCTCGAGCACCGGCCCTGAGATGCGCCATTCCCGGCCGATTTTGAACGCCGGCACCTTCTTGGCCTGGCACCAGCGCCACACGGTCGACCGGCTTACGCGCAGATAGGTGGCGACTTCTTCGACGGTCAGGAGTTCGTCCATGGCACCTGGTTCTCCTCCGTGTTCCGGCGAACGGAGCGAGCGAAAGCGCGCACCGATACACATAAGACCTTAGCAGCTAACAGGAGTCGGCAACGAGTGACATAAACCAGCACAGACTACTACAATCATAGTCCGCTTCAGGTCATCCTAGAAGGCCCAAGTCTCTCTAGTTTGTGTTGCGGGGAATACTCAAGAGGAAGTACGCGGGTACCGTTACGGCGAGGTATTACGCCGGGTCGCCGTCGAGAGAAATGAGGCCGAGGCGCAACGCCGTCGCCACCGCTTCCGTGCGGTTCTCCACGCCGAGCCGGCGGTATATGTCGGATAGCTCATTCTTAACGGTCTGCTCTGAGAGAAACATTCGTTGTGCGATGTCGCGGTTGCCGGCACCCTGTGCCAGGGAGCGCAACATCGCCAGGTCGCGCGCTGAAAAGCGGTTCTCGCAGTCCCCGTTGTTCTGCGTCGTAAGCCGCCGGTACTCGGACAAGACCTGCATTGCGATGGGCGGAGCGATCACTGCGCCGCCGTTGGCTACGCAGCGGATCGCCTCGACCAGCTCGCTGACATGGGTATCCTTCATCAGATAGCCCCGTACGCCGGCCTGCAGGACGCGCGTCACCGTATCACGATCCGGTGAGCCGATCAGGGCGATGATCCTGGCGTCCGGATTGTCAGTCAGGATCTGCTGCGCCACCTGCACGCCGCTCTGCATGGGCAGATGCAAATCCAACAGGATGACATCCGGTTGTTTGTCGCGCACCGCGCGCATGGTCGACCCCAGATCAGATGCTTCATCGCAGACCAGCAAATCCGGTTCGTGCTCCAAGACGGACCTCAGCCCGGCGCGAAACAGGGCGATGTCAGCCACCAGGAGAATGCGGATCGTCTCCATCGTCGGCCTTCTGTCCTGCGAGTACTTGTTCAGGTCCGCCAGAAACGACGCGTCTGCTCAACCAGGTCGCCAGGCTGTGTGCCAGGTGTACTCACACGTAGCGGACTTTCGGTTGAGCAAACGGTACCAGGGCCATCTGCCGTGAGACTATCACGCAGTACGTTCGTATTCAACCCCTAAAGGATGTATCGTGGCAGTTTATTTTTCCTCGTGGGCGGCTGTCACCACGATTGCTACAGCAGCCCGAGTTTGCGCGCATGCGCCACGGCCTCGGTGCGATTGGCGGCGGCGAGCTTGCCACTGATGTTGTGGATGTGCTTCTTGACTGTCCCTTCGCTCAGAACCAGGTTCTCAGCAATCGCCCGGTTCGATAGCCCCGCGGCCATCAGGCGCAGCACTTGGAGCTCTCGTGTGCTCAGAGATGGCGTCGGGTTCGGAGACCGGCTCCCGGCTTGCTCGGCAATAGCCTGCAGGATATGACCCACGTATTCCGCCGGTGCAACGCCCTGGCGGGCGGCCTCCCTGAGGAGAGGCACGAGAGTGGGGCCTGTATCGGCAAAGGTCCGAATAAACCGTTCTGATGCACCCCTGTGCAGCGCATCCTTGAGGAAGGTCAGGCCGGCCTGCTGTGTCTCCGCGGCTGCGGCCTGCCAGACGCGCGTGGCAATGATCCCCCACTCCCAGCCGGCTTGGCTGGCCGTGTCGTATGCCAGGTGCAGCGCTTCGCTGGCCGCGCGGCGTTCGCCGCGGGCGAGCAGCAGCCGCGGCCACGCCAGATTGAGGTGACGATAAAACGGATGTCCCCCGGCCTCCCGGCTCATCCTGGCAGCCCAATGCTCTGCCTCATGCAAGGCTGCGCCGGCCAGAGCAACTACCACTCCGGTTGCCGCAACATGAGCCCAGAGACTGGCCGGCGATTCGGATGCTCTGAGCAACTGATCGACCTGATCCACAACCTGTAGAGCTCCGCGCAGGTCACCGCGCGCGGAACGGAGGCGCGCCAGGATCAGACTCACGGACAGGCGATACTCGGCGTCGCCGATGGGCTCCGCAAGCGTCTGCCCCGCGCGCATGTGGCTTTCAGCCACATCCAGATCGTTCCACTCATAGCTCAGATAGGCTAGATCGACATGGGCCAGGATCGTGACGGGAACGGGCAGACTCTCGTCAACGACATCCTGGAACAGCGCGGCCGCAGCATGCAGTTCTCCGCGCATGGCCTTGCTCCGACCAAGAAAGGTCTGGGCGGTTAGCCGCGCAAAATCGTTGCCGCAGCGCCGTGCGGAGGTTGCTGCAGCCTGGAGAACTGGCTCGGCTTGATCTATGTGTCCGCCATACCAGTAAGTCAACCCCAGGGTTACCCCCAGCATCGCTCGCAGGGCGTCTGCGTTTTCCGGCAACAGGGTCAGCGCACGGTGCGCCAACTCAGCCGACTGGCGCAGGTCACCTTGGGCGCGTGCCAGGTTGGACTCAGCGGCTATCACTTCACCCAGAAGGCTACGCGGATCGCTACCAGGCGGATGGTCTTCGCCCTCAGCCAGTTCCCGTGCCCTTACCAGCCACTGCCCAGCGGCATCGAGTCGACCGGTGAGCAGCAGCGGCCATGCGTAGGCGAGGCAGAGCTGCGCGCTGGCCTGGATTACGGCGGGAGGTAGCGCCGCTAACCAGCCCATCAAGGTGAGCAGCTCACCACACTGCACCATGGGCTGGGCCTCCCTCTTGATCAGGTTGGCCGCCTGCGCCCAATCCTCGCCGGCGAGCGCATGGCGGATGGCTTCGGCGACGAAACCGTGGTCGGCATACCACCGGCTGGCCCGGCTGTGGAGTGTGTTGACTCTGCCGGCCTGCTCGCGGCGGAGGCAGCTTTGCAGCAGTTCGGCAAAGAGGTGGTGGTAGCGATACCACTGCCTTTCGGTGTCCAGTGGGATGACGAAAAGATTGGCGCGATCAAGATACTCGAGCAGATTCTGGGCGGGTGTGCCGTCGTGAGGCAACGTTGGCGGGCTGCTGCCTGCAGGCGACTCGCCATCCCGTCCCAGTATGGCCTCGCACAGGGGCGCACACAGGCGATCCAGCAGCGAGGTCTGCAACAGGAAGGTCCGCACTTCCGGTGACTGGCGGGCCAGAACTTCTTCGGTCAGGTAGTCCAGAATGAAACGGTTCGTGCCTGTCACGCTGGCAATGAGCCGCTGCATATCAGCGCTGCTGCGTGATGAGAGCACGGCCAGTTGCAGCCCTGCGACCCAGCCTTCCGAGCGGTCATGCAGCGCGGAGATCTCCGCGTGGGTGAGGCGCGTCGTCAGGTTGCGCCGGAGAAACTCGGCGACTTCCTCGACGGTGAAGCTGAGGTCGGCCTGGCGTACTTCGATCAGCGCGGCGCGTGCGCGCAGGCGCGCGAGCGGTAGCGGTGGATCCTCGCGCGTGACGAGCACGATGTGCATGCGCGCCGGACGATGCTCCAGGAGGAAGCCGACCAGCGCGTGGATGGGCGGGAGGTCGATGACGTGATAGTCATCCAGCACGAGATTGGCGGGCCGGGCGAGGGCGGTGACATCGTTGAGCAGGGACGTGAGCAGGGCCTCAGCAGGCGGCGACGGGACAGAGTCCAACATGGCCTGCGCGGTAACCCCGATGCCGGGGTCCGCGTTGCGCAGGGCCGCCAGCAGGGCCGCGAGAAATCGTGCCGGGTCATTGTCGCCTGCATCGAGTGAGAGCCAGGCGGCGGGCGCGTCGACACTGCGGACATAGTCTGCCACCAGTGTAGTCTTGCCGAAGCCGGCAGGGGCGGAGACCAGTGTCGTGCCGGCGTGACTGCCCTGGGTGAGCAGTTCCAGGAGACGAGGGCGTGCTACAAACGTAGCTCCTCTGGAGGGGGGAGGTGTGAGCTTCGTCGCCACCACTGCTATCTGCACGCGGGCCTCTCCGTCAGTATCGACGAGCAGCCGGAGGAACTGTCAACCCACGCTTATCTTAGCACAAGTTATGCTTCCTGGCAATCCCCTTTATGTGACAGATTTTGCATGTCGGGCTGATTATGATGACAAGACATTCATCTTGAAGGAGGAGAGCGCGGACATCCCCGTCCAAGCGGGATATGCCTGCTCGGACGAGGAGCACTGTGGGTCTGGCTACCCTGCCAGCACTGTCGTGAACGACAACGGCGGCAGGACGAGGCCATACTTGCCGTCAGTGATCGGCCCGCCGGCGTGTTGTGCTGGCACGATGCGGTCGGGCTGCTCGAAGGTGTTTTCGGCCTTGACGTCGGTTCCGGTGAGCTGATGGATGGCCGTGACCTGTGCGGGCGCGGCATCCTGCCATACCAGCTCCGTGGTGATGGTCTCCGTTTGGCTCCGGTTCACAATGAAGATGGCCTGTCGGCCCGTCTCCGGGTTGTGGCTGGCTGCGACATCGAGCAGCGGCATCGTGCCGAACCGTTTTGTCTCGTACTGCGGCGCTTTGACCAGCACGTCCAGCGAGTTGCCGCGCGCGTGTTTGCTGACCAGCATGAAGGGATAGTAGGATGTGTGCTTGAGCAGTCCTTCGCGCGTCGTGTGCAGCCACGAGATGATGTTGACGATCTGCGCCATGCAGGCAATCTTCACGACATCGCACTTGCGCAGGAAGACATTGAGCCACTGGGCGACCACCAACGCATCCTCCAGGTTGTAGCCCACTTCGGCCAGGTGCGGAGCTTCGGTCCAGCGGCCGTTCGTCTCGCCCGGATGCCACACCTGCCATTCGTCCCAGGACAGGTAGACATCGTGCTGGCTGCGGTTTTTCGCCTTCACATACCGCAGCGTACCGGCCATCGTATCCACGAAATCCTCGAAGCGGCGGGCCAGCGCGAGGTAGCTCGGCGTGTCCTGGTCGTGGTGGTTGCTCACGTACATATGGATAGACAGGTAGTTGACCTGCTCCCAGCAGGTTTCGAGCGCGACGCGGTCCCACTCCGGGAAGGTGGGCATGCGGTCGTTCGAGGAACCGCATAGCACCGTCTCGATGGCTGGGTCCTGCCAGCGCATAAGCTTGGCGGCCTCACGGGCCTTGCTGGCATACTCGTGCATGTCGAGGTGGCCGATCTGCCACGGGCCGTCCATCTCGTTGCCGAGACACCAGTACTTGACGCCGTACGGTTCGGGGCTGCCGTTGGCCGCGCGCATGTCGGCGTAGTAGGTGCCCGCGGGTGCATTGCAGTATTCGACCAGCGCGGATGCGGAATCGATCGTGCCGGTGCCCAGGTTCACGCCGAGCATGGGGGCCGTGCCCACCTTGCGGCAGAAGGTCATGAACTCGTCGGTGCCGAACTGGTTGGTTTCGATGGAGAACCAGGCGAGGTCGCGGCGCCGCGGGCGGTGCTCCTTCGGGCCGATGCCGTCCAGCCAGTTGTAGCCGCTCAGAAAGTTGCCGCCGGGATAGCGGATCACCGAGTAGCCGAGCTCGCGCAGCGCGGCCATGACATCGGTGCGCAGGCCATCCTCGTCCGCGTGGGGCGAGGCCGGATCGTAGATGCCCTCATAGACACACCTTCCCATATGCTCGGCAAAGCCGCCGAAGAGCAGCGGCGAGATGGCTCCGACCGTACGGTGTGTGTCGAGGTAAACCTGTGCAGATAATGGTGACATTGCTGGCTCCTTATCGGGCTGATGGAAGCGATTTTCTAACTGCGTGAGAAGCATTATAATACAACCATTCTTCTCATCAATCACCACATCAAGGAGACGCTTTCAATGACTGAAGCCACAGCTCCCTACCTGAATCCTGACCTGCCCATCGAGCAGCGTGTGGATGACCTGATCGGCCGCATGACGTTACCAGAGAAGCTCAGCCAGATGTGCAATGCCTGCCCGCCGATCCCCCGGCTGGGCATCCCGGCCTATGACTACTGGAGCGAGGCCCTGCACGGGGTGGCTCGCAACGGCCGCGC
>DAOUGK010000416.1:0-4529 GCA_034429055.1 Anaerolineae bacterium | reverse complement strand
CGGCGTCAAGGCGGTCGCGGAGATTCCGCTGGACGGCGTCGCGCCCGCGGTCGCGAACGCGGTCTACGACGCGACCGGCATCGAGACGCCGGTCATCCCGCTCACGCCGGAGCGCGTGTGGCGCGCGCTGAGGGGTAGTGGATGATCGGGGCCACGGATGCGCACGGATGAACGAATCACGCCGGTCGTTGTATCCGTTTATCCGTGTTCATGCGTTGCCGGGTATGTTTGACGAACGGGTACAAGACCTTTACAATTGAAGTGAAATCAAACGTTGGGGTGGTAGCCTATGGCTGTGGCGCAGCGGTTAACGATCAAAACACGGGATCGGGCAATGCTCAAGCCTATCGTAGAGTCAGCCCTAGATAATGAAAGGCGGATGCTTCTTCTGGGCATCCGTCAGACGCGCGACAAACTGGCGGGGTACGAATCTCAGCACAAGATGACTTCGGGCGAGTTTGAACGGAGGTTGCGCGCTGGTGAACTGTCTGAGACAGTTGAGTTCACCGACTGGCGGATGGAGCTAGGCATGTTAGAGATCCTGGAAAGCCAGTATCAGGCCCTTCAGGAGGCGACGGTTGATTGAGCAGTACTTCCAGTCGCTGCTGGATGCTGTCGCCGGCTCTCCCATCGTACATTCGTCCAATGTGCTGCTTGACAAGCGAACGTCTCGTGCAGGGCTGATCCGTGGTGAACTGGTGTTCACGGATGGATCAGCCCTATTCTTTCGAGAACTCATCGAAACACAGACGAGCCTTGTCCGGCACATGTACAGCTATCACCATCAGAAGGCTGACGGTACTCTGATTTTCCGCTATGACGACACGCCCCACTTCCCAGGTCTATCCGGCTTTCCCCATCACAAGCATACCGGGCAAGAAGCAAGCGCAACTCCTGCATCCCCAACTGACCTTGCGGCGGTCCTTCGGGAAATTGAAGCTTCCTATGATATCTCCGGTCGCCCCTAAGGTTCAGCGGAGGCTTCGGCGTCTCCTTGAAGCCGAGCACGCCCATGTAGAAAGCCTGCGCCCGTTCCTCTTCCCCGGGCGGAATGGCAAGCTGCACATGGTCGATCGCGTAGATGCTCATACACGTCTCACCGCGCGACCGCGGCCGCGTCGAACGCCCGCGGCAGCACAGCGATCTCGGCCAGCCATGTGCGGTACTGCTCCAGCGAGAACGGCGGCTGCCCGGCCAGGTAGTGGTTGCCGAACGTCTCGCCGCCCGCGGTCCACTCGATGAGGTACAACCGGTGGTCGCTGGCGAACGTGCGGAGGTGGTCCACCTGCCAGTTCTCGTTGGCCGGCGCAACAAACTGCCCAGCCGATACCACCTCGCCGCCGGCGGTGATGCGATAGCCCACCTCGGCTGGCTCCAGCGAGTCGTTCGCGATGATGACGGGCAGTTGCTTGCCCGGCCCGGGCTCCCCGATGATGACGCAGACGGGCTGCTGCACCCGGCGGATATAATGGTAGGCCAGCTTGATGCCGAAGTAGTAGTCTACTACCGAATCGGAGAACTGCGGCCAGCCGTCGATCAGGTTCCACCAGAGGATGCCGCTCGTCCGCCACTTGCGCAGCCGGGTGGACTCGATGAAGAACTTGACCGCCTCGGCCTCGACAATCTGGCTGGCAAGCGCAAAGCTCTCCAGGTCCTCCGGGATGACGCCGAACAGCTCGCGCACCTGGTTCGCCATCAGCTTGATGCGATCACGGTCGATGCGCCGGTGCTGCCAGTGGTAGACGGCATGGACCTGCCATTCGTCGTTCCAGCCGTCCTCTCCCTGCCAGGGCCAGAGCGCGTTGGGCGAGATGAAGCGGCGAATCGAGCTGACATTGGGGCAGCCGTGGTAGCCGATCTCCCCGATGAAGTGCGCGCTGTGCTGGGTGTAGAACGGGCCTTTGTAATAGCCGCGCGGCCCCCACAGGTGTTGTTCCGGCGTCCGCGTCCAGATGTCCGCGGTCGGATGTGCGGTGAGGACGGGCGGTACGTAAGGCGAGCTGGGCACGAACGCGCGATGCGGGTCCATGCGGTGCACCACCTGCGGCAACACCTCCCGGCTGATGCGGTTGTGTTCCGGCGACAGGCCGTCGTTGACATACATGCCGTCGATCTCGTTGTCGCCGCACCAAATGGCGAGGCAGGCATGGTTGCGCAGGCGCACGGTCACGGCCTCCGCCTCCGCGCGCACCTGGGCCAGGAACGGCTCGATCTGCGGATAGCGCGCGCACGCGAACGCGAAATCCTGCCAGACCAGGATGCCCTTCTCGTCGCACAGGTCGAAGAAACGGTCGCCCTCGTACGCGTTGCCGCCCCAGCAGCGCACCATGTTGCACCCGACGTCGTCCAGCAGCGCGACCGCCCGGTCAACCCGTTCCGCATCGCGGCTGTGGAAGGCGTCGAGCGGCACCCAGTTCGTGCCCTTGACCATGATGGGCTCGCCGTTGACGTAGATGACGAAACGGCTGGCGGGGTCCGGGGCGCGGTCGAGGCGGGCCACGGTGGACGCCGCAGCCTCCGGCGACCAGACCTGTCCGGCCGTCTCCGTGCGATCCACCACCACCGTGCGGATCCCGATGCGGTCGGTCCGTTCGGCCAGCACTTCCCCACCCCGGCACAGTTGCGTGGTTACCGCGTACAGGTTCGCCGCACCGTAGCCGCGCGGCCACCACAGCCGTGCGCCGGGCACCGGGATGCGGCAACCGCCTGCGAGGAACTCCGCCGGCCACTCGAACTCGAAGGTGTGCTCGCCGCAGGTGCCGCTGAAGCGCAGGCTGAAGCCATCCATGTTCGCGGCGTCGGTGCGGAACTGCCAGCGCGCGCCGACGGTCGCGCCGCCGGGATGCGTTTCGATTGTCCAGAAATAGAGCTGCTCGATGGCGTTGGGCAGCCGCGCCTCGAGATAGATGGGCCGCCAGATGCCCGCGGAGACGGCGCGCGGCAGGATGTCCCAGCCCCAGACGTGGGGAGCCTTGCGGATGAACAGCCCTTCCTCGCGGAAATCCGCGCCCGAGCTGGCCGCGTCGTAGCTGAACCTGCGCGCGTGGTTGAGCGCGGAGCCGAGACGCACGGTGATGCGATTCCGCCCCGACCGCAGCGCGGAGGTAACCGCGAAGCGGTGGCCGATGAGCATGTTGGCGGCGCGGCCTATCTCCTGGCCGTTCACCCAGACGGTCGCCAGCGTGTCCAGCCCCTCGCAGACGAGGTCCCAGTCCTGCCCCACTGCGTCGGGCGGCAGCTCGAACTCGCGGGCATACCACCACTCGTATGCTTCATAGCGGCGGAGCAGGCGAATGTTTGCGGCGTAGTAGAGGTCGGGCAAGGTCCCCGCGCGCTCGAGATCCAGTTCGACGTTGCCCGGCACAGTGGCCGCGATAATCGGTACATCGGCAGGGTTCGGGCTGCTGAACGGGTCAACGGGCGCGGCGGCGGAGGCGGGCGTCTCAGGGAAGCCGGCGAGCTGCCAGTCGCCGTTGAGATCGATGCGTTGGGTCATGGTGTGTCTCCGTTGATGATGTGTGGGCGGGCGGATGTGCGGGTATTCTACCATACGGCCTTGTGATTTCCCGTGCAACCCGTGTCAGACGGGCTCGTAGTTAATCCAAGAGATATGGGTTACAAGGAGCAACAAGATGACCGAGAAAGTTCTGGTGACCTATGGCAGCAAGCACGGCGCAACCGCAGAGATAGCGCAGAAGATCGGTGCAGTGCTGTCAGATGCTGGGCTGGCGGTGGATGTGCTGACCGCCGAGAAGGTAACGAATGTGGCGCCTTATGCCGGTGTCGTGCTGGGCAGCGGCGTCTATGCGGGCCAGTGGGTAAACTCCGCAGCCGAGTTCCTGAATCAGCAGGAATCTGCGCTGGCGCAGCGACCGGTGTGGCTGTTCTCCAGCGGACCGACCGGCGAGGGCGATCCGCTGGTGCTGCTGAAGGGGTGGCGTCTGCCGGAGAAGCTCCAGCCGGTCGCGGATCGCATCCAGCCGCGCGATATGGCCGTTTTCGGCGGCAAGATGGACGCCCAAACGCTGAGCCTGCCGGAGCGGTTGATTGTCAAGATGATCAAGGCCCCGCTGGGCGACTTCCGCGACTGGCAAGCGATTTCCGAGTGGGCCGCAGGGATCGGCGCGGCGCTGCAGTAGAACGCTCAGGACGCTGAGCGGGCGAGCTCAAGAACCCGATCGGGCTGCGCGGTCTCGCCCGGCCAGATGCGCACGAGGTAATACGGGTAGCCCGGCGGCTCCAATGCATAGCAGGGTTGGCGCCAGGCCTCGGCAAAGCGCGCCAGGTGTTTGTCGTCGCCGGGCTGGCTGATGAGCGTGTCTGCGCGGTGTAAATCCGTGGTTACGAGGACCAACTCGCCGTCGCCGAGACGGTAGCGGCTGGTCACAGTGCCATATGCCTTCAACGCCTGCATCTCGTTCCGGCGGCGCTCGCGCGCGGGCAGCTCGCCCCAGTCGCCGCGCACATGACGGCCGAGCAAGCATTGCGGTGTGACTTCGTTAAACTCCAGCGCGCGGAGCGCGTCCGAC
>DAOUGK010000415.1:0-3331 GCA_034429055.1 Anaerolineae bacterium | reverse complement strand
GGCACAGTCTGGAGGTCGTGATGCACGACGACGACGGTCTTGCCCGCCGCGCGCAGGTCACGGAGCAGCGCGATGATGGCGCGCTCGGTGATGGCGTCCACGCCGGCAAAGGGTTCATCCATGAAGTAAATCTGCGCATCCTGGACCAGTGCGCGGGCCAGAAAGACCCGCTGCTGCTGGCCGCCGGAGAGCTGGCTGATCTGGCGGCGGGCAAAGTCCTCCATGCCGACCTTGCGCAGCCCTTCCAGCGCGAGCTCGCGTTCAGCCTTGCCCGGCCGCCGGACCCAGCCCAGCCGGCGGTACAGACCCATCATCACCACATCGGCTGCGTTCGTCGGGAAGTCCCAGTCCACACTGCCGCGCTGCGGCACGTAACCGACGAGATGGCGCTGCTCGGCAAAAGGCTTGCCGCAAATGCGGACTTGACCGGCCGCGGCAGGCACGAGTCCGAGGATGCTCTTGATCAGCGTGGATTTCCCTGCGCCGTTCGGCCCGACGATCGCCATCAGCACGCCGGACGGCACGTCCAGGTCCACATCCCACAGAACAGGCTTTTCGTTATAGGCCACCGTCAGATCGGTGACTTCTATCGCCGCGGTAGCAGCTACAGTTCTGAGTCTCGGTTCCATGAACCCTCACCTTCACGACAATTACTCGTTACTGATTTCTCGTTACTGGTCATTCCCCCAGCAACGCATTCACAATCGTATCAATGTTGTGCCGCACCATGCCGACATACGTCCCCTCGACCGTGCCCGCGCTCCCCATCGCATCCGAAAACAACTCCCCGCCGATGCGCACCTCGAACCCGCGGGCGCGCACGGCGGCCTGCACGGCCTCCACATTGCGCACCGGCACCGACGATTCGATGAAGAGCGCCCGGATTTGCCGCTCCGCGATGAAGCGGGCCAGCCCCTGGACATCGCCCGTGCCGGCCTCTGTCGCAGTGCTGACGCCCTGCAACCCGCGCACCTCGAACCCGTACGCGCGACCGAAATAGTTGAAGGCATCGTGCGCGGTGATGAGAACGCGCTGGGCCGCGGGGATGCGCGCCGCCTGCTGGCGAACGTAGTCATCCAGCTCGCGCAACTGCTGGTGGTATGCGTCAGCGTTGGCGCGATATAGCGCGGCGCTGCCCGGATCCATCTCGATCAGTGTATCGCGGATGACATCGATCGTCTGTGCCCAGAGCGCCACATCGAACCAGACATGCGGGTCATATTGGCCTTCGAATGCGGCCGGCTTGCTCAAGCGGCTGTGGTCCATGTAGTCGGTCACAGCACGTGCCCGGACGCGATCGCCCATGCGCTCAAGCACATCAGCGAGCTTGGCCTCCAGGTGCAGGCCGCTGTAGAACACGATATCCGCAGTCCCCAGCCGCAGCAAGTCCCCTTCGCTGGCCTTATACAAGTGCGGGTCCACGCCCGACCCCATCAGCGCGGTCACCTCCGCACGCTCGCCCGCGACATTGCGGACCGCGTCCGCCACCATGCCGGTCGTTGCGACGATGCGCAGCTTGCGGGCCGCAAGGTCCTCGGGCCGCTGCGCGGCAATGGGCGTCGCACAGCCGGTCACCAGGGCGGCCAGCAGGAGGATCAAAACCGTCAGATGCACGTTCCGCCTAAACTCTCGTCTCATCTCTCGCTCAACTTCCATCACGTCTTTTCCGTCCGCACGAACACCTGCGCGGCAGCCGTGCGCCCGATGGCATACTGCTGCCCGCCGACCTGCGCGGTCAGCGGGCCGTCGAAGGGCGCGACCGCGATGACCTGCACGCGGGCGCCGGGGTAGATGCCCATGCTGCCCAGGTAGCGCAGAAAGCTGGCCTCCCGGCTGGTGACGCGCGCAACGACGGCGCAGTCACCCACGGCCAGCGAGTCCAGCGGGACATCGTCTCGGTCGGGCATCCGGCCATCTTCCGTCGGAATCGGTTCACCATGTGGGTCCGTCGTTGGCCGGCCCAGCGCGGCGTCGATGCGCCCGACGACCTGCTCGCTCAGCGCGTGCTCCAGTTCTTCGGCCTCCGCATGCACCTCGTCCCAGGGCATCCCCAACACCTCGGCCAGGTATTGCTCGGCCAGCCGGTGATAGCGCACCACGCGCAGCGCGATAGCGCGGCCATGCGCGGTCAGCGTGACGCCCTGGTAGGGGGTGTAGGTGACGAGGTCGTGCGCGGCGAGCTTCTTGAGCATGCCCGTCACCGAGGCCGGCGCGACGCCGAGCTCCGCAGCCAGGTCGGTCGTGCTGACTGTGCCTTGCGCTTCTTCGACCTGGAAGATGACCTTGAGATAGTCTTCGATCGTTTTCGTAATCATTTCGCCTCGCGCAGAAGATTATTTAGGCTTACCTAAATTATTTCTGTAACCTAAGCTGCAATCCTGCTAGTTCATCACTGTAAGCCAGCCGCCTAGCAGTTAACATACACTTCTGTTATAATGCGATATGAATAGAGCAGACATACGCTCTATCCATATCCCGTATGAGCAAAGTAGAGGAGCGCGTGGAACGTAACTCGCGCGGAGGCAAGTATCGTGAATGCTAACTGGCGAAAGAACGGGCTGGTCTATCTGCTGATAATGGTCGCGGTGGCCGTCCTGTTTTATAGCGCGTCCCAGTCGGCTGAACGGCCGCCCGAAAAAGGGTTGACCGATGTTGCCGCGATGATCCAACAGGGCACAGTCAGCCGCATCGTGGTGTCGGGCGACCAGTTGACGGTCCAGGCGACCGATAAGCAGGTGTTCGCTTCGCACAAGGAAGACGGCGTCAACCTGACAACCTCGCTGACGAAGCTGGGCGTGACCCCGGAGCAGCTCGAAGCCGTGGAATTCAAGGTGGCTCCGCCCAACGACATGTCCGGCTGGTTGACCATCCTGGGGACGCTGCTGCCGCTGCTGCTGATCGGCGGGTTGTTCATCATGATCCTGCGCCAGGCGCAAGGTTCGAATAACCAGGCAATCTCGTTCGGCAAGAGCCGGGCGCGCGTGTTCACCGGCGACAAGCCCACCGTCACGTTTGCAGATGTCGCGGGCGCAGAAGAGGCCAAGCAGGAGCTGCAGGAGGTCGTCGAGTTCCTCAAGGAGCCGCAGAAGTTCGCTTCCCTCGGCGCGCGCATTCCCAAGGGCGTCCTGCTCGTCGGCCCGCCCGGCACCGGCAAGACCCTGATGGCTAAGGCCATCTCCGGCGAGGCCGGCGTGCCGTTCTTCTCCATCTCCGGCTCGGAGTTCGTGGAGATGTTCGTCGGCGTCGGCGCCAGCCGCGTGCGCGACCTGTTCGAGCAGGCCAAGCGCAACTCGCCCTGCATCATCTTCATCGATGAGATCGATGCGGTGGG
>DAOUGK010000414.1:0-2508 GCA_034429055.1 Anaerolineae bacterium | reverse complement strand
TATCCTGGTCGCACCACGGCGACACGGACAGCCGCCGCAGGTTCGGCAGCCGTTTGATGATCTTGATGCGCTTATGGATGGGCTCGCAGCAGCCGTAGTAGCTCAGCCCGAACCGGCTGATAATCGGGACCTGGTACGGGAACACGAACTCCTCGAACATGCGGGGCGATACGCCCACCGTCTCCTGCGACTCGGACAGGCCCCACAGGTCGCTCGCGCGCACGGGCGCGCCCGCCGCGGCATCCAGGCCTGGCAGATCGCGCGTGTAGCCGATGCTGCCGGAGCCGACATAGTCGTCCTCGTTGTTGGGGGTGAGCAAGCCCTCCGCCTCGAACCAGTCCAGGTAGTGCATGAAGTCATCGCGCAGGAAGGCCATCAGCCGGTGCACGCCCGCGGGATTCGCCACCATCGCGACCATGAGCTGCTCCAGCCCGATCAGGTCCACCGCGGTGATGGTCAGGCCGGTCGTCCACCAGTAGCTGCCCCGCAGGACGACGGGCAGGATGTCCCCGAATAGTTCGTTCAGCAGGGTTGCCCATTGCGCGGTGCGCTCCCGATCGACCGTCATCTTGCGGAAGTGCAACTGGTCGAACTGGCCGTCGAGATCGGTGATCGGCGGCTCAAAGCGGAAGCTGCCCAGCTTGCCGGCGTTGTCCCCGCGATGATGTTCCACCTTCACCCCGTAGTCGCCAGCCGTAATGGACCAGCCGTAGCGGATGCGCGGCTCGACCACGTAATCGTCGCCCACCGATTCGTAGCGGAAGATGAGGTCGCGCAGGCCGCGCTCCATGTTGCGCGCCCACGGCTCATGGCACTGGAGCAACGAGACCGGGACGCACTCGTCCAGCACGCCGCTCGTCTCCGCCAGGAACATGGCCCGCGGACTGTCGAGCGACGCGTGCCGCGCCCAGGCGTCCCGGCGCTCCGCCATGACCGGGTCCTGGCTGATCTCGCGCTGCCGCCGGTACAGATCGCGCAGCACACGCACGTCGTTGGGGTCAACCTGCCATTCGTAGATCTGGCGCATGTTATAACACCCACTCCAGCCCGTGATCGTAGAGGGTGGCCGGTCGGGGTCGCCCCATCTCATCCCAGCCCATCATCTCGTAGAAGGTGGCGATGGCCTGCTCGAAGGCAGCCCGGTCGATGACGTCGCCCTGGCGCGGGCCGCTCGCCACGGGTTCTTCGTAGAACCGGTCGGGCAGCCGGTCGTCCGCGGCGGTCAGCCCCTCGCGCAGATTATACCAGCGCATCAGGTGCAGCCGCCGCTCGCCCAGCCGCATGACCTCGTGGCTGCTCGTCTCCCAGCCGGTGACTGCGGCCAGGGTCGCGGCCATGTCCTCCAGCGAGAGGAGCCGCGTCGGCGCGATGGCGAAGATGCAGAAGTCGAGCGCGTCCGCCGCGGACCAGAGGACGTGCAGCGCCTTGAAGTTGCGCACCTTGTCCGGCCCGATGTGATTCATGGGAATGCGTTCGAGGATGCCGAGCGTGCGGCTCAGGTTGAGCGTGTGGCTCCAGCCGACCTGCGTATCGAAATCCCAGTCGTGCTCGCAGATGTCGTAGCGCGGGCCGATAGGTGCGACGGCATAACCGAGCGCGAGGTTGGTCTGGCTGCGCGGCTCGAAGGGGACCATCTCCAACCCCTTGACGTGCATGGCCCACTTAGGCGCGTCGCCGCCGATGCGCTCGCCTACGCGTCGCGTGCCCTCTGCCAACAGGTCGCCCAGCCCCTGCCGGTGCGCAATCTGCTCGATCATCGCGAGCGCGGCCGGGCCGTCGCCGAAGTGCAGGGGCAGTCCCGCACCTCCCGTCTGCAGCAGCCCGCGCTCGCACAACTCCATCGCATAGGAAAGCGTGAAGCCGAGTGAGGTCGGGTCCAGGCCGAGCTGGTTGCAGCGGTTATTGGCAGCCAGCACCACGTCGAGGTCGCCCACACCGATGTTGGGGCCCAGCGTGCCCGTCACTTCCTGGTGGATGCCGCCGGCGCGCGGGTCCAGGTCTGCGGACAACACGGGATGGATGCTCTTGATGCAATTGTTCGGGCAGCCGGGGCAGCCCAGCTCGCGAATCTTGCGGCGCAGGAACTCGGTTTCCTGGAAACCCGCCAGCCCCTCAAACTCGCAATCGCGATAGTTACGCACGTCGAGCGCGGCGTCCAGCCCGTGCAGGTAAATCCAGCAGGAGAAGCCGGGCGGATTGTACTGCCACAGGCTCAGGTCGTTCAGGCGCATCCGCCGTTCGAACTCTGCGGCTACCGCGGCGAGCCGGGTCGGGTCGGCACACTCGGGGCGTTGCACAGGACGGAGCACAACCGCCTTGAGCCGCTTGCTGCCCATGACTGCGCCGAGTCCCATGCGGCTGGCCTGGTACGTCCGGTCGGTGACGATGGACGCATAGCGCACCTGGTGCTCGCCCGCGGGGCCGATGACGGCGGCATGGATATCCCCACCCAACCGCGCCTCCAGCGCATCCACTGTTGGGCCAACTTCCAGCCCCCACAGGTCCGCC
>DAOUGK010000413.1:0-5454 GCA_034429055.1 Anaerolineae bacterium | reverse complement strand
TGGCCCCTCATCGAACATCAGGGGCGCCGTCGCGCCGGCATCCACGAACGCCAGCTTGAAGCTCAGGGCAATCTGGATTTCATCGCCGTCGCGCAACTGCTGTGCATGGACGACATCGCGACCGTTGAGGTGCGTGCCGTTCTTGCTGCCGAGGTCCTCCAGCTCGTAGTGATCCTCGCGCCAGACCACGCGCGCGTGCAGCCGCGACACCTGCCGGTCGTCCAACACGATGTCGCAATCGGGGCCGCGCCCGATCGTCACCATCTTGTGTTCCAGCGGCCACATTTGCCCCACGTCGCCGCGCTGCACAACCAACATGGCCGATTCCCGCGTATTCGGTCTCTGGTTCATCCGTTCACCGATTTCCTTGACACTCGTCCCTGGCTGCGGGATAATCATAGCAGTGCTGCGCTGTTCTGCAGCCAGAAAACGGATTCCGCCGTCATGGGTGTCGCCACACATTATGTCGCAAGCATTGCAAGTCGGGCAAGTCCTCCGCGACCGGTACGAGATCATCGATCTGGTCGGTCAGGGCGGCATGGGCGCGGTCTACCAGGCCGAGGACCTGCGTCTGCGCGGCCGCATCTGCGCGGTCAAGGAGGTCCTGCCTGAACTGATCAGCGGGCCGGGCATGGAAGACCAGGCGCACGAACAATTCTATCGCGAGGCCAGCGTGCTGGCCCGGCTGGACCATCCCAACCTCCCGAAAGTGTCCGACTTCTTCCAGCAGGACGGGCGCGAGTATCTGGTCATGGACTTCGTGCCGGGCGAAGACCTGCGCCAGCTCGTCGAAGAGGCGCGCCGCCATGATGGCTTCCTGCCCGAAGCCAGCGTGCTGGCCTGGGCCGCCCAACTCTGTGACGCCCTGACCTACCTCCACACGCAGGAGCCGCCTGTCCTGCACCGCGACATCAAGCCGTCCAACATCAAGCTGACGCCCCGCGGGGTGGTCAAGCTGGTCGATTTCGGCCTGGTCAAGCTGCTCCAGCCGGACGAAAACCGGACGGTCACGGTCGTGCAGGGCCGCGGCACCGTGGCCTACACCCCCCTGGAGCAGTACGGCGGCGACACCGGCCACACCGACGTACGCTCCGACATCTACTCGATCGGCGCGACCCTGTATCACCTGCTGACCGGGCAGCCGCCCGCGGACGCCAAGCAGCGCTTCCTCAAGCCCGGCAGCCTGACACCGCCGCGCGACATCAACCCGCACATCTCCGTGCGCACCGAGAAGGCCATCCTGGCGGCCATCGCCCAGCATCCCGACGAGCGCCCGCCGTCTACCGCAGCATTGCGTGAACTGCTCTTCGCCGAAGATGCACCGCCGCCTGCGGATGTCGCGCTGCCGGAAGCGTGGACGCCCCGCGGCATCTGGCGCGAAATGGTCAACTCCCACGGCGCGCTGGTGGTCGTCGTGCTGTTCCTGACGATGACCGCGCTGCTGGTCACGCTGCTGTCGCCGCCGCTGCCGTAGTGCTTCGCCACGTAGGTCTTGTGTGTAGCGTAGGGCCTTGTGCCCGCTCTGACGCCGAACCGGCTACGCCCGCAAGGGGCTACACTACGTTCCTCAAAATCACGTGGCCGTGCAGCAGTTCGTCTTACCCCTTCACCTGCCGGCGCGTGGTCCACAACAGCGACAGCAGGCCGCCCACGAACGTGACCGCGCCTGCGGCCCATGCGTAACCCTTCGATTGCCACTCCGTCGAGCCGGGCAGCCAGCCCACCGCATACAGCAGATATGCGATCCATGCAGCCGCGCCCGCCCATAGGGCCGCAACCAGCGCCTCGATGAGATGGGCATACGGCGTGTTGCTCTCCGCAATGCCGCGGCGCATGACCAGGAACGCCAGCCCGCCTGCCAGCAGCGTGCCGATCAGCGCATACAGGAATGCCGGCAGGCCGACGCGCGACTGGTTCGCGCCGGCCGACGACGCTGCCGAGGGGGTCGGGCTGGGCTCCGGCGACGGGCTGGCCGTCGGCGAGGGCACAGGCGTCGGCGTTGCGGTCGCGGTCGGCTGCGGCGTCGCCGTAGGAACTACGGTCGCAATGCTGCCCGGCGCATCGCCGCCCACCTTGAGCACGATGCGCGTCGAATCGCGCGCTTCGCCGGACTGCACGGTAATCCACAGTTCGCCGGGCCGGTCCAGTGGGACGACGGTGCGCGCGCGGCCGCCCACGGTAGTTTCGCCCTTCGGGGCCAGGGCCAGCGACTCGGTCGGGTACTGCAAATGAAACTCGACCGGCGTGCCGTCGGGCACAGGATTCCCCTTACGATCGAGAATCACGCCCGTCTCCAGCTCGATCTGGCTGCCCACCTGGATGCTCCCGCTGATGACATCCCCTGAGCCGACCGGCGCCAGGGAGATAATCTGCCCCGGCGCGGGCTCGAGCTGGCGAATCAGCTCGTAGTTGATGCCTGTCACCGTGACGGGCGGCGAGCCTGTCGGCGTAAACTCGCGGAACAGCGCACGGACTGCCGCCTCCAGGAACGGTATGGTGTGGCTGTACACCCCGAAGTACGCGGTGAGCTTGCTGATTTCGGTCGTGTCCAGGTAGTAGGGCGCGCTGAATGCCAGCACGACGAGCCGCTTGTCGCGCAGGCTGTCGGAGCGGCGAGCCAGAAATGTACGCAGCGCCGCAGAGTCCGGGTATTCCCCTGGATTATAGTCCAGCTGTCCGAACACAATCCATTGGGCTTCGGCAATGGCCTGCTCCACTTCCTCGTTCGCCTGCCCCGTGCCGGTCAGCAGCCCGTTGAGGTCCGCGAAGCTGAGGCTGCGCACCTGCTCCGGGCGCACCTGTCGGGTCGCGCCCGGCCCGTACAGCCGCATGATGATTTCCTCGATGGCCGACTCAGCGATCAGGGGCCGGGCCTCGCACTCTGCGCACTCGCGCACGGTCCGCGTATCCGTGAAGACGAGGATCTTCTCGTTGGCCAGCGGTGCGCTCGGCATCCGGTCGGCCAGCTCATCGCGGCCGGGGTAGATGAGCGTGACGCCTGCGCGGGCCACGGCCTGGGTGACGTTGACGTTCTGACCGACCTGCTGGCCGACTGCACTGACCTCGCGCGCCAGATCGAGGGGCGCGTCACTGCCCGGCTGCCAGCGACCGGCATACAGATCCAGCTTCAGCCGGATGATGCGCTCCACCGAGGCATCGACGCGCGCACGGAACCCGGCATCCGTCTGGTACTTCTCCTGGAAGAAAAGGATGGTCTCCTTGATGGCGGTGAACTGGTCGCTCCATTCGTCGGTCAGGGCAAAGCGGCCCAGGTAGAGCAGGTCGTTGCCCGCCAGGAACGCGTGCTGCGCGACCTGGCGGTGGGGGAAGTTGGTCAGGGTCGGGTCATAGTAGCGGCGCAAGGCCGGCACGCCCAGCGCATCGCTGACCAATACGCCGCCCGCGGCCCGCCAGGGCGCGAACTCCGGCAGCTCCATGAGGTCCTGCAGTTGGGGCGCGAGGCTGATGGGCGGCGTCAGTTCGCGGATGTTGCCCTGGAACCCGCGGTAGCGGATGTGCGCGGTCATCATGGCCGGGGTGATGCCCGGCGTGAGGAGATTGTCGCCCGCGGTCACCGCGGCGAAGGGCGCCAGCTCGATCTGACGCAACTGCTCCAGCGACTTCTGGATGGTGGCGACTTCCTCTTCGGGGCGGCGGTCGCTGCCGCCCTGCCCCGGAAAATGCTCGGCAACAGTGAGTACCTGGCTGCCGCTGCCGGATTGGATGCCGCGTATGAATGCCTTGCCCATCTGGCCGACCCAAAAAGGATCGCCGCCGAAGGTTCGGGTATCCAGGTCGCCCTTGCCGCCGGGCCGCGGCACATCCAGCACATCGAGCGTCGGCCCCAGGAGCATGTTGACGCCGGTGACCGAGAGCTCCTGGCCGACCACCCGGCCCACCTGCTCGGCCATCTGCGTGGACCAGGTCGCGGCAATCGCCATCGCACTGGGCAGGGGCGTGAAGCCGCCTGCACCGCCGAAGAATGAGCCGTCGTCGCCGAGCCAGTCCAGGGCGATGAACAGCGGAATGGGGATACCGGCATCTTCCGCGAACACTGGCGCAGGTGAGGCCGCGTCGTCCGTGCCGGGTTCTGCGGTTGCGGTCACAGTCAGGGGCAGCGTCGCCGTGACCTCACCGGTAGCTGTCAACGCTGCGGTGCTGGTGATGGTTGCCGTGAGAGGAATCGCCAACGGTAGGCTGACGGCGAGCGCCTGTAGTTCGTTGGCGAGCGCAGCGATTTGCTCTGGGGTTGTCCGCTCGCCCGATTCAATCGTGACCGTCTCGGCTTCCACCGGCACCGCAGCGGGCGCTTCCGGCGCCACCGATGCATTGCGGAAGTTGCCATTCTCCGGCAGCAGCACGACGCCGCCGACCCGATAGTCGCGCACCAGCACCGCCACATCCGAGTCGGGCGGCACGCTGGCGCCCTCGAACGAGATCAGGAAAAGCTGGCCCACCTTGTCAGCTACGCTCATCCGGTCGAGCACGGCCCTGGGATCGACGGGCGGCGCGGGCGTCAGTGTCAAAGTCGGGGTGGACGGTGGAGGGTCCGTAGGCCGCGTCTGGGCCTGCCCTGCGCCCGGCGGTGCAGCCTGCAGCAATCCTGCCGGCGGCAGCCAGAGCGTGAGGAGCCATGTCAGTACGAACAGGAGAGGGGCGCATCTTCGCATGGTCGTTGCATCCGGCAAGCGGACGTGCCACCATTCTAGCCGGAAGCCGCAGTTGCGTCAACCGGCCCCGGCTGGGCCCAGTAATTCCAAATGTACGGACACGCAGGCATCCTGAGCGGGTGGACGGCGCTACGTTGGTGACAGGTTGCCGCTAGTCGAAGGATGCGGGCCCTTGCACGGGCACACTCCGGCGCCCTTCGACTGCGTGACGGCCCTTAACGGGCCGCCACTCCGCTCAGGGTGCCTCCGCTGGCGGCTACATTTGGAATTCCTGGGCTGGGCCAAATCCGTCGGATGTTAGAGGCGAGTCAATTTGAGAACCGCAAGACGATGGAAGACCCGCCTGCAGGATAGATTGGCAACCTATCCCGCAGGCGGGATGATGTTTCACGATTTTGGATAATGGCTGGATTAATAGGTCAAGCCCACCGCCTGCCGCACATACCGGCCATCCGTCAGGTTCTGCAGCATGAAGTGTGCCACGTCGGCGCGCGAGATGCGCGGCCGGCCGACCTTCTCGCGCGGGTCGGTGATGCACCGGTAGACGCCGGTCCGTGGGCCGTCCTCCAGCCCGCCCGGCCGGGCAATAATCCAGTCGAGGTCGCTGGCCGCGATGATTTGCTCCTCGATTGCCTTTTCGTCGAGAGCTTTGCGCAGGATCAGCGGCACAATAACCTGGCGCGCCACCCATCCCATCTGCGCCAGGCTGTCGCCAACGCCAAACGAAGATACGTGGATCAGCCGCCCGATCCCGGCCTGGCCCATCGCCGCAACGATGTTCTCC
>DAOUGK010000412.1:0-13670 GCA_034429055.1 Anaerolineae bacterium | reverse complement strand
TTGCGTCCCCAGCAGAAGACCGCGCCCCCTTGGGTCAGCGCGCAGTTGAACTGGAGGCGGCCCGAGATTGCGATCACGCGGTCGGGCAGGCCAACGACCTCCACGGGTGTAAATCGAGTTCGGCCCGTCCCATCGCCCAATTGCCCGAAATTGCCGGCGCCCCAACACATGACGCGGCCATCTTCAAGCAGCGCGCAGGTATGCATCCACCCCGGCGTCACCGCGAGCGCCCGGCCCGTGAGGCCCACGACATCCACCGGCACCGGACTGCTGACTCCGACGCCATTGCCCAGCTGGCCCCAATCGCCGCTGCCCCAGCATTTGACGCGGCCCGTTCGGGTGACGGCGCACGAGTGAAACTGCCCTGCAGCTACAGCAAGTGCGGGTCCCCATGTGCCGGTGGAGGTCGGGCCAGATCCCGGGTCGAGCAAGACCGCCGGTGGTTCGGCTGACGGCATCTCCCGATCGGGCAGTAGGGTATTATCGTGTGGCGTGAGTGGTTCCATGGCCGGCAGAGACCCGACCAGTGGCAGTACCAGGGATACCGCCAGGAGCACGGATAGAGCTTGTGTGATCACAGCTACCTCCCATCTGCTAACATCCAGGCTGCGGTGAGGAGAGCAATCACTCGACACTGTAGGTCCGGTGCATGACGATTCTGTGAAAGCCGCTCCGTGCGCTGTGACAGTTCGTTAACGGGCCGGCGGCGCGTTGGGCGCCAGCGCCTTCACCCAGCGCACGTGCGCGCGGTTATCAGTAATTCCAAATGTACGGACACGCAAGCATCCTGAGCGGGTGGACGGCGCTACGTTGGTGACAGATTGCCGCTAGTCGAAGGATGCGGGCCCTTGCACGGGCACACTCCGGCGCCCTTCGACTGCGTGACGGCCCTTAACGGGCCGCCACGCCGCTCAGGGTGCCTCCGCTGGCGGCTACATTTGGAATTACTGGCGCGGTTATCCGCTGACGTGCCGTTTTCCGGCAGTTATTGTATAATGAAGGGCCTGACACAAAATGCATAAATCAAAAATGCGCGGGTGTCTTGCCGAAACCATACTTTTGCCAGGACGAAGAATATCGGTAGAGAGGATGACGGCGCCGTCTGCCTCGGCTATTCTTTAGAAGGCGGTTCGAGGAAGAGGGCGATGCTGATACGTATCTTGTCATTGAACGCCTGGGGTGTTCCCGTCATCTCGCGCGACCGGGCGGCGCGGATGCGCGCCATCGGCCGCGCACTGGGAAAAATCGACGCTGATGTGGTCGGACTGCAGGAGGTCTTTTACGCCAAAGACCGCCGGCTGCTGGTCGAAGCAGCCGGGCAGGCCGGACTGGCCTACAGCCACTATTTCCACTCGGGCGTGATGGGCAGCGGGCTGCTGACCCTGTCGCGCTATCCGATTGTGGAAACGGACTTCTTGCGGTTCAAGCTCAACGGCCGACCCCAGGACCTCGTGCGCGTGGATTACTATGCCGGTAAGGGCGTCGGCCGCGTGCGTGTAAGGACCCCGGGCGGCCCGCTGGACGTCTATAACGTGCACCTCATTGCACCTTACCTCGAATGGGGGCCGGACCGGTTTGTCGCTCACCGGGTCGCCCAGGCGCTCGAGGTTGGCCGTTACATTTCCAGGGAGTCGGAAGCGACACCCGCGGTCCTGGTCGGCGACCTCAACTGCTACCCGGACGACGCGACGTATCGGGCGCTGCTTGCTGCGGGGGGCCTGTCCGAAGCAGGCGGTGACGCAGAGCCCCTCGCTGCGCAGTTTGACCCTTCAGAGCGCAACGGGTATGCCACGATCCATCCGCCGCACCTCTACGACTATGTTTTGTTGCGTTCGGCGCCGAAGCACCACCTGACAACCCGGTGCACGCGCTTCGTCATGGGCGGCGTGCCGGAGCCAAACCCCGACGGTCTGAAGGGCTACTCCGATCATTACGGCGTCCTGGCGGAGTTCGAGCTGGCGCGCGCGGCTCAGCCCTTACGAGCCGGGCTCACGCCCCGCGTGCCTCTGCGAACCGTAGTGGAAGCGCCGTTTCATCACGGCATCCGTGGCTATCGCAAGCACAGGCGTAAGGCCAGGCTTGTCGCAGCGGCGGCAAGCCTGGGGTCTGCGGCCCTGGTAGGCGGCGGGCAGGCGATCCATCTGGGACCGGGTGGGACGCTGCTCATGGCCCTGCTGTTGGCCGGCCTCCTCGTCACCGGCGGCTTGAATCTCTCCACAGCCGCGCGGCTCACGTCAGAGACGCGCACCCTGACCGATATGCTGGCTGAAGAACGACTCTAATGCCGGGGGCGGCCACAAGAGTCGCCCCTATAACACCGCTTCCTCCGCCATCGCCAGCACATTTTCCGGCGGGACGTTGGGCAGCAGCGCCTCGTGGCTGGGGCTGACGATCAGCGAAGGCCCCAGCAGCGCCTTCACCCGCCGCACGTCTGCGCGGATGTCCTCCGGCGTGCCGTTGACCAGCAGGTCCTGCGTATCGATGCCCCCCAGGAACGCAATTCTTCCCTTGTAGTCCCGCGCCAGCGTCTCCGCGTCCATGTTGCGCGCCCGCGCCTGGAGCGGATGCAGGCAGTCCACGCCCGCGTCGATCAGCCGGTCGATCACCCGGAAGATGGAGCCGCACGAGTGGAGGATGACCTGGTAGCCGTGGCGGTGACCCTGCTCGGTGAAACGGCGGAACCACGGCATGATGAATCGATCGAACAACTTCGGGCTGCAGATGAGGTCGAGTTGCGTGCCGAAGTCGTTGCCGAAGAAGAACCCGTCTACCAGGTCGCCCGCGGCAGCAAAGAAACGCTCGTTGGCCTCGTAGTAGAGGCTGCAAATGCGGTCGGTCGCGGCCTGCACGACCTCGGGATGGGTGTACATCTTGACCATGTAATTCTCCATCCCGAACAAATCCATCAGGTGATGGTAGAACGGCGTCCAGAACCCGCTTGCCCGATAGACATCGCCCGCCGCACGCAGGTCGGCCAGGCACTCGTCGAAGTTAAGATACGACAGGTCGGGCCAGGGGAAATCTTCGACCTCCCGCGGGTCCTCGCATGCAGCGAGCGGCCCGGCCTCGCCGTGGCTCTTCTTCATCGAGTGCAGGTCGATCAACTTACGCCCGTCCGGGTGCTGATACGTGGACTTATAGAACTCGGGCGACAGCCACACCAGGTCGTCGCCCAGCTTTTGCCGAAGTTCCGGCTCGGTCTCCGTGCCGAAATACTTGTGATAGATGGGCCACGTTTCGGCATGGGGGTTGCCCATCCAGAAGCCGCAGCGGTCCGCCGGCTCGCGCGCGATGATCGCGCGGATACGTTCTCGACTGTTCATCGTAACTCCGTGATAGTTAGGGCTGCTCCGCATAATTCGTAGCATAGGGCCTTGTGCCCGTCCAAGCGCCCACAAGGGGCTTTACTACGCTTGACGGATGGCCCCTAGTTGTAGCGGCACTCTCTGGCCGCAGCGACGAACGCCTGGATGTTGGCCGGGTCGCCAAAGAAGAAGTGATCTGAAGGACAGCAGATGTAGCCGCCGTTCGGGCAGGCCGCGTGCAGCCGGAAGACGGCCTCGCGCACGGTTGCCGGCGTGCCGTTCTCGAAGTACGCGTTCTGGTCCAGCCCGCCGATGAAGAACAGGCGGTCGCCCACGCGGCGCTCCGCCTCTGCGAGGTCGCAGTCCGCGCCCATGCTCGACGGCGTCATGGTTTCCAGCCCGTCAGCGCCGGTCTGGACCACCAGCTCCAGCATCTGCATCAGCCCGCCGCAGAGGTGATACACGATCTTCATGCCCGTCTCGTGCAGCGCCGCGTTCTGGATGCGGTCATACGGCAGGCAGAATTCGCGGAAGAATTTCGGGCTGATGACGGTATTCGAGCCTGCGCCGCCGCCGACCTCGATGAGGTCGATCGGGATGCCCTTGAGCATCTCGACATAGCGCAGCCGCTTCTGCAGAATGGCGTCCAGCGCAAAGTGGAGGAAGTCCGGCTTGTCCATGCCCCAGAGGATGGCGGTCTGCGTGTCGGCCAGCGTGCAGAAGTCCTGCCAGGGCGAACCCTGCCCGAAGCCCCAGGCCCAGGAACGCACGATGCCGCGGCCGCCCAGGCGCTCCTGCATTGCGATGATAGCGGTCGGGTCCAGGCGGACCGGAACCGGCGCATACTTGGCGAACAACTCCATGTCGCGCTCGGTCTTGATCAGGAACTCGGTCTCCCAGGGCGTGAACGCGTTGTACGCGCCGGCGTGGTGCAGCTCGCCCTCCGGGGTCGTGATGGTGGCGGCCCACAGATGGTTGCCGTCGGCATCGATGCCCAGGTCGCGGCGGTCGGTTTGCCAGTTCGCCAGGTCACGCTCGTCCCAGATGAACTCGGGGGCCATATAGATGACGTGATCCATGCCGAAGTGGTCGTAGGCTTCGAACGGCTCGCAGCCGCCGAGGTAGGTGTCGAGGTAGTAGCGCATCCAGTTGTGGACTTGCGCGGGCAGGTGGTCGGGTTTTTCATTAGAGATCGCGGTGAGGAGTCGTTCGCGGGCGTCCATGTTTGCATCCTTGCGAGTGAGGGATAACCACGGAATACGCGGAGTACGCGGAATTATACGCAGACCTTCGAGATTGTGCCAACCCTGGGTGGCCCGAAACCTCGAAGGTCTATATCGCCCGCCGGCCCTTCTCGGTCAGCGCGAGCACCGGCGGCTTCCCCGTCACGCCGCACGCCGCCGACAACCCGCACGCATCGCAGCCGGACGAACACCCGGCATCCAGCGGCGCGAGATAGCCGCGGCGGGTCAGGTCTTCCATCATCAGGCCGACCAGTCCCTCGCTGATGTCCAGCCGCCGTGCGAGCTCGGCAGTGGAGCGGATGCCGCCCTCGCCCAGCAGGTGCAACAGCCGGCCCATGACCGCGCCGCTCATAGCAGCCGTCCGATCTGGTAAACCAGCACCCCTGCGCCGAGCGAGAGGGCCAGCAGCAAGGCCAGGCTGGCCGCGGTCCAGCGCCACGAGTTCGTCTCCTGCTTGATGGTGATGGTCGTTGCGAGGCAAGGGATGAAGAGCATGGTCACAACGAGGAAGGCCAGCCGGGCCGCAGGCGCCAGCGCCGTCGCAACCTGCGCGGCCAGCGCACCGGCCTGCTCGCTGCCGCTGTAGAGGATGCCGAGGGTCGCGATGGTGTTCTCCTTCGCGAAGAAGCTCGTAATCAGCGCCACGATCATGCGCCAGTCGGTCAGCCCCATCCACGCGCCGACGGGCTCCAGCAGCCGGCCGAACGCGGCCAGCACGCTCGTCTCGATATCGCCGCCCGGCAGCGACGAGAGCGCCCAGACGACGACCGAGGCCACCAGGATCAGGCTGCCGGCCTTCTGCAGAAATGACTTGGTATTGTTCCAGACGTACAGCCCGACCGTACGCGCATTCGGCACATGATACAGCGGCAGCTCCATGATGAAGGCGGTCTGCTCCCCCTTGAAGGCCAGCTTGTTGACCGCGATGCCCGCAACCGCCAGCACGAGCAGGTTCAGTGCGACCAGGCCCCATGAGCCTATGGCTGCATACGACCCCAGAAACGCGGGCGCCAGGAACGCGATGACCGCCAGCCGGGCGGTGCAGGGCACAAGAGGCGCGAGCAGGATCGTGAGGAAGCGGGCGCGGCGCTCTTCGAGGATCCGCGCACCGAGCACCGCCGGGACGTTGCAGCCGAAGCCCAGGAACAGCGGCAGGAATGACTTGCCGTGCAGCCCCATCAGGTGCATGAAGCGATCCATCACGTAGGCGCCGCGCGCCAGGTAGCCCACATCTTCGAGGATGCCGAGCAGCGCAAAGAAGATGACGAGGATGGGCAGGAAGGTCAGCACCGTGCCCGCGCCGTTGATAAGGCCATCGTTGACTAGGGCCAGCAGCCAACCCGGCCCGCCTGCCAGCAGCGCAGTCGCCACGCCGCTGAGGCCGCCGAGCACCGTCTCCGCCAGCCATTCCGCGACCGGCGTCGCGATGGCATAGGTCAGCCAGAAGGCCACGCCGAAGATCGCCAGCAACAGGCCCAGCCCCAACAGCGGGTGCGTCGCAATCCGGTCCAGCCGCTCGGTGACCGTAATCGCGCCTGCGCGCGGCGCGGTGACCGCGGCGCGCATCATGCGTCCGATCCACTCGTAGCGCCCGCCGGCAATATCCAGATAGGCATCCTCATGGTCGAGCAGGATTGTGTGGACCTGCAACCGGATGGCCTCCGGCAGCGCGGCCTGCATGGTCGCAGTCACCTCACTGTCGCCCTCCAGCAGCTTGAGCGCGACCCAATCCGCCTCATAAGGCGCGGGGATGTGCCCCGCAATCAGGCGTGCCAGTTCATCCAGCACCGGGCGGTGCTCAGGCCGAATTTCCGGGCGGTTCGGCGCAAAGTCTTGGGGCCGGGCCGCCATCCTCAGCGCGGCATCCACCAGCTCGTGCACGCCAATGTTGCGCGACGCGGTGAGCCTGACCACCGGCACGCCGAGCGCGGCCTGGAGTACGTGCGGCTCAATGCAGATGCCGTGCTGCTCGGCTACATCGCTCATGTTCAGCCCAATGACGAGGGGCCGGCCCAGGGCCAGCAGCTCAGCCACGAGATACAGGCTTCGCTCCAGCGCGGCCGCGTTGACCACCGCCATCACAACGTCGGGCCGCTCCTGCAAAAGGTACTCGCGCGTGATGCGCTCCTCCTCGGAGTTGGCGGTCAGGCTGTAGGTTCCCGGCAGGTCGACGATGTCGAGGGTTGCGCCGTCGTGCTCGAAGCGGCCGGTCTTTTGCTCCACGGTCTTGCCGGGCCAGTTGCCCACATGCTGATTGAGGCCGGTCAGCATGTTGAAGACGGTGGATTTGCCGACATTGGGCTGGCCGACCAGCGCGACGGTCAACCGAGCAGGCACGCGCGCAGGCATGGACTCATTGTCGTTGTCATGGCAACCAGGCTTGACCAGGCGCAAGGCCGGCGGCGTCACCTGGGCCGCGGGCTTCCGTGCGGCGGACGATCTCATCCTTCGGCTCCTGTCAGTTCGGCGCTGCCGTTAGGACGAGGACATGGCCGGCTTCCCGGCGGCCCAGCGCCACCAGCGTGCCGCGCAGCGCCACCAGGACAGGCCCATGCCCGTAGTTCTGCCGGATGACAACTTCTGCACCCATCGTGAAACCCAGGTTAGCGACCCGGCTGCAGAATTCGTGTCCGCCCTGGAGAGAATGCACGACCCCGCGCTGCCCGGCGGGCAGTGCGCTCAATGGTTGTGGGCTGGTCTCGGCATGCGTCTGGTTCACGGGCATCCTCTTGGCGGCAGAGAGCGTTAGTGCAACCTATTTGCAATAAGTATCCCTCTGCACTGACAGGCATGTCTATGATATTCATCACATGGTACGATTATTACTCTGTGGCCGATTCACGTACACAGCAGACGCGCTAGACAACTGCACAAGTATAGTATAAACTCTCGACTATTGTCACGCTTGGAGCACAGTTGCCAGCCGGGATGGATTTTCACGAGCTACTGGACGGAGAGACGCAATATGATTCTGAGATGGTTCGCCCAAGCTCTGCTGTTGCTGATGGTGACTGGAATACCACCTGGAGCAATCGACCGGCCAGCTGTGTCCGGCACTGAGGTCCAGCCGGCAGCGCAAACCGACCCCGTCGAGCCGAATGCGTTGGCAGCCTGGTTGGACCCGCTCATCGAACAGAAGATGCAAGAGGCGCACATTCCGGGCGCCGTCTTGCTCGTGGTCGCGGACGGGGAGGTCACCTATGCCAGGGGCTATGGCCTGACCAATCTGGAGCTGCAGACGCCGGTGGATGTCGAAGGCAGCCTGTGGCGGGTGATGTCACTCTCCAAGCCAGTGACCGCGGTGGCCGTGATGCAGCTGGCCGAACAGGGCCGGCTCGATCTGCACGCCGACGCCAACTCCTATCTGCGCAGTTTCCAACTTTCAGAGGCCTTCGGTGCACCGGTGACGGCTCACCACCTGCTCACTCACAGCGCCGGGCTGGATTGGGACCTCGACGACATCGGCACGCTCGCTGCCACACCGCAAGGGCTGGCAGGTAACGCACAGTTTCTCAACGCCTACCCACCGGCGCGGATTTTCCCGCCCGGCCAACACACTCTGTATACCAATGCAGCGTATAACATCGCCGGACAACTGGTTGAAGATGTGAGCGGGCTCCCGTTTGCCGAATATGTCGCTCAGTACATCTTCCAGCCGCTGGGCATGGCTCGCAGCAGCTTCGTACAGCCGCCGCCCCGGGCCGCCGGCCTGGTCACAGGCTATACCTTTGATGGTGAGAATCATTGGCCGCTGGACCTGCCGCTCTATCAGGACCCGCCATCGCGGGCGATGACGGCTACTGCACCCGATATGGCCCGCTTTATCCGGGCGCTGCTGGACGATGGCAGCCCCATTCTGCAGCCCAGGTCATTGCAGACGCTGCTTGACACTCAGTTCACCTACGCGCCGGGCCTGCACGGCCTGGCCTACGGCTGGAACGAAATGCCCTGGCCCGGCACACGCGTGCTGTGGAAGGATGGCGCGGACTCAGGCGCGTTGAGCCGCATTCTGCTGGCGCCGGAGCGCGACCTGGGCATTTTCCTGGCCTACAACCTGGATGATGGCTTTGGCCTGGCCGGCGCAGTTACCGACGAGTTGCTGCAGCGCACCTTCCCCTATGAGGCGCAGTTGCCCGCACCGGCCCCCGGCGCGGGGGAACGTGCGGCTGCATTGACCGGCGTATACCGGCTGATCAGCTATTCACACCACACGATTGCGAAGGGCCTCCGTCTCATGTGGGACGATTATCCCCGTGTCTCGACTCTGGGCGACGGACGGCTATCGGTACAGTTCTCACCAGATGGTGCCGGGCAAGAACTGGTGGAGGTGGAGCCGCTGCGCTATCGCACCAACGATGGCAGAATCGACTTCATCTTCCGGCAGGATGCGCGGGGCCGGCCCGTGGGCTTCGCCTCGGGCGCTTATGTGACTGAGAAGGTCGCGTGGTATGACACCAGTCGCGTGCATCAGATGCTGCTCGTCTTCTTCCTGGTCGTCTTTCTGGCTGCAACCATTGCCGGCATAATCTTGAGCATCCGTCGTCCTGCCGCCGGACGATTGGGCCGCTGGTCGCTGTGGTTACTCATCCTGACTGCCGCGCTTAATGCTGCCTTCCTGGTCATCCTGGCGGTCGTGCTCGGTGTTGCCGATGTCGATTTCTCGCTGGGTCTGCCTGGCTGGCTGGCAGTGGTGTCCGCCGGACCCTTCCTGACCGGTCTCCTGGCCGTCGCGCTGGCAGGCCTGTGGAGCGTCCACTGGCGGCGGCAAACAATCCCACGTCGCGCATTGGCGCTGTATGCGGCCTTCGTGCTGATTGCCCTGGCCTTCATTCCGTGGTTGAACTACTGGAACCTGCTGGGGTTTCGCTGGTGAGCACTCGCTGGAAAGTCGGGTAGGCAGTGTCTCCTAAGATCACCTACGACGCCTTAATCGTCGGCGCGGGACCGAACGGTCTGGCTGCGGGCATCACGCTGGCCCGCGCCGGCCGCTCGGTTTTGATTATCGAAGGCGCAGACCGGGTCGGCGGCGGTCTGCGCTCGGCGGAACTCACGCTCCCCGGATTCATCCATGACCCGTGCGCCGCATTTCACCCACTCGGCATCGCGTCACCCATGTGGCGGGATCCGCCCTTGAGCGAGCACGGCCTGGCGTGGGTGCAGCCGCCCGCGGCGTTGGCACACCCGTTTGACGACGGCACGGCGGTCGTCGTGGAGCGGGACGTGGCCGCGACCGCAGCACAGCTTGGCCGCGATGCACCCGCGTATCTGCGGCTGATGCGTCCGTTCGTGCGCGACTGGCAGGCGATCATCCATGAGTTCCTGGGCCCGCTCCGCTTTCCGCGCCGCCCCTTCTCCTTCGCTCGCTTCGGCCTGGCCGCCATCTGGCCCGCCACGACACTGGCCCGGCTCGCCTTCCGCGACACGCGGGCGCGCGCGGTCTTCGCGGGCATGGCCGCACACTCGATCCTGCCGCTCGAATGGCCGGCCACGTCCGCCTTCGGCCTGCTGCTGGGCACGTTGGCGCACGCGGTCGGCTGGCCCATCGCGCAGGGCGGCTCGCAGCGTTTTGCGAATGCGCTGGCAGCCTGCTTCCGCTCGCTCGGCGGTCGAATCGAGACTGGTCAGTACGTACACACGCTGGATGAGCTACCTCCAGCAAGCGCCGTGCTGCTCGACGTCACCCCGCGCCAGCTCGACGCCATCGCTGGCGAACGCTTGCCCGCGGACTACCGTCAGCGGCTCGCCCATTACCGCTACGGGCCGGGCGTCTGCAAGGTGGACTTCGCCCTCGATGGCCCGATTCCCTGGCGCGCGGCCGCGTGTTTGCGCGCCGGCACGGTCCATGTGGGCGGGACGCTGGAGGAGATTGCGAACGCCGAACGTGCGGCCTGGCAGGGGGAGCATTCCGAGCAGCCCTTCCTCATCCTGGGCCAGCAGAGCCTGTTCGATGCGACGCGCGCGCCCGCCGGCAAGCACACGGTCTGGGCCTACTGCCACGTGCCGAACGGCTCGACGGTAGACATGACGGAGCGCATCGTCGCGCAGATTGAGCGTTTCGCGCCGGGCTTCCGGCGGCGCATCCTGGCGGTCCACACGCGCACCGCGGCCGAGATGTCCGCGTACAACCCCAACTACATCGGCGGTGACATCAACGGCGGCGCGCAGGACCTGCGCCAGCTCTTCACACGGCCGGTCCCCAGTCTCAACCCCTACGCCACTCCGGCGCGGGGCATCTACCTCTGTTCATCCTCGACCCCTCCGGGCGGCGGCGTCCACGGCATGTGCGGCTACTTCGCGGCCCGCGCCGCCCTGCGTGTGCTATCGATTCCTTGACCCATGTCCCCTTTTCATGTTACAACAGGCATACGATTTGGCTTCATACAAGGAGATTTATCCATGCGCGTGGCAGCCCTGATCCTCGCCGGCGGCGCGGGCACGCGATTGGGCGTGCTGTCCGAGCAGCGCGCCAAGCCTGCCGTCCCCTTCGCCGGTCGCTTCCGCATCATCGATTTCACCCTCTCGAACTGCGTCAACTCCGGCATCTATGATGTTGCGGTGCTGACGCAGTACCTGCCCCGGTCGCTCAACGATCACATCGGCATCGGGCGTCCCTGGGACCTCGACCGCACCCGCGGCGGCGTCCGCCTGCTGCAGCCCTACCAGGGCAAGGGCCACCAGCAGTGGTACGAGGGTACTGCGGATGCGGTGCTCCAGAATCTCGACTATCTCAGGCAGACGCGCGCCAACACCGTGCTCATCCTGTCGGGCGATCACATCTACAAGATGGATTACCGGCCCATGCTCCAGGCGCACCAGGATCGCGGGGCTGACCTGACGCTGGCGGTCATGGACGTCAAGCCCGAAGAGACCTCCCGCTTCGGCATCGTGCTCACGGACGAAGCAGGGCGGGTGACGGGGTTCATGGAGAAGCCCAAGGAGGCGCCGAGCACGCTCGCCAACATGGGCGTCTACGTTTTCCGGGTGGATGCGCTCATCGAACGGCTGCAGGCTCTGGCTCCCAAACATAAGGACCTCGACTTCGGTAAGCATGTCATCCCGAGCATGCTCGACCGTTACACGCTTCAGTCCTACCCGTTCGCAAACTACTGGGTGGATGTCGGCACGGTGGATGCCTACTGGACGACGAGCATGGAACTCATCTCGGGCCATTCGCAGCTCAACCTCTACGATCCCGAGTGGGTCATCCACACGCGCAGCGAGGAACGTGCGCCCGCAAAGGTCGGCCCGCAGAGCCGCGTACTGGAGAGCATGATCTGCAATGGCTCCTTCGTGCGCGGCCAAGTGATGCGCTCGGTGCTGTCGCCGGGCGTTTACGTTTCGCCCGGGGCCGTGGTGCGTGAGAGCGTGATTATGAACGACACCTGGATCGGCCCCGGCGCAGTGGTCGACCGGTGCATCGTGGATAAGAACGTCGTGGTGGGTGCGGGCACAGAATTGGGCTTCGGGGATGACTTCGACACGCCGAACGCCGCGGCCCCGGACAGGTTCTACACCGGCCCGACCATCATCGGCAAGGGCGCACACATTCCCGGCGGCCTGCGCATCGGGCGCAACGTCGTCGTGCAGGTCGATGTGGACGAAGAGGCCTTCGCCAGCTTCGGGGACACCGTGCCCAGCGGGTCCACGGTTGCATAGAGGGGGTGCATCATGGCGGTTATGGCGATGATCCTGGCGGGCGGCGAAGGCCCGGCGCTGAGCGTGCTGACGGCCAAGCGGTCGGAGGCGGCGGTGCCGTTTGCGGGCAAGTACCGCATCATTGACTTTGCGCTGTCCAACTGCGTCAACTCCGGCATCTTCGATGTCGCGGTGCTGACCCAGTACCAACCCCGCTCGCTCAACGAGCATATCGGCGTGGGCCGACCCTGGGACCTCGACCGCACGACGGGCGGCGTGCGCTTGCTCCAGCCGTACCAGAGCACCAAAGGGGAAGCGGGCGCGTGGCAGGCGGGCACGGCCGACGCCATCCGCTTCAACCTGAACATCCTGCGACCCACCGTAGATGACGTGCTCGTCCTGGCCGGTGACCACATCTATACGATGGACTATGGCCCCCTGCTGCGCGAGCACCGGGAGCGTGACGCCGATGTCACACTGGCCGTCTATACCGTGCCGGGGTTCGAGGCTTACCGCTTCGGTATGGTCACTGCCGACACGCAGGGCCGGGTCGTCAAGTTCGAAGAGAAGCCGCGGCGCACGGCCAGCACCCTGGCGAGCATGGGCATCTACGTCTTCAAGCGCGAGGTGCTGGTGGATTGGCTGAGCCAGGCGGGCGCCAACGGCGACGAGGAGGGCCATAATCTGGCACGCGACTACATCCCCGGCCATCTGGCCTCCCATCGCGTCTTTGCACACCGCTTCCAGGGCTACTGGGCCGATGTGGGCACGATCCAGGCCTACTACGAAGCCAACATGGCGCTGCTGACCGAAACGCCCGCCCTCGACCTGTACAACCCGGATTGGGTCATCCACACGCGCAGCGAGGAACGCGCGGCCGCGCTCATCGGCCCGGAGGCGCGCGTGGAAGGCAACCTGCTCAGCGACGGCTGCCGCATCGAAGGGACGGTCATCCGCTCGATTATCTCGCCCGGCGTCTATGTCGCGCCGGGAGCCACGGTGCGCGATGCCATCATTATGACCGACACAGTCATCGAGCCGGGCGCAGAGGTAGAGCGCGCGATTGTCGACAAGCGTGTGACGGTCGGGGCAGACGCCAGGCTCGGCTGGAGCGAGAAGAATACGCCCAACCGGGAACATCCCGACCGCCTGAACACTGGCCTGACGGTCGTCGGCAAGGGCGCGGTCATACCCCAGGGAATGCGCGTGGGACGCAACGTCGTCATCCACCCGCGTGTCACCGCCGAATCCTACCATCGCAAAGAGGTGCCTAGCGGCGCGACCATCTACGCGTGAGGGTGAGCGGCACGCATACGAGTTAAACCACGGAGCGCACGGAAGGTGGACCGGCCGTCTGCGTATGCGCGCGTGTTAGGCGGCCGGCTAGTACCCGCCACGGAGATCATGATGCGCGTAGCATAGGGCCTTGTGCCCGTCTTCACGCCCACAAGGGGCTACGCTACGGTCCTCATAAGCAGAATGGCGG
>DAOUGK010000411.1:0-12998 GCA_034429055.1 Anaerolineae bacterium | reverse complement strand
TCATTCGTTCCCCGATTCGCGCTTCTCCGCGGGGGTGAAGAGGGCGATCAGGCGGTCGAACTGCTCGTAGATGAAGTTCTGGCGGAAGCCCGCGAGCACCGCGGCCAGGTAAGGCAGGAGTCGCGCGCCGGTGCTGGCCGTCTCATCAGTCAGGTTGACGTTGATGATCAGGAAGCCGCCCGCCATGATCAGGAAGATGATCCCGCCGAGCACGAGACCCATCAACGGCTGCACCATGTACCACATCAGGTAGTTGCGGTCGAAGTCCTGCTCGCGCGAGATGTGCCACCAGAGCGTGTAGAGCGCGCCCACGATGCCGCCGATGCCGCCCCAGATCATCGTGTTGATGATCGGGTAGACGTTCAGCAGCGCCGGCCCGGTCACGCGGTCCGAGCCGGTGATCAGCGTGGTGAGCGGCCCCGCAAAAATCAACCCCAGCAGCAGCACCAGCAGCCAGGCGGCCTGATAGCCCAAAATGCGCGGGCCGTAGTAGGTGGACTGCTTCCGGCTCTCGCGCATCCGGTCGAGCATCACGCGCACCTGCGCCGTGCGGAATTCCGCAGTGACATATTCCTCGGGCGAGTCGATCAGCAGTTGGCGGCTCTCGCGCAGCATCGTGAGCGCGCGTTCGGCCTTGTCCGGCGGGCTGCTGAACTCGGTCGCCACCTGGCGATATAGTTCGTCAATCTGCTGGTGCAATGCCTTCTGCCAGCCCTGGTCGAGCACCTGGTTCAGCCGTTCGATGACGATGGCCTTTTGGTCGGGCGTCCGGTCAATCACGACGGGCAGCGGAGTCGGCTCGACCTCGGTGCCGGGGCCGGGGGGCAGCACCCGGACGGATGCGCCCGCGGCCGACATGCTGCCGTCCTCGCCCTGCACATAAGCTGCGTCTGCGGCGGCCGGTTCCGTCTCCAGGATAATCGCGCCGAAGCGTTTCGTTGTCGGCAGCGAGCGTTCGGCCTCCGGCGGCACGGTCAGGCTGGCCGGCTCTGCCGGGGCAGCCGCGGGCGGTGGCGGGGGCAACGGGATGACAGGCTGCCCCGCGGAGGATGTTGCGGGCGCAGGTTCCGGGAGCACTTCGACGGCTACAGCCGCCGCGGGGATGGCCGCTTCAGCCAGCGGCGGAATGTCGATCGTTTCTTCGGGCACACGCACCTCCCTGGTGACTGTACCGGCCGCCGAGCGTGCGGAAGTCGTTGCCGGTTCTGGCTGTCCCGGGCTCCGGCCTGTCTCGGCCGCCGCGACTTCGATATCGAGGAGCGCAGCCAGGTCCGCGGCGACGTTTGCTGCCTCGCCGGCTGTGGCCGCAGGATCGCCAGTGCTGGAACTGCTGTTGGCCGTCGTCATGGTATTCCTCTCCACAAAAGTCCTGACTCTCAGATTATAGCACAACTGACCAGAAATGGGCGATACGAATTTCTAGGGTATCTGCATGCGCGACCAGAGCAGAGCAAAGATGAGACTGGCGACGAGGCAGGTTGCCACGGTGACTGGCAGGCCGGAGCGAAGCCAGACCTTTGTCGTGATGGGCGTACGCGTGCGCGCGCTCAGGGTCACGGTCAGCACATTGGCCGTCGCGCCGATGGGCGTCCCGTTCCCGCCCAGCCCCGCGCCCAGCGCCAGCGCCCACCAGAAAGGCATAATCACAAGCCCCATGCCGCCGAGGTCCTCGATGACGGGAATCATCGCGATGGTGAAGGGGATGTTGTCCACGATGGCCGACAGCGCGGCCGCGCTCCACAGCAGGCCCAGGCTCGCCACCAGCGGCGTATTTTCAGCCAGTCCGGCCAGTAAGCCTGCGGTCCGGTGCAGCACGCCCGATGCATCCAGGCCGCCGATCAGGACGAACAGGGCCGCAAAGAAGACCAGGACGCTCCACTCGACATGGCGCAGGGTTTCATCGATATCCGGTTGCAGCCACATCAGCGCCGCCGCGGCGCCGACCAGGGCAATCAGGGCCGGCTGCAGGTGCAGCAGGCCTTCGAGGAAGAAGAACAGGATGACTGCGCCCAGTGTAATCAGCACGCGGATGGCGTTCTTCGGCTCGCGGAGGGCCTCATTTTCGTTCAGGCCGGTCAACGCATCCAGGTGACGCGGCCGTTCGGCCAGCTCACGGCGAAAGGCGAAGTAGAGAATCGCAACGGCCACCACCCAGGTGACCAGCACGATCGGGCCCAGGTGGGTCAGGAAGCTCACGAAGCTCAGGCTCGCAGCGGAGCCGATGAGGACGTTGGGTGGGTCGCCAACGAGAGTGGCAACGCCGCCGATGTTGGAGAGCAGCGCCTCGGCCATGAGCAACGGGATGGGGTTGAGGCCCAGGATCTCGGCAATCAGGATCGATACAGGCACGATCAGAACGATGGTCGTGACATTGTCCAAGAACATCGAGAGCACGGTCGTCGTGCCGCCCAGGATGAGCAGCAGGAGCCACGGCCGCCCGCCGGAACGTTTGCTGATGCGGATGGCAATGTATTCGAAGAAGCCGGTCTGTTCGAGCAGGCGCACCAGCAGCATCATGCCGAAGAGGAGCCCCAGGGTGTTGAAGTCGATGGCCGCCAGCGCCTGCCCCTGGCTGTAGAAGCCCATGAGCATCCCGACAATCAACATGACGGCTGCGCCCAGCATGGCAACGATGGTGCGGTGGACGCGCTCGGCCATGATGCCGGCGAAGGTCAGCAGGAAGATGAGTGTCGCGCTGACCTGCCCCAGCGTCATCGGTCGCTCCCTTCGGCGGTCCAGGAGGCCAGGAAAGCCGTGGCGATATCCACCAGGGATGCGATGCCCACCAGCGCGCCGGCCTGGTTGATGACCGGAAGGTCGCGGATGTCGTGCTTGGTCATGATCGCCAGCGTGCGCAACAGGCCGGAGGTCTGTTCGACGGCCACCGGCTCCTGCATCAGATCCCGCATTGTCTGCGGTGCGAGGCCCGGTGTGTCGTGCGGCACCAGGCTCTCCAGCACGCCGAAGTCACGCACGAAGTCGAAGTCGGCCATCAGCCGCACGAAATCCGGCATAAAGGTTCCGAGGATGTCCTCGACCCGGACAATGCCGACGAGTGCCTGTTGTTCGTCCACGACCGGCAGGGTCCCGACATGCCGGTCCACAATCAGGCGCGCGGCTTCCAGGACTGTCGTGTGCGGCGACACGGAGACGACATCCCGTTTCATCCATTGACCGATCATAGACTGCTCCTGTCGGTCGGCGGGGCCAGCCCGGGCATGTGGGCCGGCGCAGCCAATCAGACTACTTCGTTCCCCAGTGGACAGCCACCGTGCCCAGCATCGCCAGGCGATAGTGAATGTCGTGCAGGCCCGCGGCGGCCATGATGTCGGCCAGGGCCGCGGGCCGCGGGAAGGCCAGCGCAGAGTGGGGCAGGTAGGTGTAGGCCTCGCGGCGGCCGCTGATGATGCCGCCCAGGAGCGGCACGAGTTTGAAGAAGTAGAACCGGAACAGCGCGCCGAACACCGGCGTGCGCGGCAGGGTGATTTCCAGGCAGACCACGCGGCCGCCCGGCTTGACGACCCGCACTTGTTCGGCAAAAGCGAGACGGATATCAGTGACGTTGCGCATCATAAAGCCGGAGCAGGCCGCGTCGAACGTCTCATCTGCGAACGGCAGCGCCAGCGCGTCCCCTTCGGTGAAGGGAAAGGCCAGGCCGGGGTGTTTCCCCTGGCCGTAGAGCATCATCTCGCGTGTGAGGTCCAGCCCGACGACGTGCAGCGTGGGGTCGAGCTGCAGCGCCTCGTACGCGATATCGCCCGTGCCGGTCGCAACATCGAGCAGGCGCCCCCCGCAGGGCAGCGCGCACAGCCGCACGACTGTGCGCCGCCAGATGCCGTCGCGGCCGAGCGTCATGAGCCGGTTCATCAGGTCATAGCGCGGGGCAATCGCGGTGAACATCCCGCGCACGTAACTGCGCTTCTCATCGGGCGGCGGCAGGACGGAGGGTGGCTGCCTGGACAAGGGTGACTCCTCAGGGTATGAGACCTTCGGGGTTTCACAAACCCCGAAGGTCTGGAAATCCATATGGTTATTCCCGCACGAACATCCACGGTGCGAGGCGGCGCTCCAGCCGGTCCACGACGAAATAGAGCAGCAGCCCCAGCAGGCTCATCGCTACGACGCCCGCGTACATATCGGCGTAAGCCAGCCGGCCCCAGCTATCGACGATAATATAATAGCCCAGGCCGGAGGTGGTGGCAAACGTTTCAGTGAAAAAGAGGACGGCAATGGCCGTCCCGATGCTCACGCGCAGCGCAGTCAGCGCGGCGGGCACGGTCGCGGGCAGGTAGACGAAGCGAAAGAGGCCCCGGCGCCCCGCGCCCAGCGAGCGCACGGAATAGATCAGCTCCGGGCGCAGCGCGCTGGCCTGGTCGCGCACGACCACCAGAATCTGGAAGAACAGGATCAGGAAGATGATGAAGATTTTGCTCGTGTCACCGATGCCGAGCAGCAGCAGGATGACCGGCAGGAACACGATCTTGGGGATGGGGTAGACGATGTAGACCATCGGCGCGAAGATGCGGTCCAAAGCGCGGCTCTGGCCGAGTACCAGGCCGGCGGGCGTGGCGAGCAGCATGGAGATGACGATGCCCGCGACGACGCGCCACAGGCTGACGACGAAATGGCGCGCCAGCCCCCGCGGGAGGGCCGCGACGAGCGCCTGCCCGACTTCCCACGGCCCCGGCAGCACCTCGGAGCGGATGAGCCAGCTCAGTAACTGCCAGAGGAGCAGCAGCACGAGCGTGGCAAGGGCCAGGTCACGGCGGCGCATAGCACATTCCTACAGGCCCACTAACAATTCGCGCAGCTCCGCGCACTTCTGCCAGAACGCCGGCTGGCCCCGGTACGCGACATCGCCCGCGCCGGGGTTCTCCACGATGCGCGCATGGGTGTTGGGCGGCCGGCCCAGCACCAGGATGCGCTGGCCCAGGTACGCGGCTTCCTCGATGATGTGCGTCACGACGATGGTGGTCACGCCGGTCTCCTGGCGCAGCTCCACGGTGAGCCGCTGCAGGTCCTCGCGCGTGAGCGCGTCGAGCGAGGAGAACGGCTCGTCCATCAGCAGCAGGTCGGGCTGTTGGAGCAGGCTGCGCGCAATCGCCGTGCGCTGGCGCTGGCCGCCGCTGATTTGGGCGGGATACTTGTCGCGCACCTCCGCAATGCCGAGCCGGGCGAGCCAGTGGTTGACTTGTTCGGGAGTGATATCGGCACGCGGGTAAGGTCGCGGGGCGGCGCGGCTCTCGCGCTTGCCCTCGTAGAAGCGGCCCATGCGCATGACCAGCGCAACGTTCTCCCAGACGGTCGACCAGGGGAGCAGGCCATAGTCCTGCAAGACGAGGCCGGTGGTGGCGCGCGGCCGGGGCACCGGCTGCCCGTCGACGAGGATCGTGCCCCCGCGCGGCTGGCGCAGCCCGGCGACAAGATAGAGCAGCGTACTCTTGCCGCAGCCCGACGGGCCGATGATGCACCACGCCTCGCCGGCGCGCACGGTCCACGAGAACCGGTCGAACACGGGCGGCTGCTCGGCATAGGCGAACGTCAGCTCGCGCACCTCCACGACCGGCGCGCCTTGCTGTGGCCGGTCAAGCTGTGGCCGGTCTCCTGACCGTGCCACCGCGCCGCCCGTGTCGTCTGTCACGCCGCGCCTACTCTGTCCAGGTCTGGCGGCGGCCCATGCGGTCGATGGCCGGGTACGCCGCGCGGACGGCCAGGTACAGGGGGATGCCTACGACCCCTCCCACGATGGCCTGCACCGCGTTGAAGGGCACTTCTGCCAACGCGGCTTCCCAGCCCTTGAGGATCGTCCCGCCCAGCAGATAACCCGCCACCATGACGAACGCGCCTGCGGCGTACGCGAAGATGAGCTTCGAGAGGACCCGCGTGCGCCGCGCCAGCAGGCCGATGACGGCGCCCTGCAGCCCGTGGGCCAACAGGCTGATGGGTGCCCAGATGGCATACGGCCCGCTCAACAGGTCCGCGATGGCCGTGCCGATGCCGCCGGCGGCAAAGCCCACGAGCGGGCCGAAGGCAAACGCGGCGAACGAGGTCGCGGCGTCGGACAGGTTCCAGTAGCCTTGCGATGCGGGGATGGGAATCTGCACGACTTTGGTGAGCACGACCGTCAGGGCGATAAGTACGGCGACCAGGGCAATCATGCCCGGCGAGGTGGACTTGTTCACGCAATCACTCCCGCGGATGATTTGGCAGTTACGGGCCTATGATATCGCTCATTGCGTCAGGCTGCAACGTGGGGGACTGCTTCACCAGGAAATCCAAGTGTAGGCGGAGTCGGGGCTTTAGTGTCTATCCGAAAAACCGCTCTGGCCGGTTAGGCCGTCATTGAGTGTACACGACCTATCCGGCCAAAGCCTCGACTCCAAACTGCGCGATTGTGCGCCATTTGTGGTTGCTGCGGCTTCATAATTCGGTGCGCAATTCGGTGCGCAATTGCCCGGTCAGCGCGAGCACCGCGCGGGTATACGCGGGATCGATGCCGGGCGACAGGTGATTGCCGGGAAGCACGCGCACGGCCAGGCTGCTCGCACAAGGAAAGTCCGTGCGCCGGTAAGCCGGAAGCGCGGCGGGAATCTCCGCGGGTGTGCGGCAGCCCGGAAAGACTGCCTGCCAGCGAATCACGGTGTCGTCCTTGGCAAACAACAGGGCCACGGGGCCCGGATAGCGAAACTCCGGCCCCGGAACTTTGGACGCGGCCCAACAGGCATCCTCCACGACGCGGCGCGGTGAACGCGTGCGCAGGAGGTCGCCCCCGATGCCGCCTGTGATATCGAGGCCCACGCGCACGGCCTGCCCGGCAGCGGCCGGCCCCTGCTTCAGCGCGGCCAGGGCGATGCGGGCCACTTCGCCTGCGAAACTGGCGACGAGTTCCTGCGGCTCGCGCTCGATAAGTCCCGCCGCGCATAGCGCGACTGCCGCAGCCGTCAGTTCTGCTGCGCAGGCCGCCGCGCGCAGGGCCTCGGCTCCGCCGTGTGACCAGCCGACCAGCACAATCCCTCCCGGCGGAGGCGCTTCGCCAGCATCCAGCGCAGCCCAATGGCGAGCGATGATGACAGTCAGCGCCAGCGCCCTGGCCGGGTCACCGCCCGCGGGCGGGTCGATGTCGGCCAGCCAGGCGACGCCCGCCCGCCCGTGCAGGGCGCTCTCGGCCAGCACGAGGGCCGATGAAAGGGCCCTCTGGCCGTGGCCGGGCAGTACGACGATCAGGGCACCATCCAGTGCGTGCCGGGCCTGGTTGGCGGCTCGTTCTGTACCGGTGCGGGCGTCATAGCAATGGAGCGCATACCCGATGCGCTCGCCGTCCACAACCACGTGGTCGCGCTGCCGCACGATGCGTATCTGCTCTGTTGTGCGTTCTTCTGCCATCCGTCCGCCTGCTCCCTCTCCAGGTGCAGAGATTATAGGTCACCTGGGATACGGATACAAGCGTAACCTTCAGGAGCAGGGGCTCCAGACGCTGCACGATGGGAATTGGAGCCGAGGCTTCAGCCGGTCAGGCAGGCTGTCTGCGTTCACCGCCAATCCGGCTAAAGCCTCGACTCCACCGACGATCAGGATTCCTGCCGGGCACGTTGACACACCCGCGCACGTTCGTTATACTCGCAGCCATGCCTGACACGAAAGACCTTCTGCCTGCCGGCAAGCTGCCCCTGGCCCTCCTGGACCAGCTCCTGACCCGCTTTGCGCCGGATGACCCGCGCATCATCGTTGGGCCGCGCGGCGGTGAGGACGCGGCCGTGTTCGACTTCGGGGATCGCTGCCTCGTCGCCAAGACCGACCCCATCACCTTTGCGACGAGCGAGATCGGCTGGTACGCGGTCAACGTGAACGCGAACGACATCGCGGTCATGGGCGCGCAGCCGCGCTGGTTCATGGCGACGGTGTTGCTCCCCGCCGGCCGGGCAACCGCGGCAATGGCCGAGGCCATCTTCGACCAGATCGACCGGGCCTGCGCGGCGCTGGGCGCCAGCCTGGCCGGGGGCCACACGGAGATCACCGTTGGGCTGAACCGCCCGCTCGTCTGCGGGACGATGCTCGGTGAGGTGACGCGGGAGCGCTTGTTAACGAAGCGCGGCGCGCAGCCGGGCGATACGGTACTGCTCGTCAGGACTGTGCCCATCGAAGGGACCGCCCTGATCGCGCTGGAGCGCGCAGATGTGCTGGCTGCGCGCGGCTACACGCCCGAGTTCATCGCGCGCTGTCAGCGGTTCCTGCACGAGCCGGGCATCAGCGTGGTCGCGCCCGCGCTCGCTGCGGCAGAATTGCCCGGCGTCCACGCGATGCACGACCCGACCGAGGGTGGGGTGTTGAGCGGCCTGCTGGAGATTGCGCGGGCCGGGGGCACGGGGATGGCGGTTAACCTGGATGCCATCCCGATCCTGCCGGAGAGCGCGACGCTCTGCCGCGAGTTTGGCCTGGACCCGCTCGGCACGATTGCTTCGGGCGCGATTCTGCTGATTGTGGCTGAGCCGCACGCGGCGGCTGCACGTGCGACCCTGAGCGCGGCGGGTTACCCGACCGCGGTCATCGGCCGGCTCACGCCGCCGGACGCGGGCCTGGTTGCTCTGCGCGACGGCGCGCCGGTCGCGTGGCCGGTGTTTGCGGTGGACGAGATTACGAAGGTGTTTGGGGCGGATGAGTAACGAGTAATGAGTAACGAGTAACGAGTGATCGTGAAGGCATCCTGAGCGGGTGAGCGGCGCAAGGCCGGTGACGAACTGCCGCCAGTCGAAGGATGCCCTGCGTCCACTCCTTCAGGCGTTGCTGCCGTAGCTGTCGTCATCCACCTTGATGCCGAGGCGCTCCAGAAACAGGCGCAGCGAGTGCTGGCCCAACAGCACCATCAGCGCAGGCCAGGCAAACAGCACGAGCATTGCCAGCACCACGCACACGACCGTCAACACGATCGCCACGACCAGCAGCAGCAGGCTGTAGAGCGGGTTGGCGAAGGCTGCCAGCGCCGCAGTCTTGAGCGCCCCCAGCACGGTCGGCTTTTCGAGGCTGACCAGGACCGGGTAGATGTAAATCTGCATCGCGAGCCAGAAGATGATGATGTACAGCCACAGGAACGCGACGATTTGCAGCACCGTGTTGCCTTGCCCCAGGTAGAACAGCAGGTTCAGCAGCAGCAGCGACAGCCCGCCCATGCCGATCGCGCTCACGCCCAGCGCCTGTTTCCAGTACTTGCGGAAGCCATCCCAATAGTATGAACGATCCACGTGTATGTCCCGCGCACAACGCCGTGCAACGACCGCCAGGGCAGCCGTCGCCGGGCCTGCCGGAATCGCGAGCAGGGGAGCCAACCACCAGGGCCCGTTTGCTACGAACAGCGGCCACCCCAGCAGCGCCATCACCAGGACGAAAATGCCGCCGGTCGCCCACCAGATGAGGTTGATGCCGACCAGGAAGAACAGTTCATTGTAGAAGGTGACGAGGGACCGCCACGCCACGACGAAGGCTCGCACAGAGGAACTCCTATATTGCCAGAGAGAAAACGGGTTTGTGTGGGAAGCGCGGCTTCGCCGTCAAACCCGTTTTCTGAAACCTCAGCAGTTTGCCACAACTTCTTCAAGCAGCCGGGCGCCGTCAACCATGTCGGCAATCGCGATGTGCTCGTGGGTCGTGTGTACGTCGGCCATGCCGGTGCTGAGAATGGCGCAGTGGATGCCGTGCTCCGCGTAGATGTTGGCATCCGTGCCGCCGCCGCTCGCCTTGATGGCCGGCGTGAAGCCGAGCCGCCGGGCCGCATCCGCCGCCGTCGCCACGACGGGATGGTCATCCGCCAGCTTGTAGGTCGTGTACATGCGCTTGACTTTGAGCTCGACGTGGGTGCTGTTGTGCTCGGCCGCGTCGTGCAGCGCGGCGGCCATCGCCGCGGTCTGCGCGGCCAGCTTCAGGTCGTCCCGGCTGCGCGCCTCGCCCTTCAGGTAAACCTTGTCCGGCACAATGTTCGTGGCCTCGCCGCCCTGGATGATGCCGACGTTGGCCGTGGTCTCGAAGTCAATGCGGCCCAGGGGCATCGCCAGGATGGCTTCCGCCGCGACGCGGATCGCGTTGATGCCCTTCTCCGGCTCCGCGCCGGCGTGGGCCTTCTTGCCGTGCACCCACGCTTCGAGCGAATCCTGGCTGGGCGCGCTGGTCACGATGCCGCCGATGGGCCCGCCGGCATCCAGTACGTAGCCGCGCCGCGCGGTCAGCTTGCCCTTGTCGAGCAGCCTGGCCCCGCGCAGCCCCACCTCTTCACCGATGGTGATGGCGGCTTCCAGCGGCGGATGCGGCCGGCCGTCCTCGCGCAGCGATGCCACGACCTCAAGGATCGTCGCCACGCCCGATTTGTCATCGCCGCCCAGGATGGTGGTCCCGTCGGAGTAGATCACCCCGTCGCGGATCTCCGGCTTGATGCCGGTGTCCTGGCCCACCGTGTCCATGTGTGCGCTCAGCAGCACCGGGTCGGCTGCGCTATCCGTGGCGTTCCACCGCGCAATCACGTTCCAGTGTTCGTCCTGTTCTACCTGCGCGCCGAGCGCCGCGCAGCGCCGCGCCAGCTCGCGGCTGATGGCCTCTTCCTGGCCGGATGGGCTGTCGATTCTCACCAGGTCGAGGAAGGTTTGCACCAAACGTTCACCGTTGATCACGAATCACCTCAAAGAAGGAATAACAGGTTATCGAGTGTGTCACCGGAGGTCAATCCTGCAAAGTATAGCCCCGACTGGACGTAACGTCAATTTCGTTTGGTTAGCCGACCCCGTTAGCTGTACGACATCTTACTGCGGTTCGTGCGCCCATTCTATAGGATATGGTTGCATAAGCTGGCCTTTGCCACTGCTGACGTGCCTGGCACATCATGGAAAGGATTGCTCAGATGATGCGAAACCGGATTCGACTTCTATGCCTTGTCTTGATGACTGTTGCCGCGTTGACTGCGGGCTGTGTTGCCGTGCCGCCCCAGGCGGAGGCTCCCGCCGCGTTGAGCGAATCGCAGGCCAAGCAGCCGGCCGCTGCCGCAGAGTCCTCTGCTGCGGCGCTCACCAGCGAGGAACCTGCACCGGCCCAGGCTGGTGCGATTACGACCATCACCGGGCAGGTTGCCTATCGTCCGCGCATCGCGCTGCCCCCGGATGCCGTGGTCGAGGTGGAGCTGCTGGACATCTCGCGTGCCGATGCACCCGCGATGGTTATCGGCCAGCAGCGCATCGAGACGAACGGCCAGCAGGTCCCTGTTCCATTCTCGGTCGAGTACGATCTGTCGCAGATTAATCCGGACGGCGTCTATGTGCTGGTGGCGCGCATCAGCGAGGGCGGCGCGACAACCTGGACGAACCCCGACCTGCTGCGCGTGATTACCGGCGGCGCCCTCACTGACCAGGTTGAGATTCTGGTGCAGCAGGTAGACAACTGAGCTCCGCAGGAGGTCATCCATATGAAAGCTAAGACTTTATCCGAGAATTGCTCTGGCCGGTCTCGGCAACCAGAGGTTGCACAACCGAGCCAGGGGACACGGTCAGAGACCGGTCCCAGCGGGTTTTCGGATAGACACTGAGTACGATCAGGAGGACCACGACCATGAAGAATCGACCGGTCTTTGTGCTGCTGCTCGTTGTAGCTCTGCTAGGTCTGACTGCGATTGCAGTTGCCGCCGGCCCGACCGGATCAGCGGCGGCGCAGCAGGCGACGCCTCGGTTGGTCGCGACGGTGCCGCCGCCCACACGGGTGCCGACGCGCACCGCGAATGATGATCTGGCGCGGGTGAAGGCTGCGGGCAAGATTCTCGTCGGCACCTCCCTCGACAATCCGCCGTTCTCCGGCTATAGCGATACCTTTGCACCGACCGGCTTCGATATTGCGCTCATGGAAGCGCTGGCGGGCCAGTTGGATGTGAAGATCGAGTTCAATGATTTCGCGTTCGAGGGCCTGCTCAGCGCACTCAAGCTGGGCCAGGTCGATGCCGCCATTGCAGCTATCTCGCTGACGCCGCAGCGTCTGGCCGAGGTGGATTTCACCAACACCTACTATGTGGGCCGCGATGGGCTGCTCGCGCGGCCAGATGCGCCGTTCAGTATCAAGGATATCAATGACCTGGCTCAGCTCAAGGTGGGTGTGCAGGTTGGATCCGTTTATCAGACGTTTCTGCAGGAGACGCTGGTGGACACTGGACTGATGCCTGCCCCCAACCTGATGGCCTACATCCGTCCTGAGGAGATGGTATGGGCCCTCGAAGATGAACTGCTCGATGTCGCGATGCTCGACCTCGAGCCCGCGCGCACCTTCGCAGCCCGCGGCAACGTCAGACTGGTGGGGGAGGGACTGTATCCGCAGGTCTATGCCATTGCGGTTCGTAAGGGTTCGTCGCTGCGCGTGGAACTCAATCGCGCGCTGGCTGCGCTGCAGGCGCAGGGCGTCATGAGGCAGCTTGCCGGGGAATACCTGGATGTGCAACCGGTGACGCAGCCTGCAACGCCGACGCCCATACCGACGCCCGCGTTCACGCCCACGCCGGTGCCCTGCACCGACGGCCTGGCCTATGTGGCCGACCTGAATTATGACGACCGGAATATGAAGGCGCCGCCTTCGCTGCGCCGGGGTCAGAACTTCACCAAGACCTGGCGCGTGCGCAATTCCGGCAACTGCAGTTGGACCGCCGACTTCGCGCTGACCTACGTCCGCGGCAATAGTGCGGCCGCGCGCATGGGCGGCGAGCCGGTGCCGGTGGGCCGGATCGTGCTGCCGGGCCAGACGATCGATATCAGCGTCCCGCTGACCGCGCCGCAGGCTCCCGGCGTCTACCAGGGCTTCTGGCAAATGACCAACACTGAGGGCGTGCGCTTCGGGCAGACGGTCTGGGTCGGCATCCGCGTCCCTGCACCGCCCACGCCCACGCCGCCGCCACCGCCGCCGGCCGTGGCGGGCATCAGCTTCTCCGCGGATCGCACGACGATCAACCAGGGCGAGTGCGTCACCTTCCGCTGGGATGTGACGAACGT
>DAOUGK010000410.1:0-4225 GCA_034429055.1 Anaerolineae bacterium | reverse complement strand
CATCTGCGCCTGCTCCTAACGCAGTTGCCGCCCGACCAGCGCCAAATCATCGAACTGGCCTACTTTGCCGGCCTGACCCACAGCGAATTGGCCGAATACCTGGGCCTGCCGCTCGGCACGGTCAAAAGCCGTCTGCGATTGGGATTGGAGAAGTTGCGCGGACTATGGCTGGATGAGCCAGGGATAAAGTGATGGTTCGATGACACGAAGAGGAGTTCGCATCTGCGAATGCGAACTCCACTCTCACATTCGATTCCGGCAGCTGGGGGAGCCGGCCTACTTCAACGTCACCAGATACGCCACCAGGTCGTTGAGCTGGGCTTCGCTCAGATCCTTGTACGACTGCATGACGCCTTCGACATAGCCTTCCACCACGTAGGCATTCGGTTCGACCAACGACTTGTGAAGATACTCATCGGCGCTCTCGCCTTGCACGCGCGAGGCAGCCCGGCCCGCGATGCCTTGCAGCGTTGGCCCGACCAGTTGCGTGCCGTCCACGGAATGGCACGTCGCACAGCCGGGGTTCTGACCGACGAGCGCCTGCTTGAACAGCACTTCCCCGTTGCTCGCGCTGCCTGCAGCCCCGCTGCCCGTCCCGGATGCCTCGCCGCCGCCGCCACATGCCGCGACCAGCGCCAGGACAACCAGCAAACCGAATACCACAAATAGCTTCTTCTGCATGGTTCCTCCTCACCGGTACTTTATAAACGAACAAGCTCACCATACCCCTGACCATGCAGCTTGTCAAGATTCGCACATACTTGTGTAGTCCAGCACAAACGATTTCGGGCGCATCAGGGCGCACAAAGGCCCGCCTGTCGCAGGACAGACGGGCCTTGCAAGAACCGGGAAGCATCCAGAGCGGGTGAACGGCGCAAGCACGGGGAAGGCACAAGACCAGTCGAAGGATGCGGCCTGGTCGATGAAGCTCGCGGCGCACCCTTCGACTGGTCATTCGTCGTCAACTATGTTGGCCGGCTCACCCGCTCAGGATGCCTGTGTCCTCTCAGTCCATCGGACCGCCGTGCTGCATGATCGTGCCGGAGATCTCACCGGCAGGGAAGTCGCCGGGCCCGGTATTGATCGGGGCCACGAAGTCGTTGGTGTGCACGTTGACGTACGCCCCATCGGTGCGCATGGCGGTCAACAGGTCATCGAGCGTCATGCCCGCCAGCGGGCCGACCAGGTCTGATTGCGTGATGACCCCCTCGAACAAGACACCGCTGAAAGTGCCCGGAATCCAGGAGGAAGGCGGGGTGCCGGTCGGAGGTGCATCCGGATACAGCCAGGCGACCACCGGCCCAGGCGCGGGCGTCAGGTGGATATGGGCGACGGTCACGTTATCGAGATTTGCCACGATCAGCTTATAGGACAGCTCATCGCCGGCCTTGTTGAGGTGGAAAATGGTGACGCCGCGTGCGGGCGATTCGGGGTGACCCGCGTTTTCACCCGAGAGTTGAGCGATAAAGTTGCGCTCGTTGGCGGCCCAGGCGGTGGTTGCCAGGGCGGCAAACAACGCGACTGCCAGCAACACTACGATATACTTGCGTAACATCAATTGCCTCCTATACACCTAAGTCTGCAGAACTGCAGCTCTCGCTCTGGCCGGTCTCGGATAGACACTAAGGGTCTGTAAAAGTATTACTTCCTGCTCTGGCCGGTCTCCGACCGTGCCGGCGGCGGAACTTGTTCTTTTACGAGCCCTAAGTCTGCGGAACTACAGCTTCACTGCGACCCGACTACACTGGCACTTGATGAAAACTACGTAACCCGCCCTGCGGCTGGATCACGTTAGCGGGAAAACCCGCTGTGAAAGATACCGCATGCAAAGCGTTGATTTCCCGCGACCAGAGTGATCCACGGTTGGTTGCCACGGCGTATATAGAAATAGAAAGCAACCCATCAGTAAATTCCAGGTGCGGACCGATCGCCGTCAATGCTCCATTTCAGGTGCAGTGCGCCGGTCCGCAATGTGTAGCGGTAGACCGGCCCAGGCCGGTCTCTGACCGCGCCGGGAACCGGCGCCAGGATAGCAGCATGGGCAAGGTTTTTGCGACAGCGACAGACCCGGTCGACATGCCCCATGAGGAGTACCAGGGCTTGATCCCGGCCTATGCGTTCGGTGCCACGGACGCCGTCGAGACGCGCCAGGTGGCCGAGCATCTCCGGCATTGCGGCGAATGCCGCGCGCTGCTCGCCAGCTACCGCGCGCTCTCCGACGAGCTGCTCTACACCGCGCCGGGCAGCTTCGCTCCGGCAGATGCCGGCGCGCACCTGGCGCGGCGGCTCGCCCGCAGCGGCCGCCCGGCTGCACGCACAGGTCTGGCCGGTCTCTGGCAACGGGTTGGCGCGCGGCTCGCCTGGCCGCTGGTTGCGGCCGCGCTGCTGGCGCTGGTGCTGACGAACGTCTACTGGTTTGGCCGGCTCGGCAGGCTGGAGGAACAGGTAGCGGCCCAGGTTGCCGCGATCAATGCGGCTTCGCCGGTCCCGACGGCAACGCTGTACGCGGATGACGAAGCCAGCCATGCTGCCGGGGTGATCTACGCACCGGGCGGGGTGGGATGGGTGCTGTTGTGCGTTTATGACATGCCCGCGCTGCCCGAAGGCATGGCCTACCAGGTGTGGCTCATCCGCAACGGCGAGCGCGACAGCGGCGGCCTCTTCCAGGTGTCACCCAAGGGGTACGGCCTGCTACTGATGGACCTCGCGCAGCCGCTGGACGCCTATGAGGCGCTGGGCGTCACGATCGAGCCGGCCAGCGGCAGCCCCGGCCCCACCTCACCGCGCGTCATCGGCGGGCGGCTGTAAGAACTACCGCAGAAGACGCGGACCACGCGGAAGGATAACTTCCGAAGAAGCCGTTCTTCCGCGTGGTCCGCGTACTCCGTGGTCGAACCGTGCCTACGCGCCGCTGTTCTCCGCAAACTGGATCAACCCGCGGCGGCCGTTGACCAGCCAGGCCGGATCCTCTCCTGCGAGCCGCTCGGCCTGACCGGCTGCCAGCCCGACAGCCACCTCCGACTTCAGCGTGCGCAGGCTCACGACCGGCGCCGGGAAATAGCTGACCGCCGCGGCGAAGGGCGTCGTATACGGCCAGTGCGCATCGCCCAGCAGCCGCCGGTAGTTGGCGTCACCCTTGACGATGACCAGGTCCGCCGCGGCCAGCGCAACGTACAAATCGTCCGGCAGCTCATAGTAAAACAGGCTCGACGCATTGAACCAGTGCGTGGCGACGGTCAGCGCGCCCGCGGTCAGATGCCCGTCCATCCGCCGCGCCAGTTTTGCCCCCGCACCGCCCGCCGCCAGCAGCGCATCGAGGCCGTCCACCAGGTCCGCCGGCACCGCATCCGACACGAAGAATGGCCACGGCTTCAGGTGAAAGTGAACTTCGGCGGCCAGCCCGCTCACCAGCAAGTAGTCGGCCAGCGCCACATCCATCAATAGCTCGGTTCCGGCGTTATCGGCCAGCAGATCAACCCGGCCCTCGCTGTGCCGCAGCATGTGTTGCCAGACCTGCTCCGCATCATCCACCAACAGGTTGGCGCGTTCCGCGTCCGGGCCGCCCGTTGCGCCGAGATGCGCCGCGACCATGTAGCTGAGGTCGGTGCGGTTGCCCCACAGGCTGGCGTGCAGCAGGGTCTCGAACCGCGCCTCGACATCGTCCGGAAGCGCCTCCAGGAGCGCGCCGACCGCGGCGGGTGCGGCCTCCGCGGCCCACTCACGGCGCTTCGTCCGCGCATAGGGGTCCACGCCCTGCCACGGCCCTGGCTGGAAGTAACGCACGGCCTCGAGCAGCCGCCGGTAGAAGTAAGCCTCGGCCCAGTACCACGGCACATCGAGCCAGGACCGGCCCAGGTAGGCCGCGGCCGTGTCATTCCAGAAGGCCGCATCGGGCGCAGTTTCGTGCAGCCCGCAGATGACCCCGCCGGTCAGCTCCGCGTGCAGCTCATCCAGCGCGGCCTGGATCTCCGGCGGATAGACAGTGGCCGCCTGCGTGTCGCGCAGGATGGCCGGAACGCGCACCGCCAGCGTGTTGCGCGCAAACGATCCCGGCTCCGCTGTTCGGATGGCCGGCGGCAGCGCAGCCGGATCCACCCGCGGCGGCGGGATGTGCGGCCGCGTCGCAGGAACGCGATTCATGCACGCGCCTCAGCCGCGCTCAGGAGCGCCTGCATGTCGAGCGGCAGGCCCTTGCGCTCGTCGCGCACCAGGACCATAGCGCCCT
>DAOUGK010000409.1:0-3125 GCA_034429055.1 Anaerolineae bacterium | reverse complement strand
CCGACTCGTGCACGATGTGATGACCCTCTGCTTCCTGATGGAGCGAGAGTATGCGCCCTATCCCAAGTGGTTCGGCACTGCGTTCATGCGGCTGCACGCGGGGCCGGATCTCGCGCCGGTGCTGCACGAGGTCCTCGCGGCGGAAACGTGGCAGGCGCGCGGCGACCACCTCGCAACGGCCACCGAGTATCTTGCAGCCAAGCACAACGCCCTCGGGCTCACACCGCCGCTGCGCGCCACGCGCGCGCCCTTCTGGTCGCGCCCCTTCCCCGTCATCGGCGGCGAACGGTTCGCGACTGCGCTGCTGGCCGAGATCACCGACCCGGAGGTGCGCCGGCTGGCTGAACGTCCTCCAACCGGCGGCATCGACCAGATCAGCGATAACGTGGATGTCCTGGAGAACACCCCGCGCGAGGTCGTACGGCGGCTGTTCGAGTAACGGCCGCAGCCACAGAGCGCACCGAGGACTCAGAGACGAGAACGAGATGATGACAGCCTCATCTCTGTGACCTCTGTGGCTACCTCACAGCCGCTTCACATTGTTCGTGGCCCGCGCGAAACTTTTCACACTTAACAACGTCATAGGGTATAGTGTTACCGTCGGTGACAACCAATACTCGCTTACTTGGGGGCAAAGATGCATCTCTCCACCGGACGCGCGCACCGTCTGCCGGCGCGCTTCATCTATATCGTGCTGCTGCTGGCGCTGGCCGGCAGCCTCCTGCCGGCTGCACCTCTCGCCTCCGCCGATGACACGCCGACGCCGCGCCCGACCGCGACCGTGCGTCCGACGCGGACGCCCTCGCCGACGCGCACCCCGACCCCAACTCCTACTGCCACCCCGACCCTGCCCGCGACCGCGGCCGACCTGCTCGCGGCAGGCGAAGAGGCGCTGCTGGCCAGCAACTTCGCGCGCGCCGAGGAGGCTTTCCAGGCTGCGATCAAGCTCGACGCCCGGTCCGCTGCCGCGCTGACCGGACTGAGCCGCACCTACGTCGTGCAGATGGGCCGCCAGCGGAACGCATTGGCCGCGGCAGAGCAGGCGGTGGAGCTTGATCCAGCCTACGTGCCCGGCTGGGCCGCGCTGGCCGACGTGCAGGTCGACCTCAACCTCGTGACCGACGCGGTGGCGTCCGCTGAGCAGGCCGTCAGCCTGGCGGAGGACGATGCCGCGGCGCAAGCCGCGCTCGCCAATGCGTATCGTCTCGATCGGCGCCTGGACGACGCACTGGCAGCAGCCGCGCGCGCGGTGGAGCTGGACGGGCAGTCTGCGTATGCATACGGCGCACTTGGCGAAGTCCACTGGGATCGCGGCGACCTCGGCCGTGCAGCCAACGCGATGAAACAGGCGGTCGAACTGGAGCCGCAGTCGGTCTGGTGGCGCGTCCTGCTTGGTGACATCTATGCTCAGGCCGGCGAAACATCGCTGTCGACCGCCGAATACGACCGGGTCGTCAGAATCTCGCCTGATTATGGCTATGCGCAGATCGGCCTGGCGTGGCGCGACGTGGACAAGGGCGACAACGCCAATGCCGTTGTGCGGCTCAACAAGCTGCGCGAGGCGCACCCTGAGGCCGTGGAGCCGCGACGCGCGCTGGCCGACATCACCCGCTACACCCAAGGCAGCGCCGCAGCCATCGGGCGCTACGAAGACGCGCTCCGCATCGACTCGGCCGACTTCCTTACGCGTCTGGGGCTAGCTCGCGCACTATACGAAGCGGGCAACTGCACGCGCGCCGAGACGGAGTTGAAGACGCTCCAAAAGCAGTGGCCGCGCAGCGTGCCGGTGCTAGAGCTCTTCAGCTCGGTGCGCTGGTGCCTGAGCGACACGACCGGCGCGCTGAAGTACGCCCGCCAGGCCATCGACATCGACCCCTACTACCTCCAGGGCTACATGCGCGTCGCAGAGGTGCTGTACTCCGACGGCAAGACGGACGAAGCCATCGACATGTACATCGCCGCCATGCGCATCGGCCACCGCGACGGCCAAGAGCACACCGTTTTCGGCTCCTACTTCTATGATCTGGGCGACCTGGCGCGGGCCCAACAGGAATACACCCTGGCAGCCATTATGTGGCCGAGTTGGGGCTGGCCGGCCTATGCGCTCTGCTCCATCTACATCGACCAGGACCGGCTAGACCTGGCCCGCCAGGCGTGTGCCGCCGGCTACGAGCTGGACCCCAGCGACGCGACGATGGCCCGGCAGTATGCGTGGATGCTGCTGCGCGGGGGCCAGCCGCAGGAGGCGCTGGACGTGCTGACCAGCCTGGAGGACACGAGCGATGCGACCACGCAGCTCTTCCTCGGCGTCACCCACTATATGATGAACCGTTATCCCGCGGCCATTGAGGCCTTCGAGCAGTATATGAAGCTCAACCGGGGCGATGAGCCGCAGCTCCAGGAGCTGGTGGCCGCGCTGCAGGGCAAGTACATGCTCTCTTACGCGCAGGCGCAGGAACTCGCGGCGCAGCGCATCCCGGCGGCCATCGGCCGGCCCGTCACCGTCAGCTTCGAGAAGACAGTGGGCCGCACGGGCCTGATGGTCGAGGTCAAGGGTCAGCCGGGCGAGGACTCGGAGCGCATCGTCATCGCGGCCTTGCAGGCGCTCGGCTACATGGGCCAGATCGCCCCGCGTATGACGCCCGTCGTCAACGGCGCGCACGTGCGTGCCGTGACCAGCGATGGCGAGCCGATCCTGGCGGCCTTTGCCGGCGTCGGGCCGCTGCGCGAGTACATGACGGGGCTGATCGATGGCGAGCGGTTCCTCACCCGCGTGACCTATGAGCCGCTGGAAGGCGGCAACGCGGCCGATGACGCCACCTGGAGCGAAGATGAGGTGCGCGCGCTGGGCGCGCAGGCCGAAGCGGTGCGCGAGCTGCCGGCGGTCAAGCCGGTGCCGTTCGAGGCCATCACCCAGGCGGAGCTCGAAGACGAGATGGCCGCAATGGCGGACGAGGACATCGAGGCGCTGAAGCAAGGCGAGGCCGTGCTCCGACTGCTCGGCCTCATCGAGCGCACGGCGAACCTGGCGAAGCTGCTCACCGGCGCGCAGGCATCCTCGCTGCTCGGCTACTACGACCCGGAGAAGCAGGCGTTCGTCTACGTCTCCGACAAGACGCCCTCGG
>DAOUGK010000408.1:0-4577 GCA_034429055.1 Anaerolineae bacterium | reverse complement strand
CCTACCATGCCCTGAAGCCCTGGATCCGCCACGTCCACTTCCATGACGGCATCGACGTAGCCGGGGAACTGCAACTCCGGCCGGTCGGCACAGGCGCGATCGATCATCGCCATGCCGTGCAGCTGCTCCGGGCCGAGGGCTACGACGGCTATCTGAGCGGCGAATGGATCGACTGGGAGCCTTACGCGGTTCATCTCCCGCGCGAGCTGGCGACGATGCGCACCTACGAGGCTGAGGCCGCGCGTGCGTGACACCAGTGCTGTAGCATCATTTTTTTGTAAACCCGCGCGATATTCGTAACTGTCCGCGCAACAAAATGGAGGAAGCGCCATGCAGCCAACTGCGGCATCCGTGCCGGCACTGCCCCGATACCTGACGATTCCCGGCGCGCCGGAGCTGCTCGACTTGCGCCTGCCGCCAGACCTGGCTGCCCTGCGTGCCGCCGCGCTGGCCTTCCACACGCGCGTCGGGACGGATATGCCGCCCATTCCGGAGCTCCTGCTCAGCGATGCGGCAGCCTGGCAGCTTCACACGCCCGATGAGCCGTGGCTGGTCTGGCGCGGCCGCATGGTCGCGGCTCGGCTGGCCGCCATGCCGGTGGAACTCGACCCCGGCGAGCGGATCGTCGGCCGGCCTCGCTTCCGCCGGCCAACCGAGGCAGAAAGCCTGGCCCTCGAAGCGGCGCGCACGGCGCTCGCATCTATGCCGCCCTTCCCCGGAGGCGACGCGGGCCACCTGCATCCGGATTTCGACAAGCTGTTTGCGGTTGGTCTGGATGGCGTTAAAGCCGAGATTGCCGAACGAGGGGCCGCAACTGCGGCCGCGGACGATGCAGAAAAAGCCGCCTTCTATGCCGCCTGCCGGATTGCGCTGGATGGCGTGTCCACATACATCCTCCATGTTTCCGATGCATGCTCAGCCCAGGCTGTCGACCTGAGCGAGACATCGCTCCGCTGGCTGGAGATGGCCGCCATCTGCCGACACGTCAGCCATGCGGCGCCCCGCACCTTCCATGAGGCCATCCAGCTGCTCTTCCTGACCATCGTTGCGCTGTGGCAGGGCGAGGGCCACTACCTGACTTCCCCCGGCCGGCTCGACCGCACCCTGCGCCCGTTCTACGAGGCCGACCTCGCAGCCGGACGCATCACCAGGCAGGCCGCTTTCGAGCTGATTTGCCAGCTGTATATCAACGTCAACCGCATTATGTCCACCGGTCTGGCGCTTGCCGTCCTGGTGGGCGGTCGCGATGCAGAGGGTCGGGATATCACCAACGACCTGACCTATATCTGCCTGGCCGCGCGCATCGTGACGGGGCTGGGCTACCCGACCGTGGGCCTGTGCTGGCACCGCGGTACGCCGTCCGAGTTGATGGAATTCGCCGTGGCGCTGCTCGGCGCGGGCCGCGGGGATCCTGCGTTCTTCAACGACGAGGAGATCAGCGCGGGCCTGATGGAGCACGGCGTCACCTTTGCGGATTCCGTCAACTACATGAACTCCACCTGCGTCGAGATCAAGCCGGTGGCCGCATCCAACGTCTGGGTTGCCACGCCCTACTTCAACCTGCCCGGCGCACTCAACGCGGTGATCGACGCAGTCGCCAGCGGTGCGGAGCCTGAGCCCACAACATATGAGGAAGTCGAGGCGCGCGTCCAGACGAACCTGCGCGGCCAGATTGCGCAGGCGGCTGCGGATTTGGATCGCATCTGGCAGGCCCGCACGGTATATGGTGGCTTTCCGCTGGTCAGTTGCTTCACCAATGACTGCCTCGCGCGCGGGCTGGACTACGACCGCGGCGGCGCACGCTACAACTGGGTGGAGAACTCGCTGGTCGGGCTGGCTAACCTCACGGATAGCCTGCTCGCCGTGCGCCACCTCGTATACGAGGCACACGAGCTGACGCTTGCTGAGTTGGGGGCCATTCTGCGGGCTGACTTTGCGGGCCACGAACCGCTGCGCCAGCGCATCCTCAATCGCCTGCCCAAGTATGGCAACGACAACGAGGCATCGGATGCTATCGCGCAGCACTGGGCCGAGTGGCTGATGGCGACGACCGCCTCGAACATGATCGGGCCGCACAGCTATGTGCCCGGCTTCTTTTGCTGGATCATGCACGAGCGCATGGGTGCGCAGACCGGCGCAACGGCTGATGGCCGCCATGCCGGATGGCCGCTCGCCGATGGTGCAGGCGCAGCGCAGGGCCGGGAGCGTCGCGGCCCCACCGCGTCGGTTCTCTCGACGACCTGCTGGTCACACCGAAATGCGCTTGGCGGTCTCGTTCACAACGCCAAGTTCTCTGCCAACCTGTTCAAGTGCGAGGCTGACCTGGCCGCAATGCGCCAGCTTATCGAAACCTACCTGCAGCGCGGCGGCTTCGAAATGCAAGTCAATGTTGTCAGTCGGGAAACGCTGCTCGCTGCACGTAAGCATCCCGAACAATACCAGGACCTGCTCGTCCGCGTGGCCGGCTACTCGGACTACTTCGTGAAGCTAACGCCACAGATGCAGGAAGAGGTTATCGCGCGGACCGAGCACGAGTTGTAGGCAAAGTGCCGGATCGCAATCGCGCGTTTCCGGCGTCATAGCAATACTCAGACAGGGACCTAGCCGCCATGCCAACACCCTCACGCATCACGCCTGAAGAACGGCACTACCTCCGCGAGCTCGCCAAGAAGCAACTTGACTATGCGAACCAGCCCATCATGGCCGAACGTACCGCGCTTTGGTACCGGCACAACGCACTTCAGGGAGAGCGTCCGCTCATCGTCATGGAAATGGACACGTTCGAAGGCGACATGCTGCCGGCTCCGCGTTGCACCTCACCTGCTGCTGTCCAGATCGAACGCAACCTGCTGCGGCACATCGTCAATTACGAAGAGATTGGCGATGACAAGGTCGTTCCTGCGACCTATACGGTCTACTGGGATATCGAAATCGACGAGTTTGGCATCGAGATTCCAACGGAACATGGCGTCGATGCCAGCGGGCGCACCGTCGGATACCACTGGCAGCATCCCATCCGGCACCTGCGAGAAGATTTCCAACGGCTCCAACCCGCGACCTTCTCCGTAGACCGGGAGGGCACCTATGCCTGGAAGTCCTTCGTGCAAGAGGTCCTGGGCGACATCCTGCCGGTCGAAATCAAGAACGCCAGCCTGCGCTGGCACGCCACGCCATGCGCCAAGATCGTCCGGCTGATGGGGCTGGAAGCCATGATGATCGCCATGATCGACGAGCCGGAGGCCATGCACAGCCTGTTCGCCTATCTTCGTGATAATATCCTGGCCTTCGCGCAGTGGCAGGAGCGCGAGGGACTGCTGACGCTCAACAATGGCAACGATTATGCGGGCGCGGGCAGCTATGGTTTTACACACGAACTGCCGACCGACAACTACTATCGCACCGGTCAGGTGACAACCGCGGACTTGTGGCTGAACATTAACTCGCAGGAAACGGTGAGCATCTCGCCGCGGATGTATGGCCGGTTTGTGCTGCCATACTATTGCGAAATAGCCAAGCCGTTTGGCCTGACCTACTACGGCTGCTGCGAGCCCGTGCATGACATCTGGGAGAGGTATGTGAGCAGGCTGCCCCACCTGCGGAAGGTCTCGATCTCGGCGTGGTGCAACGAGGAATACATGGGCGAGGCGCTCCGCGGCAGCGGCGTCATCTACTCGCGCAAGCCCAGCCCCAACTTCGTCGGGGTCGGCACGGAGTTCGACGAAGAAGGTTTCGCCGCGCACATCCGCAAGACCCTGACCGCGGCGCGCGGCTGCGCGACAGAGATTATCTTCCGCGACACTTACACGCTCAACAGCGACCGCTCCAAGCCGGGCCGTGCGGTGCAGATCACGCGTGACCTCATCAATGACATGTGGTAATCGGGGAGCAGTGCACCAATGAACGCACGTGACATCATCATCGCCAACATCGAGCACACCGGCGCACCACGCCCCGGCATGACCTTCGACCGAGGCCGCACCAACGACACGCTGTCGGCCGGTCTCAGGCCCCATGGGTACACCCAACGGCGCTGGACCGAAGGCAAACTTGAATACTATGACGACGAATGGGGCAACCTATGGGTGCGCATGAAAGAGGGAGCCATCAAGGGCGAGATCTTCCGCCCGGCCATCACCGATTGGCGGCAGCTCCCCGACCTGCGGCCACCCGATTACACGCATACCGACTGCGCGGCCGAGATGAATGCCCTGTTCAGCCAACCGACCGACAAATTCAAGCTGGCAGGTATTGGCGGTTGGGTGTTCGATAACGCCCGCTACCTCCGCAAGATGGAGGTGTACTTTGCAGACATGGCCCTCTATCCCGACGAGGTGTGCCGGATGCACGAGGCCGTCGCGCGCGTCTACGAGCAGAAGATCCACCTGGCCGGTCGCGCGGGCGCAGATGGCATTGTCATCGGAGAGGACATGGGCACACAGACGGGCCTGCTTTTCAGCCCGAAGATGTTCCGTTTCTATTTCAAGGAGATGTATACACGGCTGCTAAGCATCGCACACGAGTACGGGATGCGCGTGTTCATGCACTCCTGCGGGCAGAACTGGGCCATCGTGCCCGAT
>DAOUGK010000407.1:0-3170 GCA_034429055.1 Anaerolineae bacterium | reverse complement strand
CTGCGCGAGGCCGCGCCCGCCGCGGAGGATGCGGGGGTGTACCTGAGCCTGGAGGGACACCAACTGGTGACGCTGGAGAGCCCGGAGGTGACCGCGGAGGTCATCGACGCGGTCGGCTCGCCGTGGGTCAAGAGCGACTATGATTCGGCCAACTGGATCACCCGCCGCGAGGTGTTCGACACCGGCCCGGCACTGAATCGGCACTTCGACATCCTGGGCGACCGGATCATCAGTTGCCATGCGAAGGACATTTGGATCGAAAACCGGTTGGCGTTACACTTGCAGGATGGCTGCCCCGGCAAGGGCCTGTTGGACTTCCGGACGCTCTTTCGCCGGATGGAGGCCCTGTCGCCGGACTACCCGGTCATTGCCGAAGGCAACTACACGGAAGTACTCCCCCGGGTTAGCGCGCTCTTTCACGGTCTCGCGCGCGAGCTGGGCATCATGGTGAGGAATTAGGAATTATGATTTACGAATTGGGATTCCTGGCATTCGTCATTTCTAATTACTAATTTCTAATTCCTAATTCTCGATTGGGGGATGGCATGGCGAATCTACGTTTTGCCGCGCCGCGCGAGCGGCGCGTGGCGCTGGTCACGGGCGGCGCGCGGGGCATCGGCCGCGCATCGGCCCTGCGGATTGCCGAGGAGGGCCGCGATATCGTCATCGCGGATGTGCTGGACGCGGAAGGCCGGCAGACGGCCGCGGACATCGAGGCGCTGGGCCAGCGCGCGCTCTACATCCATACGGACGTGAGCGACGAGGCCGCGGTTTATGCGGCGGTCGCGCGGACGCTGGAAGCCTTCGGGCGGCTGGACATTCTGGTCTGCTGCGCGGGTACGCTGGGCAAGGAGATTCCTTTCCTGGAGCAGACCGCGGAGATGTTCGACCGGGTGATGAAGATCAACGTCTACGGCGTGTTCTACGCACACCAGGCGGCCATCCCGCACATGCTGAAGCAGGGGTGGGGTCGCTGCGTGACGATCACCTCCGGCGCACGTCTCGGCGCGACGCATGTCGTGCCGTACGGCACGTCGAAAGGTGCAGTCTGGTCGTTCGTCGCCGCGCTCGGCAACGCGTTCCCGAAGGAAGGCGTCTTCGTCAACGGGGTCGAGCCGGGCCGCGCGCTGACGGAGATGGTCGTCCCGCGCTTCTCCGCCGAGTTCCTTGCCAACCCGCCCGTCGCCATCGGCCGCTACTCCGATGCAGAGGAAGTAGCCGAGGTGGTGGAGTTCCTGACCTCCGAACGGAACACCTACACGACCGGCTCGGTCTGGAGCTGCAAGGGCGCGACGGGGTGATTGCGGTGCCATGAAAACACTGCGACGTTTGCTCCATTATATGCGGCCGCACAGCCGTGCAGCGGTGTTGACCTTCATCGCCCTGATGGCCGTGACGATCCTCAACCTGGTTATTCCGTGGATCGTCAAGCAGGTGATCGATATCGGCCTGGTCCGCGGGGAGCACGCCTACCTCATCCAGGCCGCGTTCCTCATTGCGGGCATCAGCGCGCTCCGGTCGCTCTTCTCCATCGGCCAGCGGTATGGTATGGAACGGGTCGGCCAGCTCATCTCGTTCGATGTGCGCAATGCCCTGTACGACCACATCCAGCGGTTGAGCTTCACCTATCACGCGCACGCGCAGACCGGCCAACTCATGTCGCGGATGGCGGAGGATGTCAACGCCGTCCAGCGGTTCCTGGGCGTGGGCCTGCTGGACGCGTTGAGCGCGGTGATCATGCTGGTCATCATCATCGGCATCCTCGTCTCGATCAACCTTCGCCTGGCGCTGCTGACCCTTCTGCCGATGCCCTTCCTGGCCGTGCTGGTCGTCTACCTGGCCCAGGTGATGCGCCCGCGCTGGCGCCGCGTCCAGCAGGCGTTTGCGCAGGTCAGCACCGTGCTCCAGGAAAACCTCACCGGCGTGCAGGTCGTCCGTGCGTTTGCCCGCGAGCCGTTCGAGATGGAGAAGTTCGACACCGCGAACCGTGACTACATGCGCGAGCGGCTCCGCACGGTGCGCTTCTGGGGCATGTCCTCGCCGGTGCTGGGCTTCCTGGTGGCGTGCGGCACCGCGCTGGCCTTTGCCTTCGGCGGCCCGATGGTCATCCGCGGTGAGATCACGCTGGGCATGCTCGTCGCCATCAACAGCTATGTGGTGATGCTGTCCGGCCCGGTGCAGCGGCTCGGCAACACCATCAACATGGCGGCGGAGGCGGCTGCATCCGGCGACCGCATCTTCGAGGTGCTCAACGCGCCGCGCGACATCCAGGACAAGCCCGGCGCGACCGAGCTGCCGGTCGTCGAGGGCTGCGTGCGCTTCGAGGGCGTCGATTTCCGGTATGGCGACGGCAAACAGGCCGCGCTGCACGACATCGATCTGGAGGCGTGCCCCGGTCAGGCGGTGGCGCTCGTCGGGCACACCGGTTCCGGCAAGAGCACGTTGGTCAACCTGATTTTGCGCTTCTACGATGTCACGCACGGTCGCGTCACGGTGGACGGCCACGACATCCGCAACGTCACGCTGAAATCGCTGCGCCGGCAGATCGGGCTGGTGCTGCAGGACCCCCTCCTGTTCTCCGCGACCATCCGTGAGAACATCGCGTACGGCCGGCCGGATGCCACGGAGGAAGAGGTCATCGTCGCGGCGAAGGCGGCCCGCGCCCATGACTTCATCACGTCCTTCCCGGAGGGCTATGACACCATCGTGGGCGAGCGCGGCATAACCCTGTCCGGCGGCCAGCGCCAGCGCGTCGCCATCGCCCGTGCGCTGTTGGTGGACCCACGCATCCTGATCCTGGACGATTCGACCTCCAGCGTGGACACCGAGACCGAATACGAGATCCAGCAGGCGCTTAACACGCTGATGCATGGGCGCACCTCCTTCGTCATCGCGCAGCGGCTGACGACGGTCAAGAACGCGGACCAGGTGCTCGTCCTCGATCATGGCCGGATTGCCCAGCGCGGCACGCACGCCGAACTGATCGCGCAGCCGGGACCGTATCGCGAGGTCTACGACCTCCAGTTGCGCGACCAGGAAGAGGCCGCCGCGGACGTCGCGCGGACGGGCCGATGATGTTTGTTGGACCGCGAAGAAGCGATACAGTCCAGACTTAGCATAACAAAGCACCCTGAGCGGAGCCTCGCTCGCAGTTTGAGCGAGGCGCAGTC
>DAOUGK010000406.1:0-11209 GCA_034429055.1 Anaerolineae bacterium | reverse complement strand
CTCCAACCGCGGGGAGCCTGGGCCTTTGCGCGCCACCTGCTGCGCGCCCTGGCGGCGCGTCCTGCGAGGAACGGGCCGTAGGGTCTGTTTGAAGGGTTGAGAGTCTATCCGAGAAACGGTAGCATAGCCCCTGGTGGGCGTCCTGACGGGCACAAGGCCCTACGCTACGAATTACGCGATTCATCTCACGCAAAGACGCAAAGAGCGCCAAGTGCTATGTGTATGCAGTGCGCTGCACCGGAGGGAAGGCCATGAGCGGTCTGGGAGCGTTATCCGATGGCGGCCGGGTGGTCATTGTCGGCGGCGGACCGGGCGGGGTGGCGTGCGGCCTGTTGCTGCAACGCATGGCGCAAGAGGCCGGCCGGAGCCTGGAAATCACCATCGTCGAAGGCAAGCAGTTCTCAGGCGCTCACCACCACAACCTCTGCGCGGGGGTCCTTTCGCCGCCGCTGCCCGCGCTGCTGGGCGAGCGCGTGGATGTCTGCTTCCCCGGCTGCCTGGCGCATCGGGAGATATCTGGCTACATCCTCCACGGCCCGCACGCTCAGATTGTCCTGGACGATCAGCACCAACCCTCGGTCGCGCTGCGCCGCGTCCAGTTCGACGACTACATGCTGGAAATCGCGCGGGCGCGCGGTCTCCGTGTCGTGCGTGCGCGCGCGGTGGACCTGGATTTCCACGCGGACCGGGCGGTTGTTTATACGGAGAGCGTGCCGCTGGAAGCGGACGTCGTGGTGGGCGCATTCGGCATGGATGACGGAACGGGGGCCGTCTTTGCGCGGGCCGTGGGCTACCGTCCGCCGGAGGCCTTGAGCAGCATCGTGACCCGGCTCCATCCCGGGCCTGAGGGCATGACGACTTTCGGCCCGCGCATCCATGCCTTCCTGAGCGGGTCGCCGCACATCGAATTCGGCGCGGTCACACCCAAGGATGACCATCTGACGATCAATATTGCGGGGAGCGCAGTCACGGACGAGCAACTGGCCGGATTCCTGCGCTGGCCCCAGGTGCGGGCCGTCCTCCCCAACTTCGGTCGCGCGGGTGAGCTGGACCCCACGGACCTGAAGGTTTACAAGGGGCGCTTCCCCTCCTCGCTGGCCCATCGCTATTACGGCGACCGCTTCGTGCTCGTGGGTGATGCGGCCGGGCTGGTGCGGGCATTCAAGGGTAAGGGAGTAACCTCGGCAGTGCTGACCGGCATGCGCGCCGCCGAGACCATCTTCCAGGTCGGCATCTCCGAATCTGCCTTTGCGCAGCACTATGCAGTGGCGAACCGGGATATCACCGGCGACCTGCTCTACGGCCAGGGGATGCGCCTGCTGGTGCGGCTCTCAGCGCGGTTGGGCATGATGGACCCGGTCCTCCGTGCTGCACGCAGCAGCCAGACGATCCAGGACGCGCTCTTCGGCGCCGTTTCGGGCTACACGACCTACCGCAAGGTGCTCCGCGGGATGCTGCGTCCGGCAGCGGTTCTTGCCATCCTGCGTGCGTTGCGGTAGCGGGTGAATTGTTTAGACGAGTTCTTCGCTGGACAGGATTGACAGGATTGACGGGATTACTCCTGTAAATCCTGTCAATCCTGTCTCAGTTCTGCCCCGGGTTGGCTCATCTCCGGTCGGTGGGCTATAATCCTGCCCAATCCCCAAACCACGGAGTGCAGACAGCATGACTCAACCTCTCCCCATCGAAGATGACCAGAACGCGCCGGCGCCGTTCGGCGGCAGCGTCGTCCAGGCTGCGCAGGTCTCCGGCAACCGGCCGGAGCGCGTCGAGTGGTTCAGGACGCTGGGCCTCGGCCTGTTCATCCACTGGAGCGTCGATTCGCAGCTCGGTATGGTCATCAGCCACTCGCTGGTCGGCGCATCCGAGGATTATGTGCAGCGTTATTTCGATGCGCTGCCCAAGACCTTCTGCCCGGAGCGTTTCGATCCCGACGAATGGGCGCGGCTGGCGGCCGTGTGCGGGTTCCGCTATGTGGTGTTCACGACGAAGCATCACAGCGGCTTCTGCATGTTCGAGACGGCCACCACCGATTTCGGCGTCATGCACACGCCCTATCAGCGGGATATCACGCAGCAGGTGGTGGATGCCTTTCGTAAGCAGGGCATCGCCATCGGCTTCTACTTCTCGCCCGATGACTTCTCCGTCCTGCGCCGGCAGGGCCTCGAGATTGCGCGCGGGCGGCAGGAGGTGGACCCGCTCCACAATCCCGACCTGATGGCACTCAACCGGGCGCAGCTGCGCGAGCTGCTCACGCACTACGGGCCGGTGGACCTGCTCTTCTTCGACGGGCAGGCGGAAGGGCTTAAGCAGCTTGCCTGGGAGCTCCAGCCGGATGTGGTGGTGACGCGCGGGGATATGGCGACGCCGGAACAACGCCTGCCGGACCGCGCGCTGCCCGGCCCGTGGGAGAGCTGCATCACGATGGGCACCGCGTGGCAGTACCAGCCGACGAACGAGACCTACAAGTCGGGCCGCGAGCTGATTCTGCTGCTGGCGGAGGCGCGCGCCAAAGGGGGCAACCTGCTGCTCAACGTCGGGCCGAAGCCGGACGGCGCGCTGCCGGAGGAGCAGGTCAGCCGGTTGATGGAGCTGGGGCTGTGGAACTTCATCAACGCGGAGGCCGTGTTCGGCACGGAGGCTTGCGAACTCACCCGCGAGCCCGGCGCGTGGTTTACCCGGCGCGGGGACACGGTCTATGCGATCCTGACCGATCTCGACTGGACGCAGGCGGAGGATACGACCGGGCACAGCTTTGCGCGCGGGGAGCGCACCTACGGCAAGCGCGCCGCGGTGACGCTGCAGCAGGTGCGGACCGGCCCGGGGAGCGTTGTGAGCGTGCTCGGCCAGTCCGGGCGGCACCTGGAATACAACGACGCGGCGGACCCGGCTCCCCGCTGGCAGCAGGACGCGGCCGGGCTGCACGTTTCGATCATGAGCAGCCAGCGCATCTACGATGCGTGGGGCTGGAACAATCCGGTGGTGCTGAAGATCACGCAGGCGAGCGTTACAGACGTCCCTCAATAGCTCCGAGTATAGCACGCTGTCGCAGCCTGGAGTCGAGGCTTTAACCGGTTTGGTTGACTACGCTCGTACACTCCCAAACCGGCTGAAGCCTCGACTCCGATTACAGTCGAATTTCCTGGCCGCTCGCTGATTTGGGCGCTACAATGGTCGTGAACGCGTGGCCGGGGAGCGCGAGGCGGCCGTCCGGCGGGAGCGGGCGCGTCGCGCAGGTCCAGGGGTCGAAGATGAACGCGGGGCCGGGCACGGGCAGCTCCACCTGGAACTCGACCGGCGGCTGCGTCTCGTTGAACAGCATGAAGACGTGGTGCTCCGCTTCCTGCGCGTCATCGGGCTTGACGACGTGGCGCACGCGCAGCCCCGGCACGTGCGGCGTGACGCGGATGTCGCGCGGGGTGCAGGCATCCAGCCGCGCGATGAGATCGGCGTCCGCCATCCCCGCATCGTGGCGCACGAGGCGGCCTGCCTGCTCCAGCCGTGCGAGGGCCGGCTCCGCCCGCGCATCGAACTGCCCCTCGACGATCAGCGCGGCGTAGCACATGCCTGCCAGGTGGATGCCCTCCGCATCCACGCGTGCATCCTCCCACAGGTGGCGCTCCTCCAGGTAGTTGAAGTCGCGCTGGTGCTCGAGGCAGACTTTGGCAGATTGCCACGGCAGGCTGTTGGCCTGGCCGAGGATCGCGATGTGGCAGATGTGGCGGCTGCCGGTGTTGAGCCAGCTCAACCGGCGGCAGGCAGCCGCATACTCCCCGTAGCGCTCCCACCAGGCCGCGTGCGGGCCGACATCCGGCGGCCGCTCGTCGCGGCGCGGCCCGCGCACCGAGTAGTAGAAGGCGTGCGGAAAGAGCCAGTTTACCCCGCGGATGAAGCACCAGTGGGCCAGCCAGGTCATCTCGTCCCAGGTGAGCTCGTGGCCGTACGCGCCGCAGCACTCGTTGGCGTTGCGCCGCCGGCCCCCGTGCAGCATCGCGGACGCGCTGCACTTGGCCTGCGTCGCCTCCCGGCCTTCGAGCGCAGACGGGTGATCGGGCAGCACCCAGCGCCAGACAAGGTCCTGGCCGGGCGCGTGGAAGAAGCGCAGCGGGCCGATGTCGCAGCCCTGCGCCGGGTGGCCCGTCAGCGCCACGCCGTGCGCTTCGCACCAGGCAGACAACTGCGCGTAGAAGGTCTCCTCCAGGCGCAGCCCGATGGCCCGGTCGTAGTCCGCGCGGTAGCGCAGCGCGTCCGGCTCGTTGTCGTACCAGAGCGCGAGGAGGTGAGGCGTGAAGTCGTAGCCCAGCAGGCGGCTGACCTCGGGCAGGATGCCGCGCGTGCCCGGCACGACGGCCTGCGGACCGCGGCCGCGCTCGCGCAGGCGGCCCAGCGGCGCGGGTTCATCGGTGAAGATGGCCGGGATGGTCGTGCCGAAGTAGTGGCCGAAGCGCGCGGCGAAGCCGTCATAGACCAGGCGGATGAACGCGGCCACTGCGTCAGGGTTGAGGATATCGGCCGCGGGCGGCTCGTCCTCCGCGGGACCGCCGTCGATATAGTGAAGCCCGCGGATGAAGCTGTCGACCGGCCGGTCGATCACCGTGACCGGACGGCCGGCCGCGCGGGGCACGGTTGCGATCACGTTGGCATCGGGCGGCAGCGCGGCCCCGGCATCGATCAAGGCCAGGCCCCGGCACCGGTAGGCCGGGTTCGCCGCAACGACCTGGCCGGAGGAGGACCCGGAAGGATACATGCCCTCGTCGTAGAGCACGACCGACATGCCCCGCCGCCGGGCCTCCTCGATGGCGACCGCGTAGAAATGCAGGAGACGCTCGGACATCCAGCCGAGCTCACGCGGCAGGCCGACGCGCGGGTGAATGACGAAGCCGTAGACCCCGTGGGCCTCCATGTCGTCGATCTGGCGGACGATCTCGCGTTCGTCCAGGTCATCGTTCCAGAACCAGAACGGCATCACGCTGAACTCGCGCGGCGGCTGGAGCCAGGAGGCTGGTAGGTTCATGCGGTTTGTCTCCGCCTGAGTGCAACCACGGAATACACGGACCACGCGGAAGGGTTACTGTTTGGCTGTTCTGAGAGTGTCTATCCGAAAAGCCGGTAGCCTAGCCCCTTGTGGGCGTCCTGACGGGCACAAGGCCCTAGGCTACACAAGTATCCAGATAGGCTCTTAATAGCGCCGCCACGTCCCGTCGCCGTGGAGCGCCAGCAGCACCGGCGCGAAGCCCGGTTCCTGCGCCATGTTGTACAGGTTGTCGCCGCAGAAGGCGACCGTGTTGCTCTTGACGATCACCCCGCGCTCGAACTCCTGCCGGGTGACGCAGATGCCCTTCTCCTGCTCCGTGGCCCAGCCGACCTCGCTGTCGGGGCCGCCGAGCTTGCTGAACCAGACGAAGCCGAAGCCGCGTATCGGTTCGATCTGTCCGGCGGGCGGCGTCAGCCCGCGGCCTTCGGGGAAGCTGTTGTCCCAGCGCCAGCCGTCGCCGCCGGTCTCGTAGCTGCCCTGCATCTTGTCGCTGCCCGCGAAGGTGAGCGCATAGGTCCAATCCCGGTCCGATCGCCAGAACATGTAGCCGCGGGCGAACGGCTGCCATGCGGCCCAGATGACCTCCGCAGCCGCGGTCGGGCAGCCCAGCTTCTCCCGATCCCACGCAGGCGCGAGTTCCGCCCCGACGCTGACGGCACAGGCCGGCGCGGGCGTCGCGGTGCCGGTCGGGGGCCGGGTGGCCGCGGTGGTCGGTGAGGGCGGCAGTGTCGGCGCGGTGGTGTAAGTGGGCATTGCGGTCACCGGCATGGGTAGCTCGGCGGTGGCAGTGGCCGCCGGAGTGGGTGAGGCTGCGGCCGCGGCCTCAGCGGTCTGCGTGGCCCAGGTCTGTGCCAGTGCCACAGCGAGCTCCTCTACATCTATAGTGGGCGCCGGTGCGGGCGCAGGCGTGCAGGCTGCCAGGCCGGCGAGCAGGATCAGTCCGAGTGTCAGGGCCGCAGTGCGGCTTAGTGTGCGTGTGAATAGGCGCATGATGCACCCCCTTTCGTTTGGGTTCGCATTGCCTCCTGCCAGGGCACTATAGCATCGACCGGCGGATGCGTCAACGCATTGGGCGATGTGGTCGCTCTCGGAAGCGTCTCTTGCTGGGCGCGTACGCGGCCATCGCGAATCATCGAATGAGCCCGCGAATATGCGAATCCGGCCGCTGCGGCGTGCCCCATTCGCGTATTCGTGGCGCGCCGGCAGGCGCATTCGCGTATTCGCGATGGCCGCGCCCCCAATGGGAAACGCGCGCGGGATGTGGTCGCCCTCGGAAGCGTCTCTTGCTGGGCGCGTACGCGGCCATCGCGAATCATCGAATGAGCCCGCGAATACGCGAATCCGGCCGCCGCGGCGCGCACCATTCGCGTATTCGCGATGGCCGCGCCCGAGGAGTGAGGACCCGTAGAGACGTCCCGGCGGGACATCTCTACGGCAGTTTTCCCGGGGCTAACGGGTAATCAGGGGAAGATAGACGTTCGGTACCGCCACATCCACGTAGAGCGTGATCGTGGCTTCGGTCGTCTGGCCGGCGGCGTCGGCGGCTGCGAGTGTAATCTGGTGGACGCCCGCAACCAGCCCTTCGGCCAGCAGCTCTGCGCCCGTGCCCAGCGCGCCGTTGAGGTTCGAGCGCCAACTCAGGCGGCCCTCGGCCAGCGGCCCGTCCTCCAGGTCGGTTGCCATGCCCTCCAGGACGACCGGCTGGCCCGCGGCGGCGTGCGCACCGGTCCTGGGGCTGCGGATGACGGCCAGCGGCGCGCTGTTCGCAACCGTGAACGTGCCGTCGGAGTCATCCTGCGTCGTCAGGAAGCCGTCGTTGGCGATGACGCGCAGCCGGCCCGCGGTCGAGCCGGGCAGGCCGAGCGGGTCGGGCAGGGTGTAGCTGTTGCCCGTCTCGGCCAGCGCGACGAGGCGCCAGGTCTGGCCGTTGTCCGGGCTGTATTGCAGCGTGAAGTTCAGTGCGTCGCCGTCTGCGTCGCCGGCCGACCAGCGCACCACATCGCGGGCGCGCAGCTCGCCGCCGCCGTTGGGCGTGAGCAGTTGGACTGCCGGTGCGTTTGCGCTGACGCGGCGCTCGGCCAAGACCGTCTCGCTCCGGCGCACCTGCACCGCCGCGACTCCCTGGGCCAGCGGGACCAGCTCGAGGAAGTGCTGCGTCGTGCCGTCGCCGTCATCGTTCGCGAGGAATAGTTCCTGCGCGTGGAGCACGCTGCCGTCTCCGGCGACCTGGACGAGCAGGTAGGCCGGGTCTGCGTCCAAGCCGAACGCGGCGGCATGGCCCAGCTTCTCCGCCGCGGCCGCAACGGTGTCTTCGCCCGGCGTGTCGGTCTGGAAGACGCCCGTCCACGTCACCGCGCCGGTCGTCAGGTCCAGCACGCCGCCGGCCAGAAGATAGCGCGTGGCCGCCTGCAGCGCCGCGAGCCGCGCCGGGTCGGCGTAGGCGAGCGGGTCGGCCATGACGGCCTGCTCAAGCTGCTCCTGCGCGCCCGCGACCGCGGCTGAGAGGCATGGGATCAGGACGCCGTAGGTCGGCAGCAGCTTGCAGTATTCGTAGTCCGAGATCCAGCGCGGGCGCTGGTAGCCCATCAGCGGGAAGGCCCGGTTGGGCGAGGCCGCGGTGGGGTCGTTGCTCAAGACGGTCGGCGCGGCCAGCCCCCACAGGTTGTAGAGCACATCGAAGCCGTACATACCATCCGTGCCGGGGCCCGAGAGTCGGCAATTGGGGAAGGGGTACGGGTAGTTCGGGTCGGTGGAGCCGCCGTCAGACTCGTCGCCGCTGCAGTTCATGTGGCGCAGCCCCTTGTTGTGGCCGAGCTCGTGCGCCATCGTGTTGCCGCCGGTCAGGTACCAGTCGGGCCAGCCGCTGTTCGAGTTGATCATCTTGGCCCACGAGTTGCGGCCGGGCCGGTTGCCCATGCCCAGCCCGCCGTCGGTGTTCAGGTCCGGGTGGACCATGCCCTGGTAATAGGTGACGGGCGCGGGATCGCTCGTGAACGCGTTCGCCAGTTCCACCAGACCGAGAATCGCGGACCGGCCGCCGTCCGTGGCCGGATTGGGATTCATCAGCGGGAAGGAAAACGCGGTGGGGATATACCACCAGTTGATGCCTGCCGTGGGATGGAACCGCAGGACGTTGTCGAGCAGGTCCGTGAAGCTCGGGTTGGTGGCATAGTAGATGCGGGGCGAGAGGTCCGTATTGCCGCCCGGGTACAGCTTCAGCGGCACCATGACCAGGTTGAGCTTGTTGGCGGGCAGGAAGAAGACGTTGCGCGTCAGCGTGTTGTTGCTCTCGTTGGTCTCCGGCACGGTGTTGTTGTAGTCCACCTCCACGCGCAACTGGACGCTCCCGCTGCGCCAGTTCGAGGGCACGTAGAACCAGAAGCTGTCGTTCGTGTCGACGCGGTCGCCGCCGGTGGAGCGCGCGGTGATGGGCTGGTTGTTCGCCAGGCGGGGCGAGCCGCTCAGCTCGACGCCGCTGCGGTATGCGCGCAGCCGGGCGCGCACGTTGGCGACCGTGCCCGTGTTGGTCTTGACATACGCGCGTACCAGCGTGCGCCGGTCCGCGACGAGCGGGATGCTGTTCGCCAGGTCCTGGATGCCCTGCGTCACTTCCATCCCCGTGACGCTCAGGTCCACCGTCGGCGCAGGTGTCCGCGTGGGCGTGCGCGTCGGGGTGCGGGTGGGCGTGCGGGTTGGCGTCCGCGTCGGCGTGGCTGTGACTCTGACCGTGGCAGTCGGCGTGCTGGTCGGCCTGGGCGTCACCGTGAAGGTCGGCGTGTTGGTCGGCGTCCGGGTCGGCGTGCTCGTCGGGCGGACATCAGGCGCGAAGAGGAGGTCGTCGATAGACTCCGGCAGGTAGGTCTTGCCGTAATCGACGTGGAGCTCCGCAATATGGCCCGGTGCATGGTAGACGCCGATGAACATCGTGTGCGGCTCAGGCACGTAGGTCCGGCTGACCATGCAGATGAAGTTGCCTTTTTCGTCGTAGGCGCTGAGCATGACTTCGAGCCGCTCGGATTCGCCGTTGCCGACCCACAGGCCGGCGTGCGTCTTGGGCGTGTCGAAGGCGATGCGCATGGGCACGCCGTAGCTGTCGGCCGGCGCGACGGGCTCGTTCAGCGCCACGTTCGGCTGCGAGTGCGCCTTGTCCGGCTCCTTTCCGTAGATGATCGCGCGGGCCGTGCGGCTGTCCTCGAACCGCACGCCGAAGGCAGCGGCATAGGCGCTGCCGATGATCGTTCCGTTGGTGAGCTTGTCGAAGTCGATGATGCCGGGCGCGGGGATTCGCCCCGGGTCCGTGAGCAGCGTGCAGGCGGTCTGCGCGAGGGGCGCAGCAGCAATGGGTTGTGGCAGCACGACGGCTGTTGCAAGAAGTACCAACAGCAGGGCACATGCCGTCAGGTTGCACAGACGGGGCATTGAGTTTTCCTTTCAGTGCAAGATGGCGGTCGTTACGGTGCGGCTGCTGGCAGGCGGGCCGCAAATAGCGAGCAACTATAGCATATGATAAGTATAAATATCAATCCGGCCGAGATTGTTCATCATCTCAAATACGCTTGCCTCATCGCCAGTATATGCTATACTACAGGTCAGTGGTTTCCTCCGAGCGATCTGAAAGGGATGCAGCCATGCGCTCGTTCACCCGATTTGCCTCTCGACCGGTCTCCGCGTTGCGCCGGTGGCTCCTGCCGCCAATGGCCGGCAATGAAGCTGGACAGCAAGTGATGCTTCTGACAGATAGGCTCCTGTTGGCGACAGTGGGATTCTGGTGGATCGGCCTCCTGCTGCTGGGCGTGTTTCGCACCGGCCACCGGCCCAACCTGCTGATCGGGTTGAGCGCCAGCCTCCTGTTGTTGGGCGTGCGGGAACTGCTGCGCCGCGGACAGGCCGTTCCGGCTGCGGCGCTGGGTGTCGGACTGGGGTGGACGGTCTTCACGCTCTATCTGTATAACCTGGGCACCCCCTTTTCAGTCCACCTGCTCGGCTATATGGCCGTTGTGATCTTTGCTGCCTGGGTGGGCGGTGCGCGCGCCGGCCTGGCTATTGCCCTGCTCAGCGGGATCACGGTTTATGCCCTGGCGCGCGCCGCGACAGCCGGCCTGTTGCCGTCTGCCGCAGTCATGTCCCCTCTCGCGCTGACCCTGGACCTTGTCGCCTACCTGGGCGTGTGTACGCTCCTGATCGCTCTGACGCGGGCCAACTTCGTCCGTGCTCTGCGGCTGGCCTATGATGAGGTCGCCTCGCGCCGCGAGGCGGAAGCGGCCCTGCGCGATCTGAATGCCACCCTGGAGGCGCGCGTTGCAGCGCGCACCGCAGAATTGAGCACCAGTGAGGCACGCTATCGCACGCTGCTGGCGCTATCGCCCGACGGTGTCTTCGTGACCGACAATACCGGCCACCTGCTGGCCTGCAATGAGCAGGCCGCTCAAATGCACGGCTATAAACATAGCCGCGAACTGCTCGGCCGGTCGGTTGCCGAGCTATATGTTCCGGAGTCGTTTGCGAATCTCTTTCAGGGAGCAGCGGCCGTGCTCCAATCGGGCCAGGACTTGGCACGCGATATCGAGGCCCTGGTCCGCCGCCGCGATGGCTCAGTGATGGAGGTCGAGTGCAGCATCGCGCGGGTGCCCTGGTCGGATGCGCCAGCGGCGGCAGCCTTTTTGGTCACCTTCCGGGATGTCGCGCGGCGCAAGCAACTGGCCGCGGAGCTGGAGCGACACCGCCTGCACCTGGAGGAACTGGTGCAGGCGCGCACGCGCGAGCTGCAGGCCGAGATTGCCGAGCGAACTGCGGCCCAGGAGGCGCTGCAGCGCAGCGAGGCCAGCCTGCGGGCCGCGGGACGCCTGGCGCGGCTGGGGAGCTGGGAGCGCGATCTGAGCACCGGTCAATACTTCTTTTCCGAGGAGATGTATCGCATCTTTGGCCTCGAGCCGCAGGATTCTGACACGATATCGGATCGCTTTTGGCGTATTTTGCACCGCGATGATCAGGACACCGCCTATGCCGTCTTCAAAGCGGTCGTTGCGACCGGCACCCCGCAGGAGGCCACCCACCGGATCATCCTGCCTTCGGGCGAACCGCGCATGGTGCGGGCCCTGACACAACTGGTGCGTGACGAAGATGGGCGGCCTGCGCTGGTGCAGGGCACCGTGCAGGATATCACCGAGCGGGAAC
>DAOUGK010000405.1:0-10568 GCA_034429055.1 Anaerolineae bacterium | reverse complement strand
GAGCCGGTTGATCGGGTGAATCCTGCATCAGATCAGGAGGATTGAACAGCGTGCTGAAGAAACTTGCCACCCCTCGTAATCTGGCGATTCTGTTGCTGGTTGTAGCCCTCTTTGCTTTCAACGCGCTCTTCCCCGTGTTGAAGGTGCCCAGCCCGGTCGTATCGCTGGCGGCCGAGCCGATTTTCCACGTCGGCGAGTTCACCATCACCAACGCCGTCTTCACAGCCTGGATTGTCATGATTGTCCTGGTCTTGATGGCAGTGGCCGCGACCCGCCGCATCCCGCGTAATCTGGCCGAGGTCAGCAACAAGGAGCTGGTGCCGTCGGGCTTCCAGAATTTCATGGAAATGGTCATCGAATACGTCTATAACCTGGCGAAGGGCATCGGCGGCAACTGGACTGCCCGCTTCTTCCCCATCGTGATGACCATCTTCCTGTTCGTCCTCCTCTCCAACTGGATGGGCCTGCTGCCCGGCTTCGGCTCCATCGGCATCCTCGAACATCCGCATGACCCGGAGATGGTCGGCTTCGAGACGCGGGGCGCGATCCTGACGAGCGTCGAATCGACCGAACATGCGGAGGGTGGGCACGGCGCGGGGTATATCGTGGTGCCCTTCTTCCGGGCGCCCTCCACTGACCTGAACTTCACGCTGGCCCTGGGGTTGATTGCGATTGTCCTGGTGCAGTACTTCGGCGTCAAGGCTCTCGGCCCCAGTTACTTCAAGAAGTTCTTCGACCTGAGCGGGTTCAAGCAGGGCGCGTTCATGGGCGCCATCGGCATCTTCGTCGGCATCCTCGAACTTATTTCGGAGTTCGCCCGCATTCTCTCGTTTGGCTTTCGTCTATTCGGCAACATCTTCGCGGGCGAAGTGCTGCTCAGCGTCATGGCGTTCCTGATTCCGTACATCGCTTCGCTGCCGTTCTATGGCCTCGAAGTGTTCGTCGGTTTTATCCAGGCGGCAGTCTTCATGATGCTGGCGCTGGTGTTCTTCTCGACCGCCACGGTCGGTCACGGCACGGAGCAACATCACTAAACCTTTATCCACCATAAGGAGATTCACATGGACTTGACGTCTCTCGGCACGGCTCTCGCGATTGGTCTGGGCGCGATCGGCCCTGGCATCGGCATCGGTATCCTGGGCAGCAAGGCCATGGAGGCCATCGGCCGCAATCCTGAGGCCGCCGGCGAAATCCGCACGAACATGATCCTGGGCATGGCCTTCGCGGAAGCCATCGCGATTTACGCGCTGGTCGTTGCGCTCATCATCAAATTCGTCTAACGATTGAAGATTGAAGATATGGGATTGAAGCCCGGGTTGGACCCATCTTCAGTCTGTAATCTGCAATCTTAAATCTTCAATCGAAGGAGGGGCATTTGGAAAAGCTCGGCATTAACTTAGGGTTCTTCATTTCTCAGCTCGTCAACTTCACGCTGTTGGCGGCGCTGTTGACCGTCCTGCTGTACAAGCCCATCCTGAGAATGCTGAACGAGCGCAAGGAACGCATCGCCAGGAGCCTGGCGGATGTGGACGCCGCGCGCGAGGCCGCGGCGCGGGCGCAACAGGATTACGACAAGAAGATGGTCGAGGCGCAGCGCACCGCGCAGGAGATTATCGCCAAAGCCTCGCAAGCCAGCGAGGAGGTGGCGGCGGAGATTCGGGCTGAGGCACAGCGTGAAGCCGAGAGTATTCGCCGGAAGGCCCGCGATGAAGCCGCCCAGGAGCGCGCCCATCTCCTGGCGGAGGTCCAGAGCCAGATTGCCGGCCTGTCCATGATGGCGACCGAGCGCGTGCTGGGCCAGGCGGTCGATGCGAATACGCAGCGCCGGTTGGTGGACCAATTCCTGGCCGAAATCGGTGACAGCAAGCCATGAACGCAGCCGACCGTGCGCAGAACTATGCGAACGCCTTTTTCGAGGCCGCGTTCGACCGCTGGCTGACTTCGCTCGAAGGGGTGGCGCGCACGCTGGAGGGCAATCGTGCGCTCTTGCCGCGCCTCCAGGCGGACGATGTTGACTTCAAGGACCGCCAGGCTCTGCTGGCAGGCGTGCTGCCTGCCGATACGGATGCGTTGGTCCGCAATCTGCTGAACGTCCTGCTCCAGCGCGGCGACCTGGGCCTGCTGCCCGAAGTCACAGGCGCGCTGCGCCAGCGGCTGCGGCAGGGCGGGGCCGGCCCCGTGCCCGTGACGGTGACGACCGCCGTCCCGCTCGCCGACGATCAACGCGCCACGTTGGAGGCCCGGCTGGCCCAGGAGTACGGCGATAACCTTGCCTATACCTATCATGTGGACCCGGCCATCCTGGGCGGCGTGATTGTGCGAGTGGGCGATAAACTGATGGATGGCAGCGTGGCGACGCGCCTGGCGGCCATGCGGCAGACGCTCGGCGTGGCGGTGCGGGAATAACGTTCGTCGTGGGTGGATGACGCTTGTAGTGGGCGCTTCAGCGCCCTGGCAACCGGAGCCCGCACGATGAATCGGGTGATTGACGATGGAAGGACATCATGGCTGTACGTACCGATGACCTCGTAGCACAACTCAAACAACAAATCCTCAGCTTCGAAGCGCCCACGCGCACGGTGGATGTCGGCACCGTCATGCTGGTCGGTGATGGCATCGCCCGCATCCGCGGGCTGACCAACGCGCGCGCCTCCGAGTTGGTGGAATTCGAGAACGGCGTCCTGGGCATCGTCCTCAACCTGGAGGACGACAACGTGGGCGTCATTATCATGGGCGAGTACAGCGGCATTGCGGAAGGGCAGGTTGTCCGGTCGACCGGACGCATCGTGTCCGTGCCCGTCGGCGCAGCCATGATCGGCCGGGTCATCAACGCGGTCGGCCAGCCGATTGACGGCAAAGGCCCGATCGAGTCCGACAAGTTCCGTCCGATTGAGCGCATTGCGCCCAATGTCGTCATCCGCAAGAGCGTCGACACGCCCGTGCAGACCGGCATCAAGGCCATCGATGCCATGATCCCCATCGGCCGCGGGCAGCGCGAGCTGATTATCGGTGACCGGCAGACGGGCAAGACGGCGCTGGTGGTCGATACGATCATCAACCAGAAGGACCAGAACCTCATCTGCATTTACGTCGCCATCGGCCAGCGGCAGAGCCAGGTCGCCCAGGTCGTCGCCACCCTTGAGCGTTACGGTGCGATGGACTATACGGTGGTCGTGGCCGCGACCGCGGCTGACCCGGCGGCGTTGCAGTATATTGCGCCCTACGCGGGCTGCGCGGTCGGCGAGGAGTTCATGGAGCAGGGCAAGGACGCGCTCATCATTTACGATGACCTGTCCAAGCACGCCCAGGCCTACCGCCAGGTTTCGCTGCTCCTGCGCCGGCCCCCCGGCCGTGAGGCCTATCCCGGGGATGTCTTCTACCTCCACAGCCGCCTGCTGGAACGCGCGGCGCGCCTCGCGCCGGAATATGGCGGCGGCTCGCTGACTGCGCTCCCGATTATCGAGACGCAGGCCGGCGACATTTCCGCCTACATCCCGACCAACGTCATTTCCATCACCGACGGCCAGATTTTCCTGGAGAGCGACCTGTTCTACGCCGGCATCCGGCCCGCGGTGAACCCGGGTCTGTCGGTCAGCCGGGTCGGCGGCGCGGCGCAGGTGCGGGCGATGCGCCAGGTGGCCGGCCGCATGAAGCTCGAACTGGCCCAGTTCCGTGAACTGGCCGCGTTTGCACAGTTCGGCTCCGACCTTGATCCAGCCACCCAGCGCCAACTTGACCGCGGTCAGCGCATTACCGAGGTGCTCAAGCAGCCGCAATACCAGCCGTGGCCGCTCGAAGACCAGGTGATGGTCTTCTATGCTGTGACCAACAATCACCTGGACAAGGTGCCGCTGGACCAGATCGGCGAGTGGCAGGAGAACTTCCGGCGCTACATGAGCTCCAGCCATCCCAACATCGGCCGGACCATTGCATCGCAGAAGAAGCTCGACGACCAGCTCACCGACGGATTGAAGCTGGCGATCACGGACTTCAACCAGATGTTCCTGGCGCAGAAGTAGGGGCGACGTGGGGGCGGCCGCACCGTGGCCGCCCCGTTGACTGTGGAAGGTAACGCATGCCCAGCACACGCGAAATCCGGCGGCGCATTCGCAGCGTCAAGAACATCTCCAAAGTCACCAAGGCGATGGAGACGGTAGCCGCGGCCAAGATGCGGAAGGCCCAACAGCAGGTGCTGATGACGCGGCCCTACGCTGAGAAGTCGCGCGAAGTGTTGGCCTTCCTGGCGCGCCTGCGTGCGTCTGCCGCGCCTGAGCAGCCGCTGCTGCAACAGCGACCCATCAACAAGGTTGCGCTGCTGCTCATTACGGGCGACCGCGGGCTGGCCGGCGCCTACAATGCGAACGTCATCCGCGAAGCCATGATCCAGGCCCACGAGCTGGAAGAGGCCGGCAAGCAGGTCAGCATGGTGACGGTGGGGGCGAAGGGCCGCGATTTCATGCTGCGCCACGGCCCGCCGCTGCACGCGGTGTTCACCGGCTTGAGCGATCGTCCGTCCGCCAACGACGTGGCGCCGATTGCGCAGGTCCTGATTGATGCTTTCATCAACCAGGATTTCGACGCGGTCTACATCGTTTCCACCAAGTTCGTCAACACGATCCGCCAGGAGCCGGACATCAGCCAACTGCTGCCCATCCAGCCGGCCGAGCCCGAGCAGCCGATGGCTGCGGACTACATCTTCGAGCCGGACCCGCAGACCATCCTGGGCGAAGTCCTGCGCGGCCTGACCGAGCTACAGATTCTCCAGGCCATCTATGAGGCGATGGCCAGCGAGCAATCGGCGCGCATGGTGGCGATGCGGAATGCAACTGAGTCGGCCAATGAGCTGATTGGCGAGCTGACCCTCTCCTACAACAAGGCGCGGCAGGAAGCCATCACGAAAGAACTGCTCGATATCGTCGGCGGTTCGTCTGCTCTGCAGCAGGCGGCTTAGCCTTCATCGGATGTGGCAACGCCCCGCCGGGACGTCGCTACCGAACATAGCGGAGTTTACAGATGTCAAAACAGGGTACGAAGGGTAAAATCGTACAGGTGATCGGGCCTGTGGTGGACGCGGCTTTCGCGCAGGATGAGCTTCCTGATATCTTCGACGCGCTGGAAATCCCGCTGGACGGCGGCGGTCGCCTGATCTGCGAGGTGCAGGGCCAGTTGAGCGGCGGCTGGGTGCGCTCAGTGGCGATGTCCAGCACGGACGGTCTGCGTCGGGGCATGGAAGTCATCGGCACCGGTGCGCCGATCACCGTACCGGTGGGCGAGGCTACGCTGGGCCGCATCTTCAACGTCCTCGGCGATGCCATTGACACCGATCAGCCTGTCGACGCAGCGGCCCACTACCCGATTCACCGTGCCCCGCCGACCCTGGTCGAGCAATCCACCGAGGCCGAGGTCTTCGAGACAGGCATCAAGGTCATCGACCTGATTGCGCCGTTCACCAAGGGCGGCAAGACGGCCATCTTCGGCGGCGCGGGCGTCGGCAAGACGGTCGTCATCCAGGAACTCATCCACAACATCGCCAAGTTCCACTCCGGCTATTCGGTGTTTGCCGGCGTGGGCGAACGCAGCCGCGAGGGCAATGACCTGTGGCATGAAATGCGCGACTCCGGCGTCATCAGCAGTACGGTCATGGTGTTCGGCCAGATGAACGAGCCGCCGGGCGCGCGGCTGCGCGTCGGGCTGACCGGCGTGACGATGGCCGAGTATTTCCGCGACCAGGGCCGCGATGTGCTGCTGTTCATCGACAACATCTTCCGGTTCGTGCAGGCCGGTTCCGAGGTGTCTTCGCTGTTGGGCCGCTTGCCCAGCGCCGTGGGCTACCAGCCGACCCTGGGCACGGACATGGGCGAGCTGCAGGAGCGCATCACCTCCACGAAGACCGGCTCGATTACCTCGATGCAGGCCGTGTATGTGCCCGCGGACGACTACACCGATCCGGCGCCCGCAACCACGTTTGCGCACCTGGACGCCAGCATCAGCCTGGAACGTTCGCTGGCTGAGCAGGCGCTCTTCCCGGCGGTGGACCCGCTGGCCTCCACCAGCCGCATCCTGGATCCGAACATCGTGGGTCAGGAACACTACGCGGTGGCCCGCAACGTGCAGCGCACCCTGCAACGTTACCGCGACCTGCAGGACATCATCGCCATCCTGGGCGTCGAGGAACTGAGCGAAGAAGACCGGCTGACCGTCGCACGCGCCCGTAAGATTCAGCGGTTCCTGACGCAGCCGATGTTCGTCGCGGAAGCCTTCACGAGCCGGCCCGGCGTCTACGTCAAGCTGGCCGACAGCATCGCGGGTTTCCAGCAGATTCTTGACGGCAAGCACGACGACCTGCCGGAGCAGGCCTTCTACATGGTCGGCACCATCGACGACGCGGTGGCGCGGGGCAAGGAACTGAGGGGGTAATTCCGATGGCTACGATTCGCCTGGACTTCGTAGCGCAGGACCGTAATGTGTTCTCCGGTGACGTGACCGAGGTGCAAGCGCCGGGCAGCGAGGGGCAGTTGGGCATCCTGCCCAAACATGCCCCGCTGATGACGGTGCTCAGCCCCGGCGAGGTCATCGTGCATCGCGCAGGGGCCGAGCCGCTCTATTTCGCCGTCAGCGGCGGCTGGATGGAAGTGCGGCCCGACCACATCACGATCCTGGCCCGTACCGCCGAGCGGTCGGATGAGATCAATGAGGCGCGCGCCGAGGCGGCCCGCGCGCGGGCCGCGCAACTGCTGGCGCAGGGTGTGCGCCGCGACCAGCGCGCGATGGTCGAGATGAGCCTGAAACGCCAGATTGTCCGCCTGCGCGTATCCGGCCGGCACCGCGGCTGGCATGGGCCTGTGGGGTCGGAGACGGATACGCAGACGAAGATTGAGTGATGAGAAACAAGTGAAAAGTAACGAGTAAAGAGTAACGAGTAAATCGAGACAAGACTTTTCGAGAGCGCGGCCGGCTGAAGGCTGCGCTCTTTTTGTTGCCCCGCTTACCCAAAAACTGCCCCGTTTACCCCCTTGACTCTCCCCTGGCTGGAGGGTGTAGACTGAGTGCAGCAATGTCGATTAGCAGGTGTACTGGTGCGGAGATACCATGCTGAAGATTGGTGACTTCTCGAAGGTGGCGCAAGTGTCGGTCAAGACGCTGCGCTACTATGATGAGCTGAAGCTGTTGCGGCCCGCCTGGGTGGACCGGTACACCGGCTACCGCTACTACACGCTCCAGCAACTGCCGCGGCTCAATCGCATCCTGGCGTTGCGCGAATTAGGCTTCTCGCTCGTCCAGATTGAGCGGCTGCTGCGGGACGACTTGCCGGCGAGCGAACTGCAGCGGCTGATGCAGTTGCGCCACGCGGAGCTGGCCGAGCAGGTGCAGGCGGAGCAGGCCCGGCTGGCGCGCGTGGCGGCGCGACTGCGCCAGATCGAGCAGGAGGGCCGGCTGCCGCGCTACGAGGTGCTGGTCAAGCGGGTGGAGCCGCGGCTGGTGGCCGGCATCCGCGACACCATTGCGGGCTACGAAGACATCGGTGCGCTCTTTGCGGAGATCAACGACCACCTGGCGGGCCACAACGCGGCGGCATTGCCCGGAATGCCTTATATGGCACTCTACTATGATGCTGAGTACCGCGAGCAGGGCATCGATGTCGAGGCCGCGGTGCCCATTAGTCCGGCGCTGCGCGTCAGCCACGCTCTGGCGAGCCGCGGACGGGTGCAAATCCATGAGCTGCCCGCGCTGGATGAGGCCGCCAGCGTAGTCCACACGGGCGCCTACAGCAGTGTCTCAGCCGCCTACCGGGCGCTGATGGCCTGGTCGCAAACGCATGGCTACCGGTTGGGCGGACCCAGCCGTGAGCTTTACCTGCAAGGAGGCGCGGCCGCGCCCGCCGGCGGGGCCGATCCGAGCACCTTCGTGACCGAGCTGCAGCTCCCGATCGCGCAGCGGACGGCGCAAGTTACCAATTCAGGTCAGGAGAAAGATGCGATGGAACCCAAGATTGTCACGAAACCGGCGTTCACCGTCGTGGGCCTGCCCTTCCAGGGCTATATCTCGCAGGGCCCGTATGCGGATGGCGCGAACAACAACGAAATCGGCGTCGTATGGGATGAGCTCAATCGCCGCGCCGCGGAGATCAAGCACTTCACCGGCCCGGCGTATGGCGTGTGCTTTGGGATGCCGAACCCGGATGAGCCGTGGTATCTGGCGGGGTTCGGCGTGTCGGAGGCCACGGATGTGCCGCCGGGCATGATGAGCCTCACGGTGCCGGCGCAGAAGTACGCTGTCTTCGCCTGCACGCTGGGCGAGTTGAGCCAGACCTACCGGCACATCTCGGAGGAGTGGCAGCCGCAGTCGGGCTATGAACGGGCGGAGGCGCCCGACTTTGAGCTGTACGGCGAAGACTTCGACCCGATGGATGCACAGCACGGTAAGATGTACGTCTACTGGCCCATTCGGTAACACCTCACCCCGGGCGGCCGAAGGCCGCCCGCCCCTCTCCAGTGCCGCCGCACTGGAGAGGGGTATCCCTCGGAGCAGTATCAAGCATCCTGAGCGGGTGGGTAGCTCATTACCGCCTAAGGTGCAAGGCCAGTAGAAAGATACACCTTTAGAGGACCGCCCCTTCGACTGCGTGCGTTGCTGTGCAACGCCCTCCGCTCAGGGTGCCTCGCTTTTTGCGGCCAATCCCAAACCCACAGGCCGTGCGCTTTTGCGCGCCTGAGCACTTTGCCGTATAATCGCAATGTTGTGGACGGCACAGGATGTATTCGCGCGGCCAGCAACGCCTCGCTCGTGTCCTTCATTGCTTTCCATACCACACCAGGAAGCGCCAGCGGGAGCCATCCATGTTTGAACGTCAAATCGGCATTGACCTGGGCACGGTCAATGTGTTGGTATATGTCACCGGCCGCGGCATCGTCCTGCGCGAGCCCTCCGTCGTCGCCATCTCGATGAAAGACAACAAGATTGTCGCGGTCGGCCAGGAAGCGCGCGACATGCTGGGCCGGTCGCCGGAGAGCATCGAAGTCGCGCGACCGATGCGCGACGGCGTCATCGCAGACTACGTCGTCACCGAGGCCATGCTACGCTATTTCATCCGCAAGGTCGTCGGCCGCGGTCCCATGTTCCGGCCGCAGGTGATGATCAGCGTGCCCCGCGGCGTCACCAGCGTGGAGAGCCGGGCCGTCCACGACGCGGCGATGCAGGCGGGCGCCAAGGCCGCCTACCTGATTCCGGAGCCGCTCGCCGCAGCGTATGGCGCGGGCTTGCCCATCGGCACGCCGACGGGCAACCTTGTGGTGGATATGGGCGGCGGCACGACCGAAGTGGCCGTGGTTTCGATGAACGATATTGTCGTATGGAGCAGCGTGCGTGTGGGCGGCATCCGCACCGACGAAGCCATCATGGCCTATGTGCGCAAGAAGTACAATCTGATTATCGGTGAGCAGACGGCAGAGGAAATCAAGATTGCCATCGGCAGTGCGCTGCCGCTGCCCCAGGAGATGGAGATGGAGGTGCGCGGCCGCGACCAGGTCGCCGGGCTGCCCAAGACGATTGTGCTGACCTCCAGCGAAATCACCGAGGCGATGGCCGAGCCGCTGGCTTCCATCATCGGCGTCTTGAAGCAGACACTGGAGAAGACCCCGCCGGAGCTGGCCGCCGATATCATCGATCGCGGCATGGTGCTGTCCGGTGGCGGCGCACTCCTGCGCAATATCGACCGGCTTGTGACCCGCGAGACGGGCGTGCCTGCGTTTGTGGCCGAGCAGCCGATGGCGTGCGTTGCCATCGGTGCGGGCCGGGCCCTCGAAAACTACCCCATCATGCGCCGCAGCCTGACCGACGTATAACCCGCACACCGAACCCGCTGTTTACGCGCAGAGACGTCCCTCGTGGGGACGTCTCTTTTGTTGGGGCCGTTTTAGCGTAAGAGTCTCAGGTGCCTGGCAGGGCCGGTCAGGGGGTGGGCAGGCTCACCGGCCGGCGGCGCAGCCAGGCATAGATGCCGAAGAGCAGGCCGACGACCACCAGCTCCAACGCGGGCAGCAAGGCCCCGGCCCAGTCCATCACACCCGCCGCACGGCTCGTCAGGAAGAGCACCAGGTGGCCCACGAACAGGACGATTAGCGTGAGCGCCGCCACCTTGACGAAGCGGGCGAGCAGCAGGGTTGTCGCTGCGGCCGTGCGATAGTAGTGCTCCAGGAACACAACCAGTACGACGAGCAGAATTCCGATGATAGGATAAGACCAGGTGCCAATGGCCCGCAAACGTACGCTGACATCGAACGCGTCCGGCGCATCCGGCGTCAGACTGGCTGTCGAAGCCATCGTGAGCGCGTTCATCACCGCGTCGCGCGCCAGCAGAGCAACCACCACCATCGCAACGATGGTCAGGGCCCACAGCAAATAGGCCAGGGCATACCGGGAGACTGTTTTCATGTTTCTCTCTTTTTGCGCAAAGCTCAACCGCAGCCCGGGGGCTCGGAGCAGAAAAACGATATAATTATCGCGCTGAATGAGCCAGGGTACAAAAACGAGACCAGGAAATTCATATTGGTGTCTATCCGAAAACCCGC
>DAOUGK010000404.1:0-4432 GCA_034429055.1 Anaerolineae bacterium | reverse complement strand
AGGCAGGCGATGAACGACCGGCTCGATTCTGACGAGGTGCGGACGGCTTGTTTCGATCTGGGCGTCTCTTACGATAACCTAAGCGGAGATACCAAGCTCGCGCGTATCATCAGCTTGCTCGAGCACATCGAAGGGCGCGGTCGGGGCGGGGAGCTGGTAGACTGGCTCCGCGCGAACAGGACTGACTGCATGTGGCCTGACCCGTACAAGTTGCTGGCTATCGAGTTGCCGTTCCACCTTGAGTTGGTGCGAGTTCCAGCAGGTGAGTTCCTGATGGGCAGCGATGGCCGAGTGGATTCCAGTGCCGATGAGAACGAGAAGCCTCAGCATCGCGTTTATCTGCCGGAATTCTTCATCGGCAAACATCCTGTGACGGTTGCTCAGTTCGCCGTTTTTATGCGGGCAACGGGATACCAGGGGAAGGCGATCATCGATATCCTGGGAAGAGCCAACCACCCCGTCAGGGGAGTCAGTTGGTACGATGCCGTCGCCTTCAGCCGTTGGCTGAACGTGGCGACCGATCGCTCTTTCCGGCTGCCGACGGAGGCCGAGTGGGAGAAAGCCGCCCGCGGCACGGACGGCCGTCTGTATCCCTGGGGCAACCAGGCTCCGAACGAGCGGCTCTGCAATTTCGATAATGAGATCGGGGATACGACGTCGGTAGGGACTTATCCGGCGGGCACCAGTCTTTATGGAGCGCTGGACATGGCCGGGAACGTGTGGGAGTGGACGAGCAGTCTGTGGGGCGAGGATTGGAAGAAGTCAGACTTTGCCTATCCATATGACCCGAGCGACGGTCGCCGAGAGAACCTGGCCGCGCCGGACACGATGCTGCGCGTGTTGCGTGGTGGCTCGTTCGGCAGTCCTGCGTCGGTTGTGCGGTGCGCCGCCCGGTCCAAGACCCGCCCGGCCAACGCTCCACGGCGCAGACTGGACTACGGTTTTCGGGTTGTGGCGTCTCCCAGCCACTCATGATTTCGCGAACCTAGACCTTCGAGGTTAGGCCAACGGGCCAGCCGGAGGCTGGCACAGGTTGGCACGAGACCTCGAAGGTCTACGACGAGTTTACAGAAAGGCCTTGACACATTATGCGGACACGACAACTGGGTTACACGGACTTGCGCCTGACTACGATCGGGTTCGGCGCATGGGCGGTCGGTGGACCGTGGGCGTTCGGCTGGGGGCCGCAGGACGACGACGACTCGATCGCGGCTATCCAGCGCGGGCTCGACCTGGGCATCAACTGGATCGATACCGCGGCCGCGTACGGTCTCGGCCACTCGGAGGAGATGGTCGGCAAGGCCATCAAGGGCCGCCGCGACAGCGTCATCGTCGCGACGAAGTGCGGGCTGGCATGGGACGATCCGAGCACGCGCTCGGTTATCAACCGGCTCAAGGCGTGGAGCGTGCGGCAGGAGGCGGAGAATAGCCTCAAGCGGCTCGGCGTGGATGTGATCGACCTGTACCAGATCCACTGGCCGAACCCCGACCCGGACATCGAAGAAGGCTGGACCGAGATTGCGAAGCTCGTCGAAGAGGGCAAGATTCGCTATGCGGGCGTGTCCAACTTCAGCGTGGCCCAGATCAAGCGGGCCCAGGCCATCCACCCGGTTGCCTCGCTCCAGCCGCCGTATCACATGCTGGAACGTCGCGTCGAGAGTGAGTTGCTCGCCTACTGCACGGCCAATGGCATCGGCATTGTCGCGTACAGCCCGATGGCGTCGGGCCTGCTGACCGGCAAGTACACTGCGGAGCGGATTGCCGCGCTGCCCGAGGACGACTGGCGCAAGCGCGCGGGCCGCTTCAAGGAGCCGGAACTGAGCGCCAACCTTGCACTCATCGAGAAGCTGCGGCCCATCGCGGAGCGCAACGGCCGCACGCTCGGCCAGTTGGCCGTCGCGTGGGTCCTGCGCCGCCCGGAGGTCACGTCGGCCATCGTCGGTGCGCGTGCGCCGCGCCAGATCGAGGAGATTGTCCCGGCCGGCGACTGGACGCTTACAACCCCAGAGGTTGCGGAGATCGAGCAGTACCTGGCCGAGCGCGAGCGGGCGCTGGCGGGTTAAGTGCAACCGCGGAATACACGGACCATGCGGAAGGATGATTTTGCCCTGTGAAGAGCACTATCTCCGACGAGGCCAGGTTGCCTGTACGCAGAGCCGGAACATGACGCTCCTGCGCGTGCCTCCCCCTGCGCCCGTTGAGGTCAGGGCCATTGCGGCGCTGGCTGACCCGGTCGTGCGCAACCTGCGCATCACGCAGTGTTACCACGAGCTGGCCTGCGCGCTCGCGGAGCTGACCGGGCCGGGCGCCAACTGGTGCACGGTGGCGACCTGGGCATCGAAGCAGGCGGGGCAGAGCATCCGCAAGGAGGACTTGCAGCGCAACCTGCAGGACCTGTTGCGCGGGTCGGCTTCCGCCGCAGCTGCTGCCATTGAGGCTACGCAGGAATTGGCCGCCGCGGGTGCGCCTGTCACCGGCGGAGGGGAGCGCAGCCTGGGCGGTGCGCTGACCGCGCTGTGGCAGGCGCTCAATCCGGCGGCTGCGTTCCAGCGCACCAGTGAGGCGGTTGCCGCGGGCAACGTCAAGGTGTTCGCGGAGATCGGCTACGAGTTTGCGCGCTTTCTGGCGCTGTTCGGGGCGGGTATGCCGGATGCGGATGCACTGGCCGCCTTCTGCGACGGATTGCAGCCCGGCGACCCACCCGACGGCCAGGACTGGCTGAAGCGGTCGTTCATGCACTATCACCGCGGCCTGGCCGAGCCGGATGCCCGGACGCAAGCAGAGTTGCTGCTGCTTGCCAACCTGGAGATCGGCTTTCACGAGCAGACGCGGCTCCAGCCGGAGATTGTGGCAGCGATGAATGCGCCCGTCTACGACCCGGCTGCGCTGCGCCGGCGGCTGCTGGACGAGCTATTCCCGAATCCGGCCGCGCGGCTCCGGCTGTTCGTGCTGCGACTGGCAGGCCGCGCCCGGTCTCTGCTGGAGGCGCGCGACCGGCTGGCGGAGGAACTCCAGCGGCTCGGCCACCTGGTCATCACCGAACACCTGATGACGCTGCGGCTGTCGCACGGCCGGCTGCTGCGCCTGGGCCAGGACTTGCAGGCGCAGTTCCCGCTGCTCCTGCAGCACGTTGCACTTGCGGAACTGGTTACGCTCCTGGCACAGGTTGACCCGACACCCGATAGCCCGGCGGGCACGGGCGCGCTGGACTGGGCCCGGCTGCCCGACCGGATGCACTTCATCGCGGACCTGTTCCGCGCCTATCACCTCGACGCCACGCTGTTCGAGCCTCCGTTTACCTCCGAGCAGGTCCAGGCCATCAAGGCCGGCCGCATGCCGGGCGGAAGGCTGTAGGCGTCTAAAGGGTTTACCTCACGCGAAGGCCGGCGCACTTGCGGCCACCGCCGTGAGATTCTCCTCGGCCACGTCTCCCCGCTGTCCGCGGCGGATGGCGGCCTCGAGCGCCTCGATGGGAAAGAGCCTGAGCCTGCGCAGGGCCGCGGCGCTCAGCAGCAGGCCCAGGTTCTTTTTACTCCCTTTGGTTCCTAACGCCTCGGGGTCAACCACGACCTTCTGCGCGGGCGTGTCCAGCCCGGCGAACTCCGGCGTCGTGAACAGCCAGCCCTCTGGCGTCAGGCCGCGCAGATAGCGCGCGGCGGCCTTGCGGCCGTCCTCCGTCACGAGCACCAGCGCGTCGGGCCGGGTGACGCCGGTGAACAGGATCTCGCGCGGGCTGAAGATGAGCTCGCTGATGCTGTGGCCGGTCTGCACGGTCACGGGGTAGTCGTCCTGCTGGGCGGCCCAGAGGCCGGAGAGGATCGCGGCCTCCCCGATGGTGCGCGCGGTGGAGCGGACCTTGCCGCCTGCGGAGCCGGCGATGACGAGCCTGAACTCGCGGTCGAGCGGCGACGTGAACTGGGGCGCCAGCGCCGCGGGGCGCAGGGCGGGCTTGCCGTGCTGGCTCTTGCTCGCGGCGCTGAGTGCGCGGGCATACTCCGGTCGTTCTTCCCGGTGCACCAGCCCCGCGGGCATGCCGAGCGCGTCGCGCGTCTCCAGCAGTGTCTTGCGCGACCAGGCGTTGTTGGGCACATAGTAGGCGGTACAGAGTTCCCAGATGTCCAGCAGCGCGAAGCACTCACTCTGCACCGCGTCCACAATGACATCGGGCAGCTCGCGGTCGAACGCGGTCCCGCGCCAGACGTACCCCGCGCCGTTGACTGCGGCCGTTGCGCAGAGGTCGAGCGGGCGTTCCAGGTTGCCCCCGCGCGTCGTTGCCGTGATGCCGCCCGCGGGCGTCGTGACGCTGTGCTCGCCGCCGGTCATGCCGAAGTTGAAGTTGTTCATCACCAGCACGGTCAGGCCGATGTTGCGCCGCGCAGCGTTGAGCCAGTGCGCCGCGCCGATGCCCGTGCCGCCGTCGCCGATAAGCACG
>DAOUGK010000403.1:0-23026 GCA_034429055.1 Anaerolineae bacterium | reverse complement strand
CCGGGCCTGGGCCAGCGCCTTCTGCGTGGACAGCGCCACATCGTCGAGCGCCAGCGGGTCGCGGCGGTCATGGATCGCGAGGCTGTCGGTCGCGACCGCCGATGCCAGGATGTGCACCTTGGCCCGCGAGCGGTGGAAATCCGCTGCAGCCAGGACCACGCACGCCGCGCCATCGCATACCGGGCTGGAATCCATCAGGTTGATCGGGTCCGCAATCATGCCCGCCTTAAGGTAGGTCGATTGGCTGATGGGCGAGCGGAACATCGCGTTCGGGTTGTTGGCCCCGTTCCGATGCGCGTTGAGTGCGAAGCCCGCAAACTGCTCGTGCTTCACGTTGAATTCGTGCATGTAGCGGCGCATGAGCAGCGCGTTGAGGCCCACAAAGCTGATGCCCTGGCTGACCTCGTACTCCTGGTCCGCGGCGGTGGCGAGGCCGGACGTGACCTCGTGCCCGACCGCGTCCGTCATCTTCTCGACGCCGCACACCAGCACGACATCGTGAATGCCGCTGGCAACGGCCATCAGGCCGACGCGCAGCGCCGCCGCGCCGGAGCCGCACGCCGCCTCGACCTTCATGGCCTCGATGCCGCGCAGGCCGACGAAATCCGCGATCAGCGCGCCCAGGTGCTCCTGCCCGCCCAGCTCGCCCGACAGCATGTTGCCCACATAGAGGGCGTCCGCCGTCTCGATGCCCGCGTCTGCGAGGGCAGGCATGATGGCGTCGTGGGCCAGGTGACGCAGCGACCGGCCCCAGTGTTCTTCCACGGGCGTCTGCCCGATACCAATAATGGCTACATCTCTCATTTGTGCATCCTTATTGATTAACCACGGAAGACACGGAGCACACGGAGAAACACAGTCAAAACTCTTTCCGCTTGCTCCGCGTCCTCCGCGGTTCGCTCCATCAGTTCATCTGCAGCTTATGGCGGTAGCGCACATAGGTCGCGTAGTCGATGACCTTGCGCCGCGCAATGTAGTCCTGGGTGCGCGGGGCACGGCCGCGCGCTTCCTCGATGCGCTCGGTGACGCGGATGGAGAAGGCGTCCGAGCCTGCGCCGGAACCGAACGACACCATGAAGATGCGGTCGCCCGGCTGCGCCTCGTCCAGGATGGCGGTCAGGCCGATGAGAGATGATCCGGCGTACGTATTGCCGATCAGCGGCACCAGCAGCCCGGTCTTGATCTGCTCCGCGGTGAAGCCGAGCATCTGCGCCGCGCGCTGCGGAAACTTGGTGTTCGGCTGGTGCAGAACGGCGTACTTGTAGTCGGAGGACCGCGTGCCCATCTCCTCCAGCAGGCGCTTGCCCGCGGTCACGACGTGCTCGAAGTAGGCCGGCTCGCCGGTGAAGCGGTGGCCGTGGCTGGGATAGTGCGCATAGGCCCGGCGCCAGAAGTCCGGCGTGTCGCTGACGTGGGAGAGCGTGCCCTCGTAGACGGCCAGGCTTTCCTCCGCCGGGCCGACGATGAACGCGGCCCCGCCCGACGCAGCGGTGTACTCCAGTGCGTCGCCGGGCCGGCCCTGTGCCGTGTCCATGCCGATTGCCAGGACATAGCGACCCATGCCGGAGCCGACGATGCCCATGCCCGCAACGATAGCCTCGCTGCCCGCCTTGCAGGCAAACTCCAGGTCCGCGGCCTGGATGTTGGATGCCGCACCGATGGCTTCCGCCACGACGGTGGAGGTGGGCTTCACGGCATAGGGATGCGATTCACTGCCCACCCACACCGCGCGCAGCTCCTGCGGGTCGATCCGGGCCCGCGCCAGCGCGTTGCGCGCGGCCTCGATGGACATCGAGAGCGTGTCTTCGTCCAGCCCGGCAACGGCTTTCTCTTTGATCGGCAGACCGCCGGAGCCATCCGTCCAGACCCGCGCGACTTCGGTCGCGGGCAGGCGGTAGCGCGGGACATAGGCCCCGTAACCGACGATCCCGACATCCTGAACAGGTTTCAACATGGAGTTCCACTCCTCAATCACACAATTTCACCGGGCCGTACACGCATATCTTAGACCTGCATGCACAGCCACACTGTAAGGCACATCACTATCTATACAATGTTTGCATATGATTTGTCAAATCTTTGCCGCAGGATTCTCCCGTAGAGCGGCCAGAATCTCACGGGCGCGGTCTGCGCGCACCTGCTTTTCAGCGACCAGCACCGCGGCCACGCGATCCACCTCGTCGGGCAGCGCGCCCGCGGCAATCGCAATCTGCCGCGCGTGCAGCGCCATGTGCCCGCGCTGGATGCCCTCGGTCGCCAGCGCCCGGATGGCGGCCAGGTTTTGCGCCAATCCCACCGACGCGATGATTTCGGCCAGCTCACGCGCACCTTTGACCTGCATCACCTGCAGGGCGAAACGCGCCAGCGGATGCACGCGCGTGGCCCCGCCCACGGTGCCGACGGCGAGCGGCAGCTCCAGGTTCCCGACGAGCGCAGGACGTGCGCCGGTCGCGGGGTCGCCCGGTGAGAAGCTCCAGGTGGACAGGGAGCGGTACAGACCGTCGCGCGCCGCGTAGGCGTGCGCTCCGGCTTCGATGGCGCGCCAGTCGTTGCCGGTCGCCATGACGACGGCATCCACCCCATTCATGATGCCCTTGTTGTGGGTGGATGCGCGATAGGGGTCTACGGCAGCGAGGGCGTACGCCTCGACGATGCGCTGCGCGACCACTTCGCCGGGCAGCCCATCCGTTGCCAACTCCTGCGCAGGGACGACGCAGCGCGCCCGCGCCAGCCGCCGGTCTGCGAGGTTCGACAGGATGCGCAGGTTCACGCGGCCGCCGGTCATCTCCTCGACGAGCGGCGCGAGCGCCTCGCACGCCGTGTTGACCATATTCGCGCCCATCGCGTCGCGGCAGTCGTAGATCAGGTGGACTACGAGCATCGGCCCTACCGGACTGTCGGAGATGGTGCGGACTTCGATATCGCGCGCGCCGCCGTGCAGGCTGACCACGACCGGATCGGTGCTGTTGGCAAGGTCGAGCAGCCGTTTCTTCTGCCGGCGCACCTGCGCCGCAGCCTCAGGCAGATCTGCAACCTCCAGCACCTGCATCTGGCCGATCATCAGCGGCTCGGTGGTCTCCGCATGGAAGCCGCCGCCCGCGCGGGCGAGCTTCGCGGCGAAGCTCGCGCCCGCGACCACGGAGGGTTCCTCGATGACCATCGGCACGAGCACATCACGGCCGTTGACCACGAAGTTGGTGGCGATGCCCAGCGGCAGCGCGTACGTGCCGACCACATTCTCCACCATCTTGTCGGCCTGCTCCAGCGGCAGCCCGCCGGATGACGCGAGCAGCGTCTCGAAGCTGGCCGCCTGCTCCGAAGTCAGGTCGGCCCAGTCGGCCACGATGGCGCGGCGCGCGGACGGGGTCAGGTTATAGAATCCACTGATACGGGATGTTTGTGGCATGTCTCACATATCTCAAGGTCGCGAAAAAAGCGAGCCGCCGGTCAAGGACGGACTCCTTGCCTCCTGGCTCAGACAACCTTCTGACTATAGATGGAGAACCCTGTCAAAACCTATCAGAAACGCATTTACGGTTCCAACACGGAGAGCGGCAGGATGACCGAGGCGACCGGCCCCGTCAGGAGTTGCGGAAACAGGCCGAGCAGGACGCTCAGGACGACAAGCCCCGTCGTCAGTACGACCAGCGACAGGGATTCACGTTCGACCGGGGAGGCCTTCAGGTCTCCGAAGCAGGCGCGGGCCGCGCGCACCGTCCCCACGAGCACGCCGAGCGCGCCGAACAGGAGCAGCAGCGACCAGCGGAGGTCGGTCTCGCTCACGAGCTGGAGCAGCGCCCAGCGCGAGGCGAATTGCGCGGTCAGCGGGAGCCCCGCTAGTCCGAAGCCGCCGATAATCAGCGCAATGACGGCGACCGGCAGCCGCGACACGGCTCCGGCCAGGCTGTCCAGCCGGTCGCTGGTCATCCGGTGGCGGAGGGTGGCCGCGCCGGTCGTCAGCGTCAGGAGCGAGAGGGTGCGGGTCAGCAGGAGCCAGATGGTCGTTGGCAGGCCCGCAGTCCCGCGCAGGCCGAGCGCGACGATGAGGATGCCGTAGTCATAGAGCGCGGCATACCCGGTCAGCCGGCCCAACCGGTTCTGGACGGCAGCCAGCGCGCCGCCCAGCGCGGCAGTGAGCATACCGAGCCAGAACAGCCAGCGCGCGCTGTCCACCGAGGCGCTCAACCAGGGATACGTCACCAGGAAGCGCTGGAGCAGGAACAGGGTCACGGTCTGGCCGCCGATCCACAGGAACGCGGCTACGACGAGCGGCGACTGGCCTGCCACCGCAGGCAGGGCTACGTGGAGCGGGGCGGGCTGCAGCAGGAGCACGAAGCCCGCAACCAGGAGCCAGCTCGCGATGCGATAAGGGGTGGTGTCGTCGGGATTGAGCGGCGCCTGATCCATGTACCAGGCCGCGACAATAAAGAGCGGCACGGCCAGCGCAGGGAACATCAACTGCCGCCAGGCCCCCCGCGTCTCGCCTACATGACCCGCCTGAATCAGGAACACGGCCAGGATGGAGGCCAGCACCACCGCGGCAGGCGCGAAGGTCAGCGGCTGCAACATGGCGATCGTGCTCCACAACGCAAGCAGGACGAGGCCAAAGGGATAGAACGTCCGTCCCTGGTAGGTGCGCCAGGCGAGCACAAAGGTGACCGCGCCGGCGAACAGCAGGAAGATCAGCAAGGCGCGCACTGAGGGCGTAATCTGCAGGGAGAGGTCATCCAGGATCACTTCCTGGCCGAGTCGGACCGCGCGGCCCATCACCCTGACGGGCGATGTGAGAGGGAAGCGCCACAGGGCCAGGCCGAGGACGGCTGAGATAGCCGCGGCCAGCAAGGAGGCCACCGGCTCCAGCCGGCGCAGCAGATAGACGATGACCGCGCCGACCAGCAGCACGCCCAGCAGCAGCCAGGGCCCCGGGATCACGCTCGACCTCCGCCCGACCCCGCAGGCGGCAGTTCCGGCTGAAAGACCGCCAGGCCGCGTGCCAGCACCAGATAGGCCACTGCCAGCCCCAACAGGAGCTGCCCGCCCTGCATGATGCCGACGAGCACGCGCTGCTGCGTCAGCGTGAACAGGAACAACTGGCTGCCGCCCAGGACGATGAGCAGGCTCAGGCCGGCATGGAGGGGTTCCTCGTGGAGCGCCAGCCCCAGCAGTCCGATGAGCACCAGCCATAGGAACGCGTCACGCAGCACCGGCTCGATGAGCGGGAGCTTGATGTTGTCGCGCGCTACGATGAAGATGCCGCCGGTGAGTGCGACGGCCAGCAGCCGAAAGCTGGTGAGCGAAGCCATCTGCGGCCAGCGGAGCTCGGCGGATTGATAGCGGCTGCGATGGCCCCGGAGTTGCCCGGCGGAGAGATAGAGCATCACCGCGACCATGCCGCCGATGATGGCCTGTTGCAGCGCCCACTCGGCAGGGATGACCTGCGAGAGCAGGAGCGCCAGCATGACCGACACGAGCGCGTAACCATACAACGCGGCGCGCCAGTCGCGCGCCACGATCACGACGGCCGCGGCCGCACCGGCCACGTAGACGGACGGCAGCCCAATCAGGATGCTCAGTTGGCGAAACAGATCGTCGAGAGACATTATCCCCTTAACAGCACCCACAGAATCAGCGCGGCGAGGGCCAGCCAGCCCAGGTAGCCTTCCCCCTCGCCGAGAACAGCGAAGTAGCGCAGCGCATTGCCCACGACGGCCAGGCCCGCGACGATGCCCTGGTACAGCCAGTCCAGGCTGACAATCTCAGCGATCGCGTTCTGCCAGCCGCGCATCTGGCCGAAGAGGCGCCGGCGGAATACGCCAAGCGCCGCGCCGAGCATACCGGAAAGCACCAGGCCTGTCCAAACGGATCGCCGCGCACCCAGGATCATGCCGCCGAGCGAGCGCAGGGTCTCCCCTTCCGGTATGGTCACAAACCCGGCAAGCAGGCGCGGGTTGAGGCCCCAGACCAGGAGCGATATGACCAGCAGGGCAAATGCCAGCAGCAACTGCGCGACCACCATGTTCGGCCGCGCAGTTGCAGGCGCAGCCGGTGAAGCTGCCGCGACCTGCCAGAGCGCGGCCACGAGCAACACCTCGGCCAGCAGCACAAGGACGAACAGCGGCACGGCCAGCGCCAGGCCCGTCGGAAAAACCAGCCCGGCCCGGGCCAGGAAGCCGGGCGTGCCGGGGAAGCCCCAGACGCAGAAGGCAGCGACCCAGACAAACGCGCGGATGCCCGTGTTCTGTGTCAGCGCCTGCGCGACCAACAGGAGCGCGCCGCCCAGCGTGAACGCCAGCAGCGCCCATACCAACGCCTGCGGGCCGGATAGCCCGGCCACATACGCGGCCATGGCGGCCAGTCCGCTGCGGTTGAGCGCAATCCAGCGCCAGCGCCACGTCTCATCTTCCGTCGTCCAGGCGACCAGCGCCGTGCCCAACAGCGCCAGCGCACCCAACGCCACCCATTCGGGCCGGCGCAGCCAGCCCGCGCCGCCAAGCTCGTAGACGCGCACCAACAGCCACAGCCCCGCGGCCGGCACGGTAAGCGACATGGCGATGCGCACTGCGCGTGGGGTGCTGCCCGGCCCGGTGAGCCAGAAGTGCAGCGGGTAGACGCCGGTGCGCATGAGGCCGAGGGCCCAGAGCAGCGTCAGTTCCCCGCGGGTGAAAGTCTGGCCGGTGAGCGTGGCGCGCAGCCCGCTCTCGCCCAGGGAAACAAGCAGCAGCAGCACCAGCATGGCCGACAGGGTCAGCAGGCCCCAGGCGCGCGCCGCGGGTTCCGGGCTCAGGCCGGGACGCAGGCGCATCGCCAGCGCGGCGTCCAGCACGATCCAGCTGCACGCGAGGGTCAGCACATTGGCGGAACAGACGAAGACCAGTGCGCCCGCGGCGAGCCAGAGCGTGCGCTCGACCTCGGTCCCCAACAGGTCGAGACGCTGGCTGCGCGCGGCCGCGGGGCTGCGCAACTGGCTGGCCGGTCGGGGGTGCTCCTCATCGAGCAGCAGCGCGACTGCGGTCAGCACCAGGATCAGCCCGGAGACGAGCCAGTTCCAGCCATCCAGCCGCCATTCCAGGGTGCTGCCCGCGACCGTCAGAGGCTGCCACTGCCAGCCGGCCACAGCATCTACATCGGTGAGGCGGACCCAGATGAGGATGGCCGCAGCGCCGGCAACGCCGAACAGCGCAAACGGCAGGCGCAGAGCGTAGGGCCACGGCTGCCAGCGGGCAGGCCGGATCGCTTGCGCGCCGGCCCAGGTGGCCGCCCCGCGGCTGAGCCGCCGCGCCAGCGCAAGTATGATACCGGCGATAGCCAGGACGAGCGCAGGGCCAAGCGGTTGCAGAAGGAGGGATTTCAAGATCATGTTCGGAAAGTCGCCCCATTTTACCGCTTGCCCCGCGAATGACCAAAATGCAATGCGCCGCCTTGGGCATCGCCTGCCTTTGGCTTATAATGGCGGCGCTATGCTCACCGGACAGCAGATAGCGGTGAGTGCAAGGAGCAAGCCATGCAGCGGATTGTTGAGTGTGTGCCTAACTTCAGCGAGGGCCGGCGATCGGAGGTGCTGAACGCCATTGCTGAGGCGATTCGCCGCCATGCGGATGTGCGGCTGCTGGATATCGAGCGGGATGCGGACCACAATCGTTCGGTATTCACACTGGTCGCGCCGCCTGAGGCGCTCGTGCCCGCGATGTTCGATGCCATCAAGACCGCGGCGGGCCTCATCAACCTCGACCAGCACCGGGGCCAACATCCCCGCATCGGCGCGACCGACGTCGTGCCCTTTGTGCCGGTGCGCGGGGTCACGATGGAGGAGTGCATCGCGCTGGCGCGCGAGCTGGGCCGCCGCGTAGGGGAAGAGTTGGGCATTCCCGTTTATCTCTATGAGCAGGCCGCGACACGGCCCGAACACGTCAATCTGGCCGATGTGCGCCGTGGTGAGTACGAGGGCCTGAAGGTGGAGATCGAGACGGATGCCGACCGGGCGCCCGACTTCGGGCCCGCTCGCCTGGGCACCGCAGGCGCCACCGTCATCGGCGCGCGTGCGCCGCTGATTGCCTTCAACGTCTACCTGAATACTTCGAACGTTGAGATCGCGAAGGCCATCGCCAAGGCCGTCCGCCACTCCAACGGCGGCCTGCGCTATGTCAAGGCCCTGGGGCTGCTGGTCAACGGCAAGGCGCAGGTCAGCATGAACCTGACGGATTTCACCAAGACGCCCGTTCACCGCGTCGTGGAACTGGTGCGCCTGGAGGCCGCGCGCTACGGCGTCGCGGTCGAGTCGAGCGAACTCGTGGGCATGATCCCGCAGCAGGCGCTCGTCGATGCGGCGGCCTGGTATCTGCAACTGCACAACCTTGAGTCGACCATGATCCTGGAAAACCGGCTGGTCGTGTGAGGTGCGCCGCAGTTATTCCGCCGGTTCGGTCGCTTCGGCCAGGTGCACGATCAGATCGGTGTGGCCGATGATGCCGACGAGGCGGCCATCCTCCAGGACCGGAATCGGGTTGGCCTTGTGCTCCACCATGAGGGTCGCGACTTCCTCCAGGTCCGTGTCCGGATCCACGGCAACGACCGGCGTGGTCATGATGTCCTGTGCCGTCAGGCCGAGGATGCGCCGGACCACCTCGCGATACTCGCGCTGGCCGCCGAGCGGAATCTGCGCGCCGAGCAGGGGCAGGTATACCGGCGAATGGGGGCGGGCCTGGCGAGCGATAAGGTCGATTTCGGTGACAATGCCGATGACCTCGCCGCTCTGCACCACCGGCGCGCCGCTGATCCCTTCCTGGGCGAACACGCGCGCGATGTGGCTGATGCCTGTATCGGGTGTGAAGGTGATGACGTCGGTTGTCATAATGTCGCGTGCTTTCATGTCGCCTCCTGAAGCCAATTATACACCATCTCAGCCGCCATGACACGCCTCGTCCGTTCATTGCGTCTCTGGGGCCTGCTGCTCATCGCCCTGCATCTGGCCGCACCCTTGCTGCCGGAGCCGCTCGCGTGGGGCCTGTGGCCCGCGACTTTCCTGCCGGCGGGCTGGCGGTGGGGCCTGGCGCTGGCAGCCGCCGCGCTGGTGCTATGGGGTGATGCGCTGTGGCAGCGCATCCGGCCCGCGCTCGCCCGTGTGCTCGCCTGGCCGGGCCGGCGCGGCCGGGCGCTGCCGCTGGTCATCGCGGGCCTGAGCATCATCCCGTTCTACGTCTTTCGCATCCGCCATCTGCGCTGTGGCGACGCCTACATCCTCAGCCGTGCAATCCCGCATCCGGACGTGCAGCTCACCTATGTCTGGCAGGCCCCGCTCGATGTCTTCCTCCATGCGCGGCTATGGCAGCTGGCGAACCGGCTGTGGGGTTGGCCGGATCCCATCCCCGTCTACTGGATCGTCAGCGCGCTGTGCGGCGCGCTGTTCGTGTGGGTGGTGCTGCGGCTGGCTGCCGTCCTGGGCCGGGATCCCACGGATCGGGTGCTGATCGCCGGGCTGATTCTGTCACTTGGGACGATGCAGTTGTTCTTCGGCTACATCGAGAATTACTCGATCATGGCCGTCGGTGTGATGGTCTTCCTGTGGTTGGGCTTGCGCGCGCTGCGCGATGGGCTGCCGCTCGTCTGGCCGGCCACGGCGCTGGCCCTGACCCATGCGTTTCACCCCTCCACCATCATCCTGGCTCCCGGCCTGCTGTACCTGGCGTATCTGCTCTACCGGCAAGGCCGCACGTCGCCCCACCGGCTTGTGTTGAGCATGGCCGTGCCCTATATGATCGTGCTGGCCGGAGTCGTCGGCCTGATGACTGCGGGCCAGCATGGCCTGGATGCCCTCATGGGCGTCGATGCGCCGGGCGGCGGCGACCGGCGCTGGCTGGTCCCGCTCTTTGCCGTGACCACGCGCTGGGAGCATTACACCATGTTCTCCCTGGCGCACGCGCTCGACATCGCCAACCAGCAGTTGCTCTCCGCGCCCGTTGTCTGGCCCGCGCTGATTCTTGCGGCTCTGTTTGGGTGGCGCGCGCTGCCGCGAGCGGATGTCGTTTTTCGTTGGTTGCTGGCGCTGGCGCTGTTGTATCTGGCCCTCACGCTGGTCTGGAACCCCGACTATGGCGGGCAGCGCGACTGGGACCTGTTCTCGCCCGCGGCGCTTCCGGCGTCCGTGCTGCTGGCCTATGTGCTGGGGCAGGTGCTGCCTGACCGGGCCGCGCTGCGTGCAGCGGGCTGGGCTCTGATCGTCGCCCAGGCCTTCCATACCCTGATGTGGCTCTATCAGAATACGCTCCCCTATGCGGTTTGAAACCTTCTTCTGTCGAGCCACAGCCAGTGCATCTATGGAACCAATCCATCTATGACAACGTTGACATTAAGAAAGCCTGGCAAAACTGTGCTCTGGCTCGGTCGGAGACCGGCCAGAGCGGTTTTGTCAGGGATTCGGGAGGCACTGCATGAATAATGGATGCTGCTATGTCGCGTTTCGGCATGTCTTTTCGCACGCTCATTCGTCTTATACAGCGTGTCGTCAGATTTTTTATGCGGATCGTAATGTGTCGGCGCGACAATTTTGCATTGTTCAGTCGGGCCCAGCCAGCCAGCAACATCGTCGTTGCCGGAGCCTGACGACAGGAGGGTGAGGGTGTCTGAGTTACGTCGTGATCCGGTGATGGGGCGGTGGGTGATTATTGCGCCAGAGCGCAGGATTCGGCCTGAGCAAATGGGCCTGCCGGCAACGGTCAGGCAGGCGGGGCCGTGTGTCTTTTGTGGCGGCCAGGAGGGGCTGGATCCGCACGAGATTTATGCGATCCGTTCGAATGGTTCGCCGCGGAACACGCCCGGCTGGCAGGTGCGCGTCCTGCCGAACAAATTCCCGGTCTTGCGCATCGAGGATAAGCTGACCCGCGAAGGGGTGGGCATGTTCGATATGATGGCCGGGGTCGGCGCCCACGAGGTCATCGTCGAGACGCCGGATCATCAGGTGGAACTGGCTGACCTGCCGGAGCCGCACATCGGCAATATCCTCCGCACGTATCGTGACCGGATGAACGACCTGGGCGGTGACGATCGCTTCAAATACGTGCTCATCTTCAAAAACCAGGGCTACCTGGCGGGCGCGACAATGCCCCACGCGCACTCACAGCTCATCGCCACCCCCGTGACGCCGAAGCGCGTCAAAGAGGAACTGGCCGGTTCGCAGCGTTACTATGAGTTCAAGCGCCGCTGCGTCTTCTGCGACATCATCAAGCAGGAGACGCGGCTGACGCGCGAGCGTCTGGTCTTCGAGAATGATACGTTCGTGGTGCTGTCCCCCTTTGCAGCGCGCGTGCCCTATGAGACGTGGATTGTGCCCAAGCAGCACAACTCCGACTTTGTGAACATCAGCGAAGCGGAGTATGCGGGGCTGGCTGAGGCGCTGAAGACCACGCTGCTCAAGATGCGGACCGCGCTGATGGACCCGCCGTTCAACTACCTCATCCATACGGCCCCGTTCCGGCGGCCGCGGGCCGGCTACTGGGCGACCATCCAGCATGACTATCACTGGCACGTCGAGATTCTCCCGCGGCTGACGCGGGCAGCCGGCTTTGAGGAAGGTTCGGGGTTCTACATCAATCCCACCTCACCGGAGGAAGCCGCGGACGTGCTCAGGAACGCGCCCCTGGTGCTGGAGGCGAGTCCGGTTGCCGAGACGGAGGCCGCCCCTGCCGCGCTGATGGGGGAAGCAGTCGTGGCCGGCTAGCAGTGTGTCTCGGCACACTTGACGTAGCAGCCTGCGGTCTGTAACTGCAGGCTGCTACGTCAGCCATTTCTGAGGGCGGACCATCAGGTCCGGCCTCAAGTTCGCGCGCAGACTGCCCGCTGATTGACAAACCCCTCTTCTTTCGCTATACTAGCCCCGCATCCTAAATAGCGGGCGATTGCGCGCGGGTGAAGCAAAATTCGCTCGTGCTTTTGCACGCGTTAAGGGATGCGCGATGCGGACTCAGGCCTGGTTGCTGCGCTCCCATGATGGCAGCCACAGTCGGGCCGGTTTTGCCTTATGGCGCGTGTGTCACGCCATATGTTTCGATCTTTTCAACCCATCGTTCGGAGGTTCCTTTCCCATGTCTACGTCTTTGCCACCCACCAAGCCACCCGCTGAGGTCCATCCCATGCAGGCCCTGCTCGACCAGGGAGGGTATGATATGCCCCAGCGAGGCGATATTCGCGAGGGTACGATCATCTCGGTCAGCCCGCAGGAGATCATCATCGATCTCGGCCTGAAACGAGAGGCGATCGTGCCGGCCAACGATCTGAGCCGGCTGGAGAAATCCACTCTGGCGGAAATTCAGGAAGGCACAACCTGGCCGGTGTACATTCTTCAACCGTCCGACCGGGAAGGGAACCTGATCGTTTCGCTCTCGCGCGCGCTGCAGGAAAAGGACTGGCTCGTTGCCCAGCAGATGATGGACAACAACGAGATGTTCGAGGCTGAAGTCAGCGGTCACAACGCCGGCGGGCTGGAAGTCATCTTCGGCAAGCTGCGCGGCTTCGTGCCCGCATCGCACATCTCGACCCTGCCGCGCGAAATGTCGCCGGAAGAGCGCAAGGCCCACCTGGCAACCTTCGTCGGGAAGATGATTCCGGTCAAGGTGGTCGAGGTTGACCGCAAGCGCCGCCGCCTGATCATGTCCGAGCGCGCCGCGCGCCGCCGCTGGCAGCGCGAACATCGCAAGCAACTGCTCGATGAGATCCAGGTCGGTGAGACGCGCACGGGTATCGTGCGCAGCCTGTCGGAGTTTGGTGCGTTCGTCGATCTCGGCGGGGCCGATGGCCTGGTCCACATCTCCGAGCTGGCCTGGTTCCCGGTCGCCCATCCGAGCGAGGTGCTCAAGGTCGGCCAGGAGGTTGAGGTTAAGGTGCTGCGCATCGACAAGCAGCGCGAGCGCGTCGGCTTGAGCCTGAAGCGCGTCCAGCCCGATCCGTGGACGCACATCGATGAGCTATACACCGTCAACGAGCTGGTCGAGGCTGTCGTGACCCGTGTCACCGACTTCGGCGCGTTCGTGCGGCTGCGGAGCGGCGTCGAGGGCTTGCTGCACGTCTCCGAGATGGCCGACATCCGGCCCGATCATCCGCAGAGCCTGGTTTCGCCCGGCGACCTGCTCCTGCTGCGCGTCCTGCGCATCGAGCCGGACCGCCGTCGCATCGGCCTGAGCTTGCGCCAGGTCTCCGAGACCGAGTGGGCCGAGTGGGCTGCCAGCTACCGCGAGCAGCACGGCACGCCGGAAGCCGAGGCCCAGCCGGAGACAGAGGCTGCGCCCGAAGGTGAGGCTGGGGCCGAGACAGAGGCAATCGAAGGCGAGCCGCTGCTGGCCGTCGAGCCTGAGCTGGTCGCGGAAGCGGAGCAGATCGTCGAGGAACCGCTGGCCGCGGCGCCTGAGTTGGTCATCGAGCCCGAGGCCCCGTTCGTGCCGGAGGTTGAGGCTGAGGTTGCCGCGGAGACAGTTGAGGCCGAGGTCGCTGAAGTTGCTGCTGACGTAGCAGCCGAGGTCGAGGAATTGGCAATCTCCGCCGAGGCGGACGTCGTCCCGGTCGAAGAACAGCAGGCCCTCGAAGTGCTCGAGGCTGAAGGCGGCGTGGTGGCCGATGCTGTTCCCGTAGAGGTGCTGGAGGCGGCGGCTGAGGCTGACGCCGACGTGGCTGACGAAGTCGCGTCGGAAGACGAGGACGAAGCCACGCCCCAGGCCTAGGCGTCAAGGGTCAGGGAACGGCCCATCACAAAGGCTGTTCCCTGTTTGCCGCGCGCAGGTCATCTAGCAAGACAATCGTAAAGGCGCGATGAACACCGAACAGGAATCTGCCGCTGAAGCACGCACCCGGCTCCAGGCGGAGCGGGCTGCGGTGCTGCAGGAGCTCGAGCAGCTGACGAATCGCCTGGAAACCAAGGGCGACTATGAGCTGGGCGAAGGCGACCCCATGATCTATCAATGGGAGCTCAATCTCGCCTTGCGCGACCGCGCCCAGCAGCATCTGGCAGAAATCGAGGAAGCGCTGCAACAACTCGACATGGGCATCTACGGGCGCTGTGAGCGCTGCGGGCGGCCCATCGAACCAGAAAGGTTGGCGGTGCTCAGCCATACGACCGTATGCAGCCAGTGTGCTCAACGCCGGCGTTAACCCGACACTGTCCCATCCCCAGCGCAGCCATACGACGCCCGGCACTGTGCCGGGCGTTTGTGTCTGACGTGCTTGTGTCCAGCGTGTGCTTGTGAGGCAGAAACGATGCAGCCCTCGACTCAGCCCCTCGTTGTGATCCTGACCCATGAACACACGGATTTCGACGCGCTGGCGAGCCTCCTGGCAGCCGCCCGGCTCTATCCGCACAGCCTCCCCGTCCTCCCGCGGCAGATGAACCGCAATCTCGAAGCCTTCCTGGCAGACTACGCTGAACTGCTGCCGTTTGTGCGGCAGGATGACCTGCCCAAGCGCCGCATCGATGAGTTCATCGCGGTGGACACGCAGACGGTCCAGCCGGTGCGCGGCATGAGCCCCCAGGCCGCCGGCCTGATCATCGATCACCACCCGTTGATGCGCGAGCTGCCTGCGGGCTGGAGTTTCTGGGGTGAGGAGACGGGCGCCACCACCACGCTGTTGGTCGAACGGCTCGCGGAGCACGGCGGCACGCTCAGTCCCATCGAGGCTACGCTGTTGCTGCTCGGCATCTACGAGGATACCGGCGCCCTGAGCTATTCGACGACCACCCCGCGCGATATGCGTGCGGCCGCGTGGCTGCTGGAGCGCGGGGCCAACCTGCTCGTCGTCAACCGATTCCTGCATCACCCGCTCACGGACGAGCAGCAGCAGCTCTATGAGCAGTTAGCTGACAGCGCACAACCTTACCAGTTCCAGGGCCATGCGGTCATCATTGCCAGCGCCAGCGTGCGTACGCCGGTGGAGGAGATTTCGACCCTCGCGCACAAGCTGTACGACCTGTACGAGCCGGACGGCCTGTTCATCCTCGTAGAGATGGGCAACTATCTGCAAATGGTGGCGCGCAGCACCAGTGACGCCATCGACGTGGGCAAGATCGCGGCCGCTTTCGGCGGCGGCGGTCACAGCCGCGCTGCGGCTGCGCTGGTGCGCGAAAGCTCGCTGCCCAGCGTCTTCGAGTCACTGGTTTACGCATTGCAGAGCCACATCCGCCCCAGCATCACCGTGAGTCAGATCATGTCCTATGGCACGCCGCAGACGCTCGCGCCGACCGACACCATCGCGACCGCCGCGGAACGTGGACGGCGCTACGGGTTCGAGGGTTTTCCGGTGGTTGAAGGCTCGCGCATCGTCGGCATGTTGACGCGGCGGGAGATCGACCGGGCCATCCATCACGGGCTGGAAGGGCATACCGTCCGGCGCTACATGCGCGCGGGTGAGATTTACGTGACGCCGGAGGATTCCGTTGCGACGCTGCGCAAGGTCATGTCCGACCACGACTGGGGCCAGGTGCCCGTCCTCGATCCGCAGACGGGCGCGCTGCTCGGCATCGTGACGCGGACCGATCTCATCCGGCAGGGTTCTACGGTCAGTGTCGGGCCGGAATCGCTGGCCGATACGATGGCGCGCGCGCTGCCTGCGGCGCTGCTGGACCTGCTGCACCAGGTCGGTGCAGTGGCCGGTGAGTTGGGTTATCCCCTTTATGTGGTCGGCGGCTTCGTGCGTGACCTGCTCCTGGGCCAGCCCAACTTCGATGTCGATCTGGTCGTGGAGGGCGATGCGATCCGCCTGGCGCAATTGCTGGCCCAGCGCGCGGGCGGCCGCGTGCGCAGCCATCGACGCTTCGGCACGGCGAAGTGGATTCTGCCGGAGGCCGGCAAGCCGCCAGATGGCAAGCAGCCGGATGGCAGCCTGCCGGAGTCGCTCGATTTCGTCACGGCGCGTACCGAATTCTACGAGCACCCGACGGCCCTGCCGACGGTCGAGCGTTCCAGCATCAAGCAGGACCTGCACCGCCGCGACTTTACGATCAACACCCTGGCGATTCGGCTCACGCCCGACCGGTGGGGCGAATTGCTGGATGCCTACGGCGGCCGCCGCGACCTGGATGACGGCGTCATCCGGGTGCTGCACAGCCTGAGCTTCATCGAAGATCCCACGCGTATCCTGCGCGCGGCCCGGTTCGAACAGCGCTTCCAGTTTCACATCGAGCCGCGCACCGAGGAACTCATCGGCGGCGGCCTGGACTTGCTGGAGCGCGTCAGCGCCGAACGCATCCGTCACGAGCTGGAGCTGATTCTGGCCGAGGCTCAGCCGGAGCGCAGCCTCTGCCGCCTGGCCGAGCTGGGCGTGCTGGTGCGGCTGCATCCCGCGCTCCGCTGCGATGCCTGGCTCATTGCGAAATCGGCGGCCTTGAGGACAGAATGGCACGCGCGTCTCAGCGACAGCATGCGTGCGGACAATCTTGCAGCCGAGGAACTGCCCCGGCTCTACTTTGCCCTGTTGACTTACGGTATGGAGGATACCGATCTGGTCGAGCTTAACGAGAAAGTGCGTATACGCAAGGAATACCGCGACCTGACGCAGGAGGTTCATCGGCTGGCTGCCTGCCTGCCCCGCCTCGCCGCGCCGGACCTCCGGCCCAGCGAGGCGGTCAAGCTGCTGGATGAATCCAGCGCAGGAGCCCGGTTGGTGCTGCGTATTGTCACCGAAGATGAAGCCGTCCGCCGGAATCTCGACCGGTACGAGCGTGAGTGGCAGCACGTCCATCCGCTGCTGACCGGCGACGACCTGCGCAAGCTGGGCCTGCCGCCAGGCCGCATCTATCGCGCGGTCCTCGACCGCATCCGGACCGCCCGTCTGGATGGCGCGATTGCCACGCGCAGCGAAGAAGAAACCCTGGCGCGCCAGGTAATTCAGGCTGCCCGAACATGACAAAACTGACATTTCGGGTTGTTCCGCAGCCCGTACCTCCGCGCTACCTTCAGCGTTGATTAGAACGAGCATGGCCATGCAACCAGCGATAACCGACGAGCAGATCACGTCGCTGCTGCCTGGATGTCAGCGCGGCGAGTCGGCTGCCGTCGAAGCGCTGTACGACCTTTACGCAGACCGGCTGTATCGCTATATCTACGCGCGCGTAGGCGATCCAGAGATTGCCGCGGACCTGACGACGGAACTGTTCGTGCGGGTCATCCGGCATATCGCCGGCTTTCGGATCAACCACCGGCGGCCGGCCGCTTCCTTTAGCGCCTGGATCTATCGTATTGCGGCCAACCTGGTCAACGATCATCACCGGCAGGCGCGCCGGACGCCAGAGATGAGCTTGACCGAGGAGCTGCGACTGCCAGCCCGCGATGCCAGCCCGCATCGCCAGGCGGAACAACAGGAGTTGTTCCGGCGGCTGGGCCGGGCCATTGAGACGTTGAGTGAAGAGCAGCGGTTGGTGATTTTGGCGAAGTTCGGCGAAGACATGAGCAACGCAGAAGTGGCGGCCTGGCTGGGCAAGTCCGAAGGGGCCGTCAAGTCACTGCAGCACCGTGCGTTGCAGGCGCTCAGCCGGCTTCTGAGAATGGAAGATGGCGGCCTGGTGGGATCAGAGACAGGTCGCGGGGCGCTACGATGAACCTGAGTCGGATGGTTGATGATTGTCTGGCACGAATGGCTGACGGTGAGAGCATCGAGGCCTGTCTGGCGCGCTACCCGCAGAAAGCAGCGGAACTGGCTCCGTTGCTCCTCACTGCGGCAGAGCTGCACGGCCTGGCCGACGTCCGGCTGAGCCAGGGCCAGCGGCTGCGTGCAAAAGTTGCCCTACGTGAAGCACTGACTGAACGCAACCGGCCCCAGATGCCTGTGGTCGGACGCTGGCTGCGCGTGTTGCCTGTGGCGCTGCTGCTGGCCGCCGTGCTCTTTGTCAGTGTGACGGGCGCCGCCATTGCCGCAAGCCAGCCGGGCGATTTCGCCTATCCGCTGCGGGTCGTGGTGGAGCGTGCGCCGATTCTCGTGCGGTTCTCGTCTGCCGGTCGAGCTGCGGAGGAGGTCGACATTGCCGGACGTCGCCTGTCGGACGTGCGCGAATACCTGGTTCGCGGGGGCGCAGTCCAGCCCGTGGCGCTCCGTGAACTGTTGGCACGCGATGAAGCTGCCCTGCGCCGGGCCGAGCAGTTGAGTGCCGAGGAGCGGCTCGCCATCCTGGATGCTATAGCCGGTCATGCCGAGGAACTGGCTGCGTTGGCGGGCGTCGCGACCGGGGACGAAGCTCAGGCGCACCTGCAGGCTGCGGCCGAGCGGATTCGCGACGCTTCAGCCCGACTCGTCCAGGCTCCCGCGGAAAGCGCGACGCCGCAGCCGGCGCCTGCATCGCCCACGCCCAGCCTGACGGCGTCGCCGGTGAGCGCAGTGGCTACGGTCGTGCCCACAGAGACGCCCGTGCCGGCGCAGATAGCTGCGCCGACCTGCACGCCGTCGATCTGCCCGACGCCGAGCGTTGAGCCGCCGGTCAATCCAACGGCATTGCCCACCCGGGCGAGGATCGCTGCGCCGACCATCTCGGCCAGACCGTCACACGAACCGATCGTTGTGCCCAGCGCCAGCCCGACATCGCCGCCCGCGGTCGAGCCGTCCGCGACGCCGCGACCCAGGCGCACCCGGATTCTCGAGCCGAAACTGACGCTGCAAGCGACGGCTCTGCCGCCGGGGAAGCAGCCTACAACGGCTGTGCCGACAGTCGTGATGCCTACCGTCATCGCACCGACGATTGAGGTTCCGACCGTTGTGCTGCCGACCCGGCCCTTGCGCGCGACCCTGGCCGCGACCGTCACGTCCAGCGTTTCCGGTCTGCTGACCCCGACGGCGACGCCGTCGGAGACGATACAGCCGGCGACGACTATAACTGCGACGATGCAGGCGCCGACGCTGAGTGTGCCGGAACTGACAATGCTGCCGCCGCCGGCAACCTTGGCTGCGCTGACGCCGGGTCTCCCGCCGATTATTGGCCCGGACCCGCGGCATACGCCCGGAGCGGCCTTGACCGCCATTGCGACGATCCGGCCGGACCGCACTGGCACGCCGCAGCCGCGCCGCGAGCGGCCGTAGGGGCGCCGCCGTGAACGGGACGCGCATGGTTGACCGGCCGGTCGCGTTCCTGGCGCTATGCGTGCTGGTCGCGCTGGCGCCGGTCCCGCCGAGCGCGGCGCAGGGGGTGGAGCATGCGACGCCGGCCGGCGCGGCAGCGGGGTGCCGCGAACTGGTAGTCAACGGCGGGTTTGAGCAGGTGGGGCAGAGCTGGACACAGGCGCCCAATCCGCCGGGCCGTGCGCTTGTCACGAACTTCTACCGGAAGAGCGGGCAGTATGCCGCCGACCTGGGCGGGGTGAACAGTGCGACCGACCGGTTGACTCAGGCTATCGTCCTGCCCGCCGATGTGAACGAGATCACGCTCGCGTTATGGTGGGCGCTGCACACCGAAGAAGCCAGCACGGGCGCAGCGTTTGACCGGTTGAGCGTGGAGCTGTACCAGCCCGACGGCACGACGCGGGTGGCAACCCTGCTCACCGTGGATAACACCACGGCCGAGTCGTGGGTCTGGAACAGGGCGAGCAGTAACCTGACGCCGTATCGGGGGCAGTCGTTGCTACTGCGCTTCACGGCCAGCACGGACGATAGTAAGCCGACCCGGTTCTTTGTGGACGATGTCAGCGTTCAAGGCTGTGCGCGGCAGCGGGTGTACCTGCCGGCGGTCTGGCGAGCAGCGCCATAGTCAAATCGAGACTCTGTACTTGTGGTACGTCACAGATAAGGGAGGTAACCATGAAATCTATGTGGACGCTTCGGACGCTCGGTATGTTGGCCCTGATCGTCCTCCTGGGCGCAGTGGGAGTGGCGCCGGCCTTTGCCGATGCCGCGGTGGAGGTGGGCTTTGATGTGCGCTTCAGCGGTGTCATCACCACTGTCGGCGCGGCAGGCGAGACCTGGGTCATCGGCGGCCAGACCGTGGCTACCGATGCAGCAACTAATGTAGTGTTGACAGTCAGCCCCGCGACGCCCGGCCAGTGGGCCGAGGTCGCCGCAGCGAAGCTGGATGATGGGTCTCTGCTGGCAAAGCAGATTACCGTGCGGCCTGAGCAGGTGCGGCTGCGCGGTATCGTAACAGACATCCCGGAGACCATCACGGGCGCCTGGGTGATCGCAGGTGTGACGGTCAATGTGACCGAGGACACCCGTATCAGCGAACGCAGCGGCAAAGTTGCCGAAGGCCAGTGGGTTGAGGCGGTGATGACTGAGGATAAAGGCGTGCTGACGGCCACCCATATCGTCGGTGTGGGCGCGCAGGATGCCGTCATGGTCTCCGGCGAAATCCAGCAGTTCAGCGACACCGGATGGGTCATCAGCGGCATCCCGCTCAGCATCACGGCGGACACCCTGATCTCCGGCACCCCGGTGGTGGGGCTGATCGGTCACGCGGCCGCTGACCTGCAGGACGATGGCACGCTTGCTGCGAAAGTCCTGCGGGTGGCCTGGATCGATCGCACCATGCCGCCGGTAGCCGACTTCGTCGGCGAAATCGAGGCCCTGCCCCGGGTCGGGCTGCGCGGCATCTGGACGGTCGATGGTCGAGAGGTGATCGTTCTCGCCAACACCCGCATCCACCAGGAGAAGGGGCTGGCCGTTGTCGGCGCGACCGTGCATGTAGTCGGCTGGACGCTCGGCGGTAAGCTGATTGCAAGTGAGATCACGGTCATCAGCAGCCCGGAGGAGGGCGGCGAGTACATCATCGGGAACGGCGTGATCGAGGCGCTGCCTGCGGACATCCACGACGGCATCTGGACCATCTCCGGGGTCAAGGTGCTCGTGAGTGATAACACGAGCGTATTCGGACAGCGGATCGAAGTCGGCAAGACGGCCCGTTACGAGGGCGTGAAGCGCGCGGACGGCATAGTCGTCGCCAGCCTCATCCGCGTGCGCCTGGGCATGGGGCCGATTGTGCCGTAGGGCGGACGAAGGACGGACGACGAACGACGAAGGACGGACGAGCCCATACCCATGGAGTTCGTTCGCTATGAAGTGAGGCTCCGCAGGCCGCAGGTCGGCTTGCGGAGCCTTTCTGTTCCCCCTGTCGCAGCAAACATCCGCTCAACCCTATCTTTCGTCCTTCGTCTTTCGTCCTTCATCTTTCGTCAGCGTTGTGCTATACTCGTCTCGCTGATGGAGGTGGGAAAGGAGTTACACATGGGTCACCGCACCCTGTCGCTTGCCCTCATATGGCGGGCGCTCTTCCTCGACGCGGACGCCTACGAGGATTTGCGCGACGATGACAATCCGTTCGTAGAGGGGCTGTATCTCGTTGCCCTGCTCGGCGTCGCCACCGCCCTGCTCAACCTGATCGGCCAGGTATTGCGTTGGGCCACCATTCCCAGCCTGGCATCCGTCGAGGCGATCGTGCTGCGCGGCCTGCAGCAGCAAGCCTGGTGGCCCTCCATTGCCAACAACCCGGCAGCCATCCAATCCTTTACCGACAACTGGGACCTCGGCTGGCGCTATATTCCGGCCCTGCTCGGCGCGCCGGACCCGCTGAGAGCCGCAGTCAATGTCGTGCTCTGGCCCTTTACGGGCGTGCTGAGCTGGCTGATCTACGGCACGTTGGCGTACCTGTTTGGCCGGCTCCTGGGCGGCCGCGGCACGTTGAACCAGATGCTCGGCACGACTGCGCTCGCGCTGACCCCGTGGATATTCCACGGGCTGGAGTTCATCCCCTATGTCGCCATCGGGAGCGCCGTCAGTATCTGGCAGCTCATCCTGCGCTACAAGGCGGTGCGCACCGCGCACGTGCTGCCCTGGGGCCGCGCCGTGGCTGCAACCGCCCTGCCCTACCTGGTGTACCTGCTGCTGTGGGCGCTGGTGATCGCGTTCTCCGCACCCTTGATGGCGCTTCTGACCGCGCTGCTGGCAGGGAGGTGAGCGATGAGCGTACCTGAAACTCCGCAAACACCCATCAACCCGCAGCCCGCGGACATCCCACCGGCTGCCGCTCCGGCCCCACGGCGGTGGCCGCTGCAGGACTGGTTCCGCAGCCTCTGGGATGCGGCGCGGCTGCACACCCCGGCTTACACCGGGCTGGCCGGCCGGTATGATGCCTTTCTGCAGGGCTTTCTGATCGTGCTGGTCGTCAGCCTCCTGGCCGGTGTGCCGGGCTTTGCCGGTGAGATTATCGCCGGGCTTCAGCCTGCGTCCGCGGCCGAGACCGCCGAGACGAGCGCCGCGCTGCGTGAGACGCTCGAGGCCGCCGGCCCGTGGATGGCCCGCCTGGGCCTGTCAACGGCCACCCGCGCCGCGGTCGCGGATGAGGTTGCCAACGCCTTCGACCTGGCCCTGCAGGTGCGCCAGGAGGTGGACCAACTGCCCACGAGGTTGCCGCGACCGGTGGGCCGCGTATTGGAGGCCCTGGGCAACTGGCTGTCAGAGCCGTTCAGCGCCGCGCACCTGCCGTTGGCCGCTGCCAGCCTTGGTGCGTGGCTGGGCTACGGGGTGTGGGTCATGCTCGCCGCCAGGATGCTGGGCGGCCGCGGCTCGCTGCACGGTTTCTTCGGCGCGACCGCGCTGTACGCCGTCCCGCACGTGCTCGACCTCCTGGGCTGGCTGCCGTTCGTGGGCGCACTCATCGGCGCCATCGCCTACGTCTGGGGCGTGATTATCTACATCAAGGCCACGCAGGCCAGCCACAGCCTGTCGTTCGAACGCGCGCTGATCGCAGTCCTGGCGCCGCTGGCGCTCGCCGTGCTGGTCATCGCGGGCGTGCTCTCCGTGTTGTCCGGTATCGCCTGGCTGCGCAGTTAGAGTCCTTCCATGGTGGAATCCATAGTCGAGACCTTCGAGGTCTCGTGCCAGGCGAAGCCTGGCCTAAGACCTCGAAGGTCTGCCATGTAGTTTCCACTGTGGAGGCGGTTTAGTATTGGGTGGGAGTCGAATGCCTGAATTCCTTAAACTGCGGACGGCAGAAGAGGCGTGGGATGTCTTCATGCGCCACTTTCAGCCCGCGCCCGTGCAAGAGACGTGCGGGCTGGCCGACGCGTTGGACCGGGTGCTG
>DAOUGK010000402.1:0-1995 GCA_034429055.1 Anaerolineae bacterium | reverse complement strand
TGACACCGTGTACATCATGGAGCGCGGCAAATTCGTCGAGAGCGGCTCGGCGGACAGGGTGATCCTGCACCCGCAGCAGCCTTACACCAAGCGGCTCATCAGCGACGTGCCGAAGATTTACGAGGAGTGGGATCTGTCCACGGTGTAGATTGGCTGTGGCCGGAGTCTCACCGTGCCACAGCGCTGTGGCACGGTGAGACTCCGGCCACAGCGCACATTCTTAGAAAGGAACTTGACTGTGACTGACGTGCGTTCGATTGTGCAGCAAATGACCCTGGAAGAGAAAGCCGCGCTGTGTACCGGCGAGACGGCCTGGACGACGACCGCAGTCGAGCGGCTGGGCGTGCCTGATTTATGGGTCTCGGATGGTCCGCACGGCCTGCGTCGCCTGGCGAAGGCCGACGAAATGGGCTCCGAGAGCCTGCCGGCCACCTGCTTCCCGACCGCCTCTTGCACCGCTTCCTCCTGGGATCGTGACCTGCTCGGCCAACTGGGCGAGGCGCTGGCCGAGGAAGCGCTGGCCCTCGGGGTGGGCGTCATCCTGGGTCCTGGCGTCAACATGAAGCGGACGCCTGTCTGCGGCCGTAACTTCGAGTATTTCTCCGAGGATCCCTACCTGGCCGGCGAACTGGCGGCCAGCTTCATCAACGGGGTGCAGGGCAAGGGTGTAGGCACGTCGCTCAAGCACTATGCCGCCAACAATCAGGAATATCAACGCATGACCATGAGCTCGGAGGTCGATGAGCGCACCCTGCGTGAAATCTACCTGTCGGCATTCGAGATCGCCGTCAAGAAGGCGCAGCCCTGGACGGTCATGTGTTCGTACAACAAGATCAACGGCATCTACGGCTCGGAGCACTATCACCTGCTCACGGAGATTCTCAAGGACGAGTGGGGCCTGGAAGGGCTCGTGGTCTCGGACTGGGGCGCGGTACATGACCGTGTGGCCGCGCTGCGGGGCGGGCTGGACCTGGAGATGCCGGGGCCGCGGCCTCGCCGTGTGCAGGATGTCATCGACGCGGTGCGCAGCGGCGCCCTGGATGAGGCCGTCCTGGACGAGGCTGCGCGGCGCATCCTGCGCATCGTCTTCAAGGCTGCGGAGACGCCCAAGGGCGGCGCAATCGATCGGGTCGCCCATCACGCCCTCGCGCGCAAGATTGCGGGCGAAGGCATGGTCCTGCTCAAGAACGACGGCATCCTGCCGTTGAAGGGCGCGCGGCGCATCGCGGTCATCGGCCGCGCGGCGCAGGAACCGCACTTCCAGGGCGGCGGCAGTTCGCATATCAACCCCACCCTGGTGGATGTGCCGCTGGTCGAGCTGGAGAAGCTGGCTGGCGGCGCGCAAATCACATTCAGCGAGGGCTATCCGCCGGACGACAGCCGCCGGGCCGACCTGATTGCCGCGGCGGTGGCCGCGGCGCAGGCTGCGGAGGTTGCGCTGCTGTACATTGCGCTGCCGACGTATAAGGAATCCGAAGGCTATGACCGGGCGGATCTGGACCTGACCGGGCAGCAGGTGACGCTCATCAAGGCCGTGACCGCGGTGCAGCCGCGCACCGTCGTCATCCTGAACAACGGCTCGGCCATCACCATGAGCGATTGGTTGGCTGGCGCAGCCGCGGTCCTGGAGGCGTGGATGATGGGGCAGGCCGGCGGCGGCGCGATCGCCGATGTGCTGTTTGGCGTGGTCAATCCGTCGGGCAAGCTGGCCGAGACCTTCCCGCTCCGGCTGGCCGACACGCCCGCCTACATCAACTATCCGGGCGGTCACGGTCAGGTGCGCTATGGCGAAGGCATCTTTATCGGCTACCGCTACTATGACCTGAAGGAGCAGCCGGTGCTGTTCCCATTTGGCTACGGCCTGAGCTACACGACATTTGCGTATGGCGCGCCGCGCGTGTCAGCCGCCAGCTTCCGCGATGTGGACGGCGTGACGGTGTCGGTCGACGTGACGAACACCGGGCGGGTGGCCGGCAAGGAGGTCGTGCAGGTCTA
>DAOUGK010000401.1:0-6101 GCA_034429055.1 Anaerolineae bacterium | reverse complement strand
TATGCCCGGCTGGAGCTCGGCCTGCCCGACCGGCTGACCATCTTCCAGGGCGCGAACGCCCAAGGCAAGACTAACCTGCTCGAAGCCATTCACCTGCTGGCGACCGCGCGGTCGCCGCGCGCGGCCGCGGAACGGGAGCTCATCAACTGGCTGGCGCTGGATGGGCCGCTGCCCTATGCCCGGCTAGTGGCGGAGTTGGGTGAAGGATCGGCCGCAGAGCGGCTGGAACTGGTGTTGGAGCTGGGGCGCAACGGCGGCGCAGGCGGGCCGGTCGTGCGCAAGCAGGTGCGCATCAACGGGGTCGCCAAGCGCGCGCTGGACCTCATCGGGCGGCTGCGCGTGGTGCTGTTTCTCCCGGAAGATGTCAGCCTCGTCGCGGGCAGCCCCTCCGAGCGGCGGCGCTACCTCGACATCGCCTTGTGCCAGATGGACCCGGCCTACTGCCGCGCGCTCGCGGAATATGGCAAGCTGCTCGCGCAGCGCAACGCGCTGCTCAAGCGGCTGCGCGACGAAGGCGGCGACACGGGCCAACTGGCCTTCTGGGACACCGGGCTGGCCGAACAGGGCGCTCTCCTCCTCATCCGCCGCGCGGCAGCCGTCCACCGGCTCAGTGAGCTCGCGGCCCTGCGCCATCGCGAATTGACCGGCGGCGCAGAACGCCTCCGGCTCACGTATCTGCCCAGTCCCGACCCGATCAGGCTGCGGGTTGCGCACGCGGCAGACGCCGACCATCTGCCCAACTATGCCGAGGCCACGGTCGCGGTCCTGGCCGAGCGCCTGACGGCGCAACTGCGGGCCACTCGCTCACGCGACATCGGCGCGGGCACTTCGCTGACCGGCCCGCACCGAGACGACATGGCCTTCCTGGTCGAGGGACACGACCTGCGCGCGTTCGGCTCGCGCGGGCAGCAGCGCACGGGCGCGCTGGCACTCAAGCTGGCCGAGGTCGAGATGATGCGTGAGGAGACGGGCGAGAATCCGCTGCTGCTGCTCGACGACGTGATGTCCGAGCTGGACGCCGTCCGCCGCCACGCGCTGCTCGACGCGCTGGCCGGCGTGGACCAGGCGCTCGTCACGACGACCGACTGGGACGACTTCACGCCTGAGCTGCTGCAGGGCGCCCGCCGGCTGCATGTGGACGGCGGGCGTGTGAAGGGGCAGGAAGAATAGAACGCTGATAAACGCTGATGCTCATGATCTGCAGATGCAGATATTATTCAGTCATCCAGTAAATCATGACTATCAGCGTTTATCAGCGTTCTATTTCAGTCTCTGAATCGGTGACCGGCGCGCAGCCGATGGGATGTTTGCGGGCGAGGCCCCGGCCGCGGGGATAGCCCTCCGGCGTCTGGCGCACCTTATCGATGACCACCAGGACACGCGTCTCCGCCAGGCCGGGCACCTCGATAGGGATGAGCTTGCGCAACTGCCCGCCGAGCAGGTGGATAGCCTGTTCCGCGGCCAGGGCCTCCTCGTGCGCGGCAGTCCCCTTGTAAGCCACGACACGTCCGCCCCGCTTTGCCAGCGGCAGCAGATACTCCACCAGCGTCGGCAGCGCGGCCACGGCGCGCGCCACGACCAGGTCATACGCGGCGCGGTGCGGCTCGCGCAGCGCCAGCTCTTCCGCGCGACCGTGGACCAGTTGCGCGTCGTTGATGCCCAGCCGGGCGGTCATGTGCTCCATAAAGCGCACTTTTTTGGCCGTCGCCTCTACCAATACGAGCCGCAGCCGCGGCCAGACGATGCGCAGCGCCAGCCCAGGGAAGCCTGCCCCGGCCCCGACATCCACCGTGCGCGGATTGCGGGTCAGGAATTGCGGAACGGAAACGCCATCCAACGCCGCGAGAGCGGGAATCAACGCCAATGAGTCCAGGTAGTGGCGCACCTCGACCTGCTCGGGGTCGGTGATGGCGGTCAGGTTGAACTGCTGATTCCAGGCGAGCAGTTCTTCCGTGTAGGTATCGAAGGCGGCCACCTGCGCGGGCAAGAGGGGGATGCCGAGCCTGGCGGAGCCCACTGTCAGTCGTTCCATGGCGGCATTATACCATAACGCGCACGCCCAGGTTACGTGCCAGCAGGACGCCGGGCGACCACGGATCGTCGCCGGTGACGGTCGCGGCGGGGTCAGTCAGCCAGAAGGCCGCGGCGCCGGGGTCAGCGGGCCACGGCGCGCCCGGAGCCGACAGCGCATATCCGGGCGCGCCGCCATACAGCCGGCGTCGTTCCGCAACGGCCGCCTCGGTCTCTGCCTGCCGCCCGCCGTGCCACTCCCCGGTCGCGACCTGCTTGAGCTCTTCCAGTTCGAGGAACACGACATCCTCCGGCTGCGTGATCAGCCCGGCAGCGCGCGCCTCGGCTGCCGCGGCCACCGACCAGTACTGCGCAGCAGCCAGCGCCATGACCACGCCGTCCCACGCGAGGTCTGCGGCCTCCAGAAGCGCCAGCCAGTTCTGCGCCGCACCGCCCGCGGCGCGGGCAGGCTCCGCCACGCGCGGCGCGTCAGCAGGCCGGGAGATACGCGCGGCCAGTTGCGCGAGCAGGTCCGGCGCATCAGCCCAACGCCGCGCATCCGGTCGCGCTTCGCCCGGCCCGCGATGCCCGTGCTCCGCCAGCGCGGCCGCCCGCGCCGGGTCATCTGGCGGCAGGCCCGCGACCGCCAGCATCGTGCGGGCGGCGTCTGCGCTCCGCAGATGCGCGGTCCGGCAAGCCTCCTCCGACACGGTCAGGCCCGCGACGGGCAGCCCCGCGCGGAGGATGAAATAGGTCTTGAGCGCCTGTGTCGCCTGCGGCTCCAGTTCTTCCATCACTTGCAGCAAGTCTGCCTGGGCCCAACGCTGCCCGCGCACCCATCCCAGCCAACGCGCCAGCCCGGTGTGCAAGGCGGTCACTTCGCGCACCGCGGCTGCGATGCGCGCCTGGGCGCGGCGGATCGTGCTCCCGGCCTGCACGCGCGCCAGCAGCCCCGCAGGCGGCTCCGGCTGCGCTGCGCCGAGCCAGGCCGCCCCGCGCAGCGCAGCGTCGGCCTCAGCCAGCGCCGCCGCATCGACGAGGACCTGCCCGTCGGTCTGCAATTGCCATAGGGGTGTTGCGGGCAGGGCGGGCGCGCCCAGTTCGAGATAGGCCTGGCGCAGCGCAGCGTTGGCAGGCCCGCGCAGCAGCGTCCAGGCCAGCGGGGAGGTTGTACCGGGGAACAGGTCCGCGGCCAGCCGGCGGGTCCACGCGCTCATCGGGCAGACACCGGGTGATCGGCAATGCCCATGAGCAGAAGGTCGAGCATACCGGTCATCCGCTCCCCCAGGGGATAGGGGCTCTCCGCATTGCACCAACGGACGAGCTGTTGCAGATAAAGCGCGTCGAGCGCATCCGCCAACACATCCGGGTCCAGCAGCGGATTGATTTCGCGCAGCTTCTGCGCGCGGCGAATCATCAGGGAGGCCGCAGGCTTGATGCTGAAGCCGCCGGCATTGCCCGTCATCAGCTCCGGCACGGTGATGCCTTTGTCGAAGATGAGCTGGATCAGCGCGCGGTCGGCTTCCAGGCTGCCGGCCAGCGCGGCCATGAAACGCTTGAGGTTGCCGACCGCGGAGGCGCTGCCGCCCAACATGCTGGCCGCACCCAACCGGCCAATCTCCCGCTCGCCCATGTAGCGCAGAATGGCGTCCTTTGTCGCGAAATAGTTGAAGAAGGTGCCCTTGGCCAGCCCCGCGCGGCGGGCAACCTGGTCGACGGTGGTCTGCTCGTAGCCTTGTTCGCGAAAAAGCGCCAGCGCGGCCTCGTACAGGCGATCGCGGCGTTCCTGCTTGCCGGCGGCGCGTTTGCCCGCAGACTCGTGTGTGGCGCTCGGTTCCTGGCCCATGGCTTACCTCTGGCAGGGGAAAGATGACTCCGGTCAATCGGGGTATTGTACACGCGGGCTGCGGGGCGAACAAAAAGGAGCGGAACGCTTGTTGCGTTCCGCCCCTGTCAAATGAGGGGAAGCCAAGGCTCCCCGCTGACTATGAGCTTACTTGCGGGCCTTGGCGTAGTTCTCAGCCACCTGGCTCCAGTTGATCACGTTGTAGAAGTTCGTGATGTACTCGGGCCGGCGGTTCTGATACTTCAAATAATACGCGTGCTCCCACACATCGAGGCCCAAGATCGGGGTGTCACCTGTCATCAGCGGGCTGTCCTGGTTGGCGGTGCTGTAGACTTCCAGGTTGCCGTTGGGCTTGACAACGAGCCAGGCCCAGCCGCTGCCGAAGCGCGTCGTGGCCGCGGCGGTGAACTTCTCCTTGAAGGCCTCGAACCCGCCGAAGGTGCGGTCGATGGCTGCTGCCAGCTCGCCGGTGGGCTGACCGCCCGCGTTCGGGGCCATCAGCTTCCAGAACAGGGAGTGATTGGCATGACCGCCGCCGTTGTTGCGCACGGCAGTGCGGATGTTCTCCGGCACGCTCTCGATCTTCGCGAGCAGCTCTTCAATCGCCATGTCAGCGAAGGAGGTCCCTTCGATGGCCTTGTTCAGATTGGTGATATAGGCCTGGTGATGCTTGCCATGATGGATCTGCATCGTAGTCGTGTCGATGTAGGGTTCCAAGGCGCCGAAGTCATACGGCAGAGACGGCAACTGATGTGTCATTCTTTCCCTCCATTACATGCAATAGATTCGCAAACAGTGGATTCACTATACACGCATGCCGCGTATTTGTCAAGTTTATAAATGACTTAGTTTCTAAAATACCCTGTGATGTCGTGCAGTCGTTTTGACAGCCGTTTCGATAGGCTCTATAATAATGCAGTCTACAGCTTAGGCGGGAGCCTGCCCGAACATGGGTGGGCTTTTCTTATTGCACGCGGAGAGGCAGGGCGTTGCACGGTGTGCAACACTAAGCACTATGATCAGGCTAGAAGACCAGAACGGCACAGCCGTTCAGCATCGTACGGCGGGCTATAAACCACGCCGTTCATGGCAAACATGGCTTTTTGGGCGGCCATTACAAACCGCCGATGCGCCCGAACAGGCCATCCGCAAGATTGTCGGCCTGGCGGTCTTCTCATCAGACGCGATGTCCTCGGTGGCCTATGCGCCTCAGGAAATGCTCTTCGTGCTCGCAGCCGCGGGTGCAGGGGCGCTGAGCCTGGCCTTTCCGCTGGCCCTGGCGATCGTCGTCCTGCTGACGATTCTGACGCTCTCCTATGAGCAGACCATCCACGCCTACCCTGGCGGCGGCGGCGCATACATCGTGGCGCGCGACAACCTGGGCGAGCTGCCGGCGCAGGTGGCGGGCGCCGCGCTGCTGACGGACTATGTCCTGACTGTGGCGGTCTCCATCTCGTCCGGCGTCGCGCAGATCGTTTCGGCGTTCCCCGCGTTGTTCCCCTGGCGTGTGGAAATCGCTATCGCACTGGTCATGTTCGTCATGATTATTAACCTTCGCGGGGTCAAAGAAGCGGGAACCGTCTTCGCCATCCCGACTTACTTCTTCATCCTGCTGATGTTTACCACAGTCATCGTGGGGTTCCTCCGCTTTGTAACCGGCAGCCTCGGGCCCGTGATCGACCCGCCGGAGATGGAGATGCTGCACGGCGCGCAAGCCGTCACCCTCTTCCTGGTCCTGCGCGCCTTCGCCAACGGCACGACCGCCCTGACAGGCGTCGAGGCCATCTCGAACGGCATTACGGCCTTCCGCGAGCCGCGCAGCCGCAACGCGGGCATTACGCTCATGTGGATGGCCCTGATCCTGGGCTCCCTGATGGTGGGCATTACCTTTCTGTCCATTCAGGTGCATACCGTCCCATCCGAGACCGAAACGGTTATCTCACAACTGGCGCGGACGGTGTTCGGCGGCCGGAATATCCTCTACCTGGCCGTCATTGCGGGGACATCGCTGATCCTGATCATGGCGGCCAACACCGCGTTTGCCGGCTTTCCGCGCCTGAGCGCGCTGCTGGCGATCGACGGCTTTCTGCCCCGCCAACTGGCTTACCGTGGCAGCCGCCTGGTATACTCGCGGGGCATCGGCGTCCTGGCCCTGGCCGCCGCGCTGCTGATCTTCCTCTTCGATGCCAGTGTCACCAACCTGATTCCGTTGTACGCCATCGGCGTGTTCCTCTCGTTCACGCTG
>DAOUGK010000400.1:0-9382 GCA_034429055.1 Anaerolineae bacterium | reverse complement strand
TCAACCATGGTTCTTTGTGGCTCCGCGGCGGTTACAGGTTCTGCGAGCTGCGGCTCGCCCCAGGTTGAAGGTTGAAGGTTTGCCATTCCAGATCGAAGATTGTGAGTCTCTGTTCTCAGGCTGATGGAGGACCGTCAAGGACTTCGAGGAAGTGGGCTACGGTCATGATTCGAACACCCTGCGCTGCAAATGCGTCGATGACATCCAAGTCCCGGCTAAGGTCTTCATCTCGGCTCACGATGTAAGTTGCCCCTCCGGCCAAGGCAGTCTCGAGCACCAGATTATCATCTGGATCGCGGCAGATGTTGACGACACCTGCGACAGGCACAAGATTTGCCAGCCGGCTGATGGCTGAGGTATACGCCTCCGCCTCCTCACGCAGAAGGCTACGCGCGCGCAATATGCGCGGACGGATCATCACTTCCGCCAGTTCCTCCAACAGAGGAATAGAGGCGATGACTTCGAATCTGCCCAGTCGGGCTGCCTCAACCAGCCTGGCCGGATGACCCGCTGGGTTCAGCAGGGCTGACACCCAGACATTCGTATCAACGACGGCTGCTACGCGCACGTCGGCTTCGCTTCACTTCTGCACGCGCAGCGGTGATTTCAGATTCGATCTGTTGTGGATCGAGCGCTGAGGGTCTCGCATGAACTTCATGCAGAAGGGCGGCGAAATCAGACCAGGCCGCCTGCTGACGCTCGGCCACGTCTGCTGCCAGCGTCCGCAGCCTGCGATATTCTTCAAACGAAAGCACCACCGCCATCGGCTGGCCTTCGGTTTCTAAGATCAAGGGGGTCTCCAGGTCTGCCCTCTGCGATCCATAGGACGCGATCGCCTCACGCAGCGTATGTGGTTGAGTCATCGTGTCCTCCTCTCCTTCGGTTGCTCGATAGCACGGCGGGTTTTCGATTACAGATTGCAGATTGAAGATTGAAGATTACCCACACCGCTATTATACCATCGAGGTTGCAGGTTGTGCGAGCTGCGGCTCGCCCCCGATTGCAGATTGAAGATTGAAGATTGAAGATTTTTGGTGTGCAGGGTTGAGACTCCGAGTCCAGAATTACCGGTTCAGCAGCGGATGGGCGGCCGCAGGGTCAGGGCGGCGGTCGGCGACCTCGGCGGTGCGGATGCGGTAGACGAGGTCGATGGCGGGGCGGGCGTCGGCGATGCGGAAGCCGCGGCCGGCCAGGGTCTCCTCGTAGACTTTGGTGTGCAGGCCGGTGAAGCCCTCGGTGAACTCGATCTCCTCGCCGTCGACGGTGATAGAGCGGAACGTGCTGCGCGCACCGGGTTCGACCGGGAAGGGCAGGTCCGCGGGGTCGATGGAGAGGAACCAGCGGACGCGGGCGCGCTCCAGCTCCAGGTAGCCGGCCATGCGCTGCGGATCGGAATGGTGTACCTGCAACTTGGCTGCCGGGCCGAAGAGCCACAGCAGCAGGTCGAAGAAGTGGACGCCGATGTTGAGCGCGATGCCGCCGGACTTCTCCGGCGCGCCCTTCCAGGAGACGTGGTACCACGGGCCGCGGGCGGTGATGTAGGTCAGGACCACTTCGTGTGTGCGACGCGGGGCGTCGCCCGTGCGACGCGCGGCGTCACCCATGCGGTTTGCGTCGCCGCCCGCGAGCGTCTCCCGCAGCTTAACAAGCTGCGGGTGCACGCGGAGCTGCAGGACGGTGTGGATGCGGCGGCCGGTTTCGGCCTCGAGCTCCTCCAGCGCGTCCAGGTTCCACGGGTTGATGACGATGGGCTTCTCGCAGATGACGTCCGCGCCGGTGCGCAGCGCGAGCCGGCAGTGCGCGTCGTGCAGGTAGTTGGGCGAGCAGATGCTGACCCAGTGGACGCGGCTTTCTTCCGGCCCGCGGCGCAGCTTCTCCAGGTGGCGGTCGAACCGCTCGATCTCGGTGAAGAAGCGGGTGCCGTAGCTGTACTGGTCGAGCACGCCGACCGCGTCCTTGGGATCGACCGCGGCGACGAGGACGTTGCCCGTATCGCGGATCGCGCGGAGGTGGCGCGGCGCGATATAGCCGCCCGCCCCCACCAAGGCGAAATTCTTAACGCTCAACTTCTCCCGCCTCCATCAGCAGTGTTTGCTCGAGCTCCGAGCCGATGCGAAAGCCAGCCTCGTTTCGAAGGCGACGCAACTCGCTGGCCAGCGAACTGATCCGGCCATCGAACCTGGCCCGAAGCAGAATGCCCAATACGCCGACTGTCGCCAGGCCCAAGTGCTTGGCGGCTCGCCGGGCGTCTCTTTCATCCAATAACACCCGTTCGGCTCCCACCTCCAGCGCCAGCGCAATTGCCTCGGCTTCACCCTCATCCAGGGTGCGCCAGAGAACCTGCGCGACAACCGGATTTTGGAGCGGCGCGACCTTGATCCAGCCGCCGGCAAGCGCAGCCGCCAGAGCAGGAGACCCGGGCCGGTCCTCATCGGCCCGCAGCTCATGCAACACGGCGGGTGGAATGAAGACCTCGCCAAACTGATCGCGCACGAGGTCGAGGCGGTCGATGATGGCAAGGTTGAGTAGCGGTGAGGTGTTACTGACGACGGGCATAATTCAGGTCGTCTTCCAGATCGGCCGTGCCGTAATGACGCAGCGCCCCACGCTCGCCCAGGAGTTGCCCGAACTGCTGCTTGGTGAGTCCAGCCAACTCGCGCGCCTTGCCGAAAGAGAGTGCATCCTGGACGTATAGCGCGACAGCCAGCTCGACGCGCAGCTCTTGCTCGATACGCGCCTCGGGCAGGCGAATGGCCTCAACGATCGAATCCGATATGTGCAGACTGATTCCCATCGCACCGACTCCTGTATCATGGCTCCTGGTGTGACTGCTCATATGATATCACGCGGCGCAGCGTGTCGTCCAGGGAGCAGCGCGGGGCGTAGCCGATGAGGGCGTGGAGCTTGGCGATGCTGGGCACGCGGCGCTGCATGTCCTCGAAGCCGGGGCCGTAGGCGGCGTCGTACGGGACCATCTCGATGGCGGAGCGGCTGCCGGTCAGGGCGAGGACGCGCTCGGCGAGGCCGCGGATGGTGATCTCCTCGGTCGCGCCGACGTTGAAGACCTGGCCGGGCGCGGCCGGGTGCTCGGCCAGCGCGGCGGCCGCGCGGGTGACGTCCGCGACGTCGGCGAAGCAGCGCGACTGCGTGCCGTCGCCGTAGACGGTCAGCGGCTGGCCCGCGAGGGCCTGGCGCACGAAGCGGGGCACGACCATGCCGTAGCGGCCCGTCTGGCGCGGGCCGACGGTGTTGAAGAAGCGCATGACGACTACCGGCAGCCCGAACTGGTGATAGTAGGCCAGGCCGAGGAACTCGTCGACCGCCTTGGATTCGGCATAGGCCCAGCGGCTGCGGGTGGTCGGGCCCATGAGGCGGTCGTCGTCCTCGGTGAAGGGGACGCGGACGCCCTTGCCGTAGACCTCGGACGTGGATGCGATCAGCACCTTGCAGCCGTAGCGGTAGGCCGCGGCGAGCACGGCCTCGGTGCCCATGATGTTCGTGCGGATCGTGCGGACCGGGTCCTCGACGATGCGCTGAACGCCGACCATCGCAGCGAGGTGGACGACGACGTCCGACTCGCTCGTCAGGCGGTCGAGCACCTGCTCGTTCTGGATGTTCTCCCGCACGAGCTGGAAATGGGGGAGGGGGCGCAGGTGCGCGATGTTCTCGACGCGACCGGTCGACAGATCGTCGATCGCGACGACGCGGTGCCCCTGGGCGAGCAGGAGTTCGCAGAGATGTGAGCCGATGAATCCGGCGCCGCCGGTGATCAGATATCGCATAGTTCCCCCGGTATGAGGTACCGATATAAGATAGAAGATGTAAGATTTAAGATGATCGATCCGGGTTGATGGTGTATTCGATCCCGGACTCGCCCATGCGTCCGGCACCTGGATGAGACTCCAGGTAAGCCATGAAACGGCTGAGTTGGCGGCTGCAGGATTGTGTCAGGGTTACGAGTTCGTCGAAAGCCTGGCGATCCAGATAACCCGCATCTAGCGCTATGTAGCACTGGGCGCGCACCTCACCAGATGATGCTTTCGCCCGGCCCAAGAAATCGATGAACAGGGCCTGGGTCCGACTCTCAAAGCCTTCGGCGATATTCGACATCACAGAGACTGCTGCGCGACGCATCTGATCACGAAGCCCGAAGTCCCGCGCAAAGTCACCCTGTGCAGAGATGCGGTATACCTGCCGGGCGAGCTCCCGTGCTGCCTGCCATACCGCCATGTCCTCAAAGCGTTCATATCCCGGCATGTCCCGTATACCTCCGGCCTATTTCTGATATCTTACATCTGACATCTTGCATCGTCAGACGCTCCGCGCGACGAGGAGCACGCCGGCAATGATAAGACCGATGCCGCCCCAGCGCAAGAGCGGAATGGCCTCGCCCAGGAAGATGCGGGAGGTGAGGGCGATCAGGACGAAGTTGAGCGCCAGGAACGGGTAGGCCAGGCTGAGCGGCAGGCGGGATAGGACGATGATCCACGAGAGCGCGCCCGCACCGTAGAAGACGAAGCCGAGCCAGACGAGCGGCGAGCGGAATGCGGTCAGCAGGAACTCGGCGCCGGCGTTCGCATGGCCGCCCATCTGCGTCGTGCCGAGCTTGAGCACGGTCTGACCGGCCACGCTGCACGCGATCGAGAACAGGATCAGGGCGATGGATGTGAGCATCTTTTTCCTGGAGTGTGTCGTAATCATGGGTTAATAGAACGCTGATGACGCTGATTGAACTGATTTGACTGATTTTTCTTTTTTGCCACGAATTGCACGAAGGTGGCGAATCGGACGAATGTCATTAGTGTCTATCAGAAAAGCCGGTAGCCTAGCCCCTTGTGGGCGTCCTGACGGGCACAAGGCCCTAGGCTACGCATATATCCGGATAGGCTCTTATTGGGCCGCCTGGTCGAGCGCGCGGAAGTGGGCGACGGTGGCGGCGAGGCCGGCGGACAGGGAGACTTGCGGCTGCCAGCCGAGGTCGCGGGCGGCGCGGGTCGCGTCAAGGTAGGTGTGGCGGACCTCGCCGGGCTTGGCCGGGCCGTGACGCCGGCCCTGCGCATAGCCGGTCAGGGCCGCGAGCCGGTCGAAGAGCGTGTTGATGTCCACCGGCACACCGGCGCCGATGTTGTAGATGCCGAAGCCGCGCGGGATCGCTGCGTCGAGCGCGAGCATATTCGCCCGGGCCACGTCGCCGACGTAGACGAAGTCGCGCGACTGTTGACCGTCGCCGGAGATGGTCGCAGGCCGGCCCGCCAGCATGGCGCCGGCGAAGATGGCGACGACGCCGGCCTCGCCCGATGGATCCTGGCGCGGGCCGTAGACGTTGCCGTAGCGCAGGATGGCGACCGGCAGGCCGTGGTTGTGATGGTAGGTGAAGAGCATGTGCTCCGCGGCGAGCTTGGTCGCGCCGTATGGGTCCAGCGGGCGGGGCGGGCAGGCCTCGGTCGCGGGCAGCTCCTCCGGCTCGCCGTAGACCGCGCCGCCGGTCGACGCGAAGAGGAAGCGGCGGACCGTGCCCGCCGCGCGGGCGGCTTCGAGCAGGTTGAGCGTGCCGATGATGTTCGTCTGCGCATAGGCAACCGGTTCGCGCAGGCTGCCGCGCACGTCGGCCAGCGCGGCCTGGTGGCACACGACCGTCGGGCGCTCGTCCGCAAACAGGTCCACCAGGGCCGCGGCGTCACGGATGTCCGTCTCATAGAAGCGGGCCGCGGGGTTCAGGTTGGCGCGCTTGCCGGTGGACAGGTTGTCGACGACGGCCACCGAGTGGCCGGCCGCGAGGAAGGCATCGACGATGTGCGAGCCGATGAACCCGGCCCCGCCGGTGAGGAGGATGTGTTCTGGCATGGGCTTGTCCTATGTTCCTGCGAGGAATAGAACGCTGATGACGCTGATACTCATGATCTTCATGATTGCTTTCTTGGTAGGACGCTGATGACGTGCCAACTGCGGTTGGCCCTGATTAGACTGATCTTTCTGATTGCTTTTTTGGCAGAGTGCTGGGGTCGTGCCAGCCAAAAATCTTCAATCTTGGCGAAGCGGAGCTTCGCACATCTTCAATCTGTAATCGCTTCAGCGACTGACAGGTAGCGCGGGAACGGGTGGGCCGGGCCGGGGGATTGGCCCCGGGCCGCGAGCCACGCAAGGAGCGGGTCGACCTCGTACGCCAGCGATGGGTGGGCGTTGACCACGAGCACAGCGTCGGCTGCGGATGCCGGGGGCACCTCGGGCGGCTGCGTCGCCCATGTCCCCGGCCGCCCGCCGCGCGCCACCGGCGGGGCATAGAGCGGGCCGTTCCCGCGATAGTAGTACGCAAACGCGTCGCGGGCCCAGGCGGATTGCAGATAGACGGCCGCGTGCGGCGCAGTGGAAGTTACGTATGCTGCGGCCCCGCGCCAGTCCTCGAACGGGCCGCCGGCCAGCATGGCGGCGGACAACGCGAGGGACAGGGCCAGTGAGACGACCAGCAGGCCGGCAGTCACCAGGTGAGGCCGCGGCCGGACCTCACCCCCATCTCCCCCTCTCCTGGGCGCCGGTGCGAACGGGAGGTTCGCCCAGCCGGCGCCCAGGAGAGGGGGCCGGGGGGTGAGGAGTGCCGCGACGGCAAGGATCGCGAAGGGCCAGAAGACGAGCAACTGGCGCTTGATCGACAGCCCGCGCGGGATTGCGCCGAGGGCGGTCAGGAGGGCGAAGGCGATGACGATGACGATCACGATTGAAGATGGAAGATGGAAGATGGAAGATCGATGATTACGGGACGACGAGAGACGATCGCCGTTGGATGATGGGCCGCGATGTGCGATGGCGAAGGCTGCGAGGGCCAGGGCTGCGACGGCGGCGAGCAGGGCCAGGACGACGACGGCGCCGAGGCTGCCGGCTGTGGCAGGATCGCCGGCAGCCAGGCCGACCCGCTCGGCCAGGAAGCCGAAGTTGCCGTAGCTGACCTGCGCGGCGACGACCGGCAGGTAGGGTGCAAAGCCGAGCGCGACCGCGGCCTGGGCCAGCCAGTAGCGGCGGGGCAACGCGGGCGCGGCGTAGAGCGCGCGGGCCAGGACGGGTGCGGCGGCCAGGCCGGCGAGCCAGAGCAGGACGTTGGCGTAGGCGGTGTAGATGCCCAGGAGCATGAGGATGGCGTAAGCGGGCGCGTAAAGTGCGGCGCGATTTGGAACACGAAGGTTTGGAACACGAAGGCGCGAAGCATCTGAAGCGCGCGAAGCGCGAAGGACGCGAAGACGGCTGCCCACCGGACTTCGTGCGTTTCGTGCTTCGTGTTCTTCGCCGTCTTCGTGGCTTCGTGTTCCAAGCCTTCGTGGTCCAGATGCCGCCTGCTTACACATCCCCAGGTAGCACGCGGCCGCGGCCGCGGCAAAGAGCGCCGCGGGCGCGTACATGCGGGCCTCGCGCGAGTACCAGATGTGCAGCGGGGAGAGCGCCAGGAGCGCGGCCGCGCTGAGCGCAATCGTACGGCGGTGCGGGATGTCGAGCCGGAGCGCGACCCAGGCGACGCAGCCGATTGTGGCGATGCCTGCGAGGGCGGAAGGCGTGCGAAGTAAAACTTCGCCCTGAAGCAAGGCTTCGCTGGAACCGAGTCCCTGCCAGAAGTGCAGGAAGAGCGAGTAGAGCGGCGGGTACAGGTCGGTTGCGCGGGTCAGGATGACGGAAACCGGCGCGGCCGCCAGGTTGGTGGATGCAACCTCGTCGCCCCACAGGCTCCACGCGCCGAGGTTCCACAGCCGCAGCAGCACGCCGGCGAGGATCGCAAGGGCGGCGACAGCAGCCAGGGCGCGCTCCAACTCGGAGGTGCGAGCATCCTGAGCGGGTGGACGGCCCATCGCTGCCGACGGCTCAAGGTCAGTCGAAGGATGCCCTGACGCAGCCGCCCCTTCGACTACGCTTCCCGGCCAAGCTTTGCTTGGCCGGCCGCTCCGCTCAGGGTGCTCGCTCGCCGCCCTCAGCGTGAAACGCGCCCGGGCAGCCAGCTCGGGGATGGAGAGCGCGACCACCGAGGTTGGCCGCGGCACGACTGCAACGGAGTGCGCGGGCATCGTCACGGCGCTCCGAGCTCCGGGACAGGCGGTGCGGTGTCGTCGGTCACCAGGGCAGCGGCCTCGTTGGCCCAGGCCGCGCGCTGGTCATCGCCCAGGAGCGCCTGATACTCCCACGCCTGGCCGAGCAGCCGCGAACGGGCGAAGGGGAGGCCGTCGACGGCGGCTGCGGCGGCGGCTACATCGCCGTTCGCGACGAGCGCATCGCCGTAGAGCAGCCGCGTCACCCGGTCGTCTGCGCCCCCCGCGACCAGCGGCTGGAGCAGGGCGAGCGCGGCCTGGTAATCGCCGCGCGCGCGGGCGAGCAGGCTGAGCCGGGTGCTTGCGGCCGGCTGGCCGGGCGCGAGCGCCAGCGCCGTGCGGAAGTGCGCTTCGGCCCCGGATGTGTCTGCGCGGCGGCGTGCCTCGTCGATCGTCGGGTCGCCGAAGTTCTCCGGGTCGTAGACGGCCAGCTCCGCGCGGGTCTGCGCGAGCGCGCCCAGGTTGGCGTGCCACGCGGCGGTCAGCGGGGTGCGGAACGCGACGAGGGCGGCGATGACTAGGGCGACGATAATGACCGGAATCGCGAGGGCGCGAAGGTCTGGAACACGAAGGCGCGAAGGCGATGAAGGTCGCGAAGCGCGAAGGTCGCGAAGCGCGAAGTCGCGAAGGGCTGGAACACGAAGGCGCGAAGGCGGCGAAGTGCGCGAAGCGCGAAGGTCGCGAAGCGCGAAGTCAGGTGCCGGGCCGGTCCCGCTGAGCTGCCAGGCGGCGACGATGAGGCCCATGGGGGCCAGGAAGAGCAGCAGGGCGACACGGCGGGCGTAGAGCGGGTCGTCGACGAGGCCGTGCAGCAGCAGGACGAGCAGCATGGCGGCGGCGCCGCCGAGCGGGAGGCCGGTCGCGGCGGGTCGATTGGCGGCATCGGCGGGGCGCGGCCATCGCGAATCATCGAATGCGCCGGCGGGCGCGCCACGAATACGCGAATGAGGCTCGCCGTCCGGGGCAGATTCGCTTATTCGCGGGTCGATTCGTGTATTCGCGATGGCTGCGCCCCCACCTTCAAACGCGGCCGCATTGCTGACCTGCGTGCCCGGTGACATCACACGCCACGTGCGCCAAGCGAGCACCAGCGTCACCGCGACGACAGTGAGCCACGCAAGGAGGCCGAAGATGCCCTGCTCGACCGCGACCTCGATATACAGGTTGTGCGGGCTGCCGATGAAGGGCACGTGGATGAGCAGGGTGTAGAGCGAGAACACGACCGGATACGTGCCGAGACCGACGCCGGTGAACGGGTAGTCGCGGATCAGCAGGGTCGACAGCCGCATGAGCTCCAGGCGGTTGATGCCCGGCCCGAG
>DAOUGK010000399.1:0-4357 GCA_034429055.1 Anaerolineae bacterium | reverse complement strand
ATAGCCCCTTGTGGGCGTCCTGACGGGCACAAGGCCCTAGGCTACGAGTATTCGGATAGATTCTAAGCCGTTGAGCATCAGCTCGGCATGGCTTCATAAAGAACATAGCCTCCTGGATTGTATTTGTCAGCCGTTTGCACTAATATGAGGGCAGGTGGCGATGCGCCATCTCGGCTTCCCCAACAGCCCTTGCCAGACCTGTTGGGGCACATTCACAGGAGGGCTTTCATATGCACTTCCGCCTCCATCCCCCTCGTTCGCTGCTCATCGTGATCGTGACGCTGGTGCTCTGTCTCTTCGCCACGGGCGCTTCGGTCGCCCAGGACACCGGACCTGCCTCGGCCCCGGATCTCAGCCTGACGGCCGACTTGGCCGCGCCGGCCGCCATCCCGCCCGGCGGGCCTGGATTCTTCTCGCAGACCGCGCTGACGTTCCAGCCCTACCCGAACCAAACAGTGCCCTTCACCATCAGCGGTCGCACGCTTTATAATCCCGACACGGGCACCCACTACTACGAAGCGCCGGTGAACTTGCCTAACGGAGTGACGATTACCCGGTTCGTTGTCTGGTATACCGACAACAGCACTTCCAACATGTGGGCGGCGTTAGCTCGCGCAGGCCTGGATGACTCCAGTGTCGCGCAGATCGGGTATGTCGCTTCAACGGACGCCGCAGCGGGTATCCGCTACCTGCAGGATACATCGATTGCCACCCCCGTCGTGAACAACGGCTCCTATATGTACTGGGTGGAGGTGGGCTTGCCGCCGAGCTCAGGCGCCGGCATCCTTTCGTTCCGCATCGATTATCGTTATGGCTCCGCGCTGCCGCTGACATTGAGATAGGCGTGAATAGCAAGACTCCCCGGCTCCGTAAGAAGCCGGGGAGTCTGGTTACTCGTTACTCTTTACTGGTTACGGCCTAGTACATGTCGGGGCTGGGGCCAGCCGGGGCCGCCGGCTTTTCCTTCTCCGGGATGTCGGTGATCAGGGCCTCGGTGGTCAGGATCATGGCGGCGATGGATGCCGCATTCTCCAGGCCGCCGCGGGTGACCTTCGCCGGGTCGATGATCTGCTTCGCGATCATGTCACCGTAGTCTTCCGCCATCACGTCGAAGCCGTAATGCAGGTTGCCGTGTTCCTTCTGCACGCGGCGCACGTTCTCGACGATGACCGCGCCGTCGTAGCCGGCGTTCTCAGCGAGCGTGAACATGGGCTCGGGCAGGGCCTTGCGCAGGATCTTGACGCCGGTCAGCACATCGCCTTCCAGGCCGCCTTCGACTGCATCCAGGGCCGCAATCGCGTTCAGCAGCGCCACACCGCCGCCGGGCACGATGCCTTCCTCAACCGCCGCGCGGGTCGCGCTCAGCGCGTCCTCGACCCGGTGCTTCTTTTCCTTCAGCTCGACCTCGGTGCCGGCGCCGACACGGATGATCGCGACGCCGCCCGCCAACCGGGCCAGCCGCTCCTGCAGCTTTTCCTTGTCGTAGTCGCTGGTGGAGTTCTCGATCTCGACGCGAATCTGCTCGATCCGGCCGCGGATGAGGTCGCCCTCGCCCTTGCCGCCGACGATCGTGGTGTTGTCCTTGTCCGAGATGACCTTGTCGGCCTGGCCGAGGTCGCTGATCAGCGCGCTCTCGAGCTTCTTGCCGAGCTTCTCGGTGATGACGGTGCCGCCGGTCAGCACGGCGATGTCCTGCAGCATGGCCTCACGGCGATCGCCGAAACCAGGGGCCTTGATCGCCAGACAGTTGAACATGCCGCGCAGCTTGTTCAGCACCAGGGTCGCCAGCGCCTCGCCGTCAACGTCTTCCGCAATAATCACGACGTCGCGCTTGCCGAGCTGGACCAGCTTCTCCAGGATCGGGACGATGTCCTGCGCCGCGGAGATCTTCTTGTCGGTGATGAGGATGTACGGGCTGGTGAGCTGGGCTTCCATCGCCTCGGGATTGGTCATGAAGTACGGGCTCAGGTAGCCGCGGTCGAACTGCATACCTTCGACATACTCGGTCTCGAACAGCAGGCCCTTGGCCTCTTCAACCGTGATGACGCCGTCCTTACCGACCTTGTCCATCACGTCCGCGATGAGGTCGCCGATTTCCTGATCCTGGGCCGAGATCGCGGCCACGGCGGCGATTTCTTCCTTGGTGGTGATGGCGATAGCCTGGTCGCGGATGTGCTGAGACAGGGCGGCCACGCCCTTGTCGATGCCGCGCTTGAGCAGCATGGGGTTGGCGCCGGCGGCCACGTTCTTCAGACCTTCGGTCACGATGGCCTGGGCCAGGACCGTCGCGGTGGTGGTGCCATCCCCGGCGATGTCGTTGGTCTTGGTGGCGGCTTCCTTGAGGAGCTGCGCGCCCATGTTCTGGAACGGTTCCTGCAGCTCGATTTCCTTCGCCACGGTCACACCGTCGTGCGTGATGGTCGGGGCGCCCCACTTCTTATCGAGGGCCACGTTGCGGCCCTTGGGGCCGAGGGTGGACTTAACCGCACTTGCGAGCGTGTCAACGCCGATCTTGAGGTTGCGGCGAGCTTCTTCAGAGAAGATCAACTGCTTGGCTGCCATTGAATGTCACTCCTGATAAATAATCATCTGGTCTCTGGGGGCTGCAAAGCCCACAGGGTTCGGTCTTATTCCACGATGGCGAGGACGTCGGACTCGCGCAGGATGAGGACCTTCTTGCCATTCATCTTGATTTCGGTCCCGGAGTACTTCGCGTAGAGGACCTTGTCACCGACTTTGACTTCCATCTTGATGTATTCGCCGTCATCATCGGTGCGGCCGGGGCCGGCGGCGATGACAGTGCCCTGCTGCGGCTTTTCCTTGGCGGTCTCCGGCAGGATAATGCCACCGGCGGTGACTTCTTCCTGCTCCGTCGGCTCAACAACCAGACGATCGGCGAGCGGCTTGAGATTCATAGTCCAATAGCCTCCCTGGAAAGATGTGGCCCAATCAGGTTGGGCAGATATCACGACACGCTGTGATTTAGCACTCTCGCTATCTGAGTGCTAAGCAAGCCCGATTTTACCCAATAGACGGGAACTCGTCAAATTCGAGGGGGGTGCTTATTTGGAGATTCGCGTGGTGGGTCATGAACCGGTGCGCGGGCGGACACTTTTGGTGGTCGGTCGCCGGGCGGCACCCGGTGTGCTGCTCTGGGGTTCGTCGCGCTCCGCGCGCTGTGCTTCGCTGCCGCGAAAGCTCGGCGCGGTGATGGCGAAAAAGACGCAGCGGGTCGTATCCAGCATCCGGCTCTGCAGCCGCGGATCGATCTCCGTGATCTTGGCCGATGTGGTGATGACCGTGGCCTTGCCGCTGACGTAGCGGTAGTTCAGCAACTGGAACAGCTTCTCGCGCGCCCACGGGGTCGCGCTCTCGGTGCCCAGGTCATCCAGAATCAACATGCCGACGTTCTTGACCTGCTCGAAGGCGCGGTCAAGCGTGGTCTGGCTGGCCGGGCTGAAGGTCGCGCGCAGGTAGTCCAGCAGGTCGGGCACGACGACGAACATGGGGGCAGGCTGGCCCCGGGCAACCTGGTAGTTTGCGATGGCCGCGGCCAGGTGAGTCTTGCCGCAGCCATAGACGCCGCTGAATACCAGCCAGTTTTTGGGATTCTGAGCGAACTTGCGCGCGGTTTGCAGCGCGCGCTCGAGATTGGCCTTCCGTTCCGCGTCGATGTCTTCGCTGCGCCTGAGCGAGAAGTTGTCGAAGGTTTTATCCGCATATAGCGCCAGCGAGTTCAGCGCGCGTCCGGTGCGGTCTGTGCCGGCCAGTCCGCTGCCGCCCGCGCGGTAGTCCGGCGCGTTGAGCGTAATCATGCGCGCCACATCAAGGTCCTGGAGCCGTGAGGCAATGCGCGGGTCCAGTTCATCCACCCGCTGATTCGTGGTAATGACAGTCGGCAGGCGGTGGTTATAACGGTGATTGAGAATCTGGAACAGCTTTTCCTGCGCCCAGGCGGTGCTGTTATGCGCGCCCAGGTCGTCCAGGATCAGCAGCGGCGCCTCACGGACCGCGTCCAGCCGCTCATCGAGGCCGCTTTCGCTGTTCGGGCCGAAGGCGGCGCGCAGGTAATCCAGCAGGTCGGGCACGATCTCGAACAGCACCGGGCGGCCCAGTGTAACGGCATGATTGGCAATGGCTGCGGCCAGGTGGGTCTTGCCCGCGCCGAATCCGCCGACCAGCACGAGCCAGCCCTCAGGGTGCCGGGCATATTGCCAGCACAACTCGTAGACCATGTGCAGTTCGCTGCGGATGGCCTCGGGCAGGCCCGCGCCGTCCGGCAGGAACGTATCGAAGGTCATGCGCTCGAACGCGCTGAGGTTGCTGCTGCTGCGCAGGTTGCGCGTGCGATCTGCGA
>DAOUGK010000398.1:0-2537 GCA_034429055.1 Anaerolineae bacterium | reverse complement strand
CGCGCAACCGTCAAGAAGCTGGACGGCACGACCGCCGAGATCACGATTTCCATGCGCGGCAATGGCTCCGGCGCAGCCGTCATGGACGGCCAGCTCGTCGAGATGCACACGGTGCACGCTGTGGCGTTTGACCGCGCGGGGAACGAGACCAAGAGCGAACCCGTGCGCTTCTTCGTCATGCACAAGCCCAAGGATGCTGCGCAACCCTGAGATGTCACAGGCCATGCCCAACATTCTCATCACCAACGATGACGGGCACCAGGTTCCGGCCATCGCGGCATTGGTCCACGCGCTGAAGGCCGTCGGCAACGTGGTCGTGTTTGTGCCCGACCACAACTGGTCCGCTGCGGGCCACACCAAAACGATGCACAAGCCGCTGCGGGTGAGTGCAGCGCAGTTGCCCGATGGCACGCCCCTGTATGTCACCAGCGGTACGCCGTCCGACTGCGTCGGGCTGGCGCTGCTGGGCATCGTGCCGCAGCCGCCGGACCTGGTCGTCTCCGGCATCAACCAGGGCGCGAACCTGGGGTATGACATGACCTACTCCGGCACGGTGGCTGCGGCCATGGAAGCCGCGGTGAACGGGCTGCCGGCGATTGCTGCCTCGCAGGATGAGACGGAGGATAGCGGCGGCGACCTGACGTTCGCGGCGCAGGTGCTGGCCCACCTGGCCCGGCAGACGTTGGCGCACGGGCTGGGCCCCGGCTGCCTGCTCAACGTCAACTTTCCGGCCCTCCCGCGTGCTGCGGTGCGCGGAATCCAGGTCACGCGGTTGGGCCGGCGCATTTACCGCGACGCGCTCATCCGGCGGCTGGACCCGCGCGGCCGGCCTTACTACTGGATCGGCGGCGATATGCCGGACGGCGTACCCGAGGAGGGGACCGACATCGGCGCGCTGAACGAGGGCTATGTGTCCGTGACGCCGCTCACGCTGGACATGACCGCGGAGCGCGAGCTGGCGGGCCTGCGCACCTGGGATTGGCAGTTGCAGTCATGAGCTTCAAATCAACGCCCTGTTCCGACCGCTGGAGCGGCCTGCTGGCGCTGCTGGTCTTCGGCTTGTTGGATTATACCCTCGTCCGGCAGGTCATGAGCCGGCCCATCGACGGCCTGAGTTTCCTGCTGGGATTCAGCGCGGTGGTCATCCCGTTCCTGATGGCCTATATCGCCTATCGCACTCTCGGCGCGTTCACCCTGGAGTACTGGATCGACCGGGACGCGGTGACGGTCGTGTGGGGCCTGACGCGGCACATCGTCCCGCTGACCCACATCGAACAGATCCTCACCGACCCTGCGCTGCAACCCCGGCAAGGCCCCCGGCTCTGGCATTGGCCGTGTCCGTTTCGCCGCCGTCTGCGCTGTGACCGGCTGGGAGTCGTGAATGCCTATGCGACACAGCCTCTCAGCGAACAGCTTGTCCTCGTGACGCCTGCTGAGAGCTACGGCCTGTCGCCGGCGGATCGTGAGGGGTTCGTCCAGGCGCTTCAGGATCGCTATGCCCTCGGCGCAGCGCGGCCGGTCCAGCCGGAGCTACGCCGTCCGCCCATCTGGACGTGGCCGCTCTGGCGCGATCGCGCCGCCCTGTTCCTGATTGCCGCGGGACTCTTCGGCGTGGTCTTGATGTTCGCAGTCCTCTCATTCCTCTTTCCCTATCTTTCGGCTGACCTGCCGTTGCATTTCGATGATAGCGGCCTGCCGGACCGCATCGCGCCGAAGTCCGGCCTGTTTGGCCTGCCGGTGATTGGGCTGGTGACTTGGCTGTTCAATACGATCGTGGGTATCTGGCTGTACCGGCGCATCCAGCGGGGGGCCGCATACCTGCTATGGGGCGGCGCGATGGTCGTCCAGGGGATTACCGGGCTGGCGCTGTTCAACCTGATGCGGTGGTAGCCGAGGGGGGGCGCTACGCAAGACGTGCTTTTCCGCCTCGTATTGGGGCTGGCGCTCAGCAGCGCGATCGGTTTCGTGGCGTACCGCCGCGGCTCACTGGCGGGCAGCGGCGTCGCCGGGGCCGTTCTCATCGGGACGACCATCTTCGGCTTCGGCGGCTGGGTGCGCGGGCTGTTGCTGATTGCCTTCTTCGTCAGCTCCAGCGCACTGTCGCATTACCGGAAAATACAGAAGACCGCCCTGGCAGAGAAGTTCGCCAAGGGCAGCCGCCGCGACCTGGCCCAGACGCTGGCGAACGGCGGCGCGGCTGCGCTGTTGGCGGTGGCCATCGGGCTGGTCGGCTCCGATGCGGCGCTCTATCCGGTGTTGGCGCTAGGATTCCTGGGCGCGCTGGCGACCGTCAACGCAGACACCTGGGCGACCGAGCTGGGCGTGCTGGCGCGCCGCGCGCCGCGCCTGATTACGACGGGCCGGCAGGTGCCCGTGGGGACGTCGGGCGGTGTCACGCGCACGGGCACGCTGGCCGCGCTGGCCGGTGCGCTGTTCATCGGGGCTGCTGCGTTCGTGCTGATTCAACTGGCCGCACGCGCGACCACCGGCGCGTGGCTGTGGAGCGACTGGATCGTGATGCCGATCGCTGCCGTCAG
>DAOUGK010000397.1:0-7833 GCA_034429055.1 Anaerolineae bacterium | reverse complement strand
GGCTTGATGCCGACGATGCCGCAGGTGTGCGACGGACAGATGATGGAGCCGTCGGTCTCGGTGCCCACGGCGACCGCACACAGGTCCGCCGCGACCGCGACCGCGGAGCCGGACGACGAGCCGCACGGGTTCCGGTCGAGCGCGTAGGGGTTGCGCGTCTGGCCGCCGCGGCTGCTCCACCCGCTGCTCGAACGGGTCGAGCGGAAATTGGCCCACTCGCTGAGGTTGGTCTTGCCGAGCAGCAACGCGCCCGCCGCGCGCAGCCGCGTGACGAGCGGCGCATCCTCCGCCGGGATGGAGCCGAGCAGCGCCAGCGAGCCTGCCGTCGTCATCATCCGGTCGTGGGTGGCGATGTTGTCCTTCAACAGGATGGGGACGCCGTGGAGCGGGCCGCGGCTGCGCCCGCTGCGCAGCTCCGCATCGAGCCGGTCGACCTCCGCCCAGACATCCGGGTTGACCTCGATGACCGCGTTGAGTCGCGGCCCGGCCTGGTCGAGCGACTCGATGCGGTGCAGGTACTCCGCGGCCAGGTCACGCACGGTCAGGTCACCCGCCGCGAGTTGCTCCTGGATGGCGGCAATCGTCAGTTCAGGCATATACTACACCCTTTCGCTCACTGCCCGGTCAGGACGACGCCCGCGGCCAGGACGGCGCGTGCGAAATCCGCCGGCGCGAGGCCGGGCGACACGATCCCTCGCGCCGCATACACCCGGGCGAAGCGCGCAACCAGTTCCCCCTCGTCGAGCGCAGCCCCGTTAGCCGCGGTTTCCAGGTCGGCCAGTGCATCCGCGGGCAGCAGCGTGAAGTCGCCGGAGAGGGCCAGCCCGTCAACGCGGCCCGCATGCAGACGCACGGTGGCACGCACCAGCCCCCCGGCTGCCTTGTGCAGCCCCTCTGCGACGCGCACGTCCTCGTGAATCTTCACCCACGCAGGCCGGGCGCGGCCCCCCTCGTGCAGCCATGCTTCGGACGCGAACCGCGCGTCGAGCGCCCGCGCTTCAGCTTCTTCCGCAGGCGTCCACGCGCCCGGCGCGACCGGCTCGCCCAGCGCAGCAGCGCACGCGGCGATGTACCGCCGCACCACGTCCGCTCGCGACGGAGCCGCACCGAGCTGCTCGGCCAGCGTGGTCATGTACTGCTCCAGGCTCTCGACCACCTTGTCGCGCATCTTCTCGGAGGCCACCTTGAGCACGCGCGCCATCGCGGGCTTGTCGAAGGTGAACATCAGGCTGCCGACCACGACATCCGCTTCACCGAGCTGCGCCGCGCCCGTCCCGCCGATTTTCTTGCCCGCCACGTGGATGTCGTTGACCGGCCGGTGATACGCCTCGACGCCGAGGCTGCGGTACGTCTCGACCAGGGGACGGATGTACAGGCTGAACCGCTCGGTCAGGTCCGCGGGCAACCGCCCCTGCCGGAAGACCCACTGGACGAAGACCTGCCCGTCGTCCAGGTAGACTGCGCCGCCGCCGACCTCCCGCCGGATGACGGGCAGCCCATGCTCGCGGCAGTGGGCCAGGTCCACCTCCGCAGCCGCGTCCTGGTGATAGCCGATGCTCACATAGGGCCGGTCGGGGCTGACCAGGATGATGGTGTCCGGCGCGTCCGGCCGCATGGCATACGCGGCGGCATGGTAGACGGTCTGCGACCGCACCGGCGACACCCGTCCGAGGTCCAGCAGGCGAATGGTCAATTAGCTGCCTCCGCAGTTTATCTTGCATGAGTATAGGCTGCGACGGCTGGCGCGTCAAGCGGCTGGCCTGCTATGTTGCTATCGTTACAGAGACCCGTTTTCTGGCAGAAAACGGGTCTCTGTGTGTATACTGCGACAAATGCTGCACGCAGAGGAGAACCGAGGATGCCGTTGCTGGAGCACAGCCTGACACCTGCCGAGCTGGACCTGTTCCGGAGCCTGACCACCCCGCGCAAGATCCAGGACTTCCTGGACACCGTGCGCTATGAGCCGGAGTATTTCAACCGCGCGCCGCTGCGCGTATTGCGTGAGCGGACGGGCCACTGCCTGGACGGCGCGCTGTTCGCCGCAGCCGCGCTGCAGCGCCTCGGCTATCCGCCCCTCATCATCGACCTGCTGCCGGAGCCGCTGACGGACGACGACCATGTGCTCGCCATCTTCCGGCGCAACGGCGCTTACGGCGCAGTCGCCAAGTCGAACTTCACCGGCCTGCGCTTTCGCGAGCCGGTGTTCCGCACGCGCCGCGAGCTGGTCATGTCCTATTTCGAGGATTTCTTCAACAGCCGCAGGCAGAAGACGCTGCGCGCGTACACCGTGCCGCTGAACCTGAGCGCGTTCGACGCGCTCCATTGGGAGACGCACGATGCCGCGGCAGATGTCATCGAGGCGCGGCTGAAGGATCTCAAACAGTTCCCCATCCTCACCCCGGTGATGATCCGCGACCTGTCGCCGGTGGACCCGGCCAGGCTCGAGGCCGGGCTGCTCGGCGCAGACCGCGCGGGGCTGTTCAAGCCGGGCATCGCCTGACTTCCATATTCTTCTATTCTTAACCTTGCACCGCAGCGCCACCTGGGTTATACTTGTTACTGCAAATCGTTGCAATAGCAAGTCTTCGCATTCCTTCCAGGAGTGTCAAGCAAGGAGGTCGCTATGTTGCTGAGTGTGCAACCGATGCACATTCCCGACGGATTCCTGTCTGTCCTGGTGTCGGTCATCCTGTGGCTGCTGGCGGTTGCGGCCATCGCCTACGCGCTGCGGCAGGTGAACCGCGAGCTGGGCGAACGGCAGGTGCCCCTGATGGGCGTCCTCGCTGCGTGCATTTTCGCGGGCCAGATGCTCAACTTCTCCGTCACAGGCGGCACATCCGGCCACCTGATGGGCGCGGCCATCGCCACGATCCTGCTCGGCCCGTGGGCCGCCATCGTCGTGATGACCGCAGTGGTCAGTATCCAGGCGCTCATCTTCCAGGACGGCGGGCTGCTGGCGCTCGGCGCGAACCTGTTCAACATGGGCGTCATCGGCGTGGCCGTGTCCTACTTCGCCTACCACACGCTGCGCCGCCTGACCGGTGACCGGCCGTGGGGCGTGATCGTCAGCGGCTTCGTCGCGGGCTGGCTCTCCATCTTCATCGCGTCACTGGCTGTGGCGCTACAACTGGCGCTCTCCGGCACCTCGCCGGCAAACGTGGCGGTCATCGCCATGGGCGGCATCCATGCGCTTATCGGCATGGGTGAAGGGCTGATTACCGCCGGCGCGCTGGCCTTTCTGCTCGCGACGCGGCGCGACCTCGTGCCCGCCGGCGCAGCAAATGGCGCCGCCCATCGCGGCACGAGCCGTGCGGTGTGGCTCGGCGGCCTGGCAATCGCTGTGCTGCTCGCGGTGCTGGCGCCGCTGGCCTCGGCCAACCCCGACGGGCTGGAGTGGGTGGCCGAGCAGCGCGGCTTCCTCGACCGGGCACAGGGGCCGCTGTACAATGTCATCCCCGACTACCTGCTGCCCGGCATCTCCAACGAAGCGCTGAGCACCATCCTGGCCGGCGTCATCGGTCTGCTGCTCGTCGCGGGCGTCACGTTCGCCGCCGGCCAATCGCGCCGCCGGCGGCAATCCGTGGGGCAAGCAGAATAGAACGCTGATAAACGCTGATTGAACTGATTTACCTGATTCTATCATTTTAATCAGTCTCATCAGCGTCATCAGCGTTCTATTTCACCCTGAATAACGAATGATGCACGCGCACTTCCTAGATCCGTACCGCCCGCGGGCCAGCCTGGTCCACGCGCTCGACCCGCGCGTGAAGTTCCTGCTGGCAGTCGGCTTCATTCTCGCGGCCGCGCTGACCGCGCCGGGCGCGTGGGCCGTCTACATCCTCTTGGCTGCGCTGGCGCTGGCGGTCATGGTGCTCTCCGAGCTGGGCGTGGGCTACGTGCTGAAGCGGTCGGCGTTGGCGCTGCCGTTCGTGCTGGCCGCGCTGCCCGTCATGTTCACGCTGGACGGCGCAGCACTGTGGCACCTCCGGTTCGGCCCGCTGGCCCTGACGCTCAGCGATGCCGGGCTGGAGCGCTTCATCAGCATCGCGCTCAAATCCTGGCTGTCCGTCCAGATGGCGATCATGCTGGCAGGCACGACGCCCTTCCCCGAATTGCTGCTCGCCATGCGCAGCCTGCGCATCCCCCGGCTGCTCGTCGCCATCATCGGCCTGATGTGGCGCTACCTGTTTGTGCTGGTGGACGAGGCCCTGCGGCTCATGCGTGCCCGGGAGGCGCGCAGCGGCGCGCTGGCCGAGCCGGGCCGCCGCACCGGCGGCACCGTCGCGTGGCGCGCCCGCGTGACCGGCGGCATGGCCGGGAACCTGTTCCTCCGTTCATTCGACCGCGCCGACCGCATCTATGCCGCGATGGCCGCGCGCGGCTACGATGGCGAGGTGCGCACCATGCCGATTCCGCCTGTGCCCGCGGGCCAGCGCGTGCTGGCCGGCCTGGGGCTGCTCATCCTGGTTCTGTTGATTCTGCTGGGGTATCTGCTCTGATGCATCACACGATCGAAGTTGCCGGTCTATCCTTTGCCTATCCCGACGGCCACCCTGCGCTGAACGGCGTCTCGCTGCACATCGCGCCGGGGGAGAAGGTCGCGCTGCTGGGGCCGAACGGCGCGGGCAAGTCCACCCTCCTGCTGCACCTGAACGGCATCCTGCGCACGCAGTCCGGCCAGGTCAGGGTTTGCGGCCACCAGGTGACCGAAAAGACCCTGGGCCGGGTGCGCGCAGCCGTCGGCCTGGTATTTCAGAACCCCGATGACCAGCTCTTCTCACCCACCGTCTTCGATGATGTGGCGTTTGGCCCCATCTACCAGGGCTTGCCCGTGGCGGAGGTGCGGCAGCGGGTGGACGAGGCGCTGGCCGCGGTGCGCATGTCCGACTACAAGGCGCGCGTCTCGCACCATCTCAGCACGGGCGAAAAGAAGCGCATCGCCATCGCGACGGTGCTCTCGATGGGGCCGGAGATACTGGTGCTGGACGAGCCCACCGCCGGCTTGGACCCGCGCGCACGCCGCGGCCTGCTGCACCTGCTGGCCGAACTCCCACAGACCATGCTCGTTGCAACACACGATATCCGCATGGTGCTGGAGCTGCTGCCCCGCACGGTTATCATGGACCGCGGCGAGGTCGTCGCGGACGGACCGTCCGCCGATATCCTGGCCGACGCGGCGCTGCTGGCCGAGCATGGGCTGGAGGTGTATTGACGATGAGCTGTGAGAGTGCCTTTATCCGGGCCCTGCGCGAGCGGGGAATGCGCCTGACGCCGCAAAGGGAGATGGTGCTGGCCGTCATGCACGACATGGCCGGCCATGCGACCGCGGATGACATCTACCGCCGCGTGCAGGAACGCAGCGCAGCCGTGGACATCTCGACCGTCTACCGGACGCTGGACCTGCTGCAGGCCATGAATATGCTTGTGACTCTGGAGATGGCCGATGGTCAGCGGAGCTATGCTCTGGCACACGCTCACGGCGAGCACGTCCATCTCGTGTGCCAGGGTTGCGGCTGCGAGATGCACGCCGACCCCGCGCCGTTCGAGGCGTTGGCCGCGCAGCTTGCCATTCAATATGGCTTCGCCCTGGCGATTTCTCACCTCTCGCTGCCGGGGCTGTGCGCCGCGTGCCAGGTTGTCCCTGGCACGCGCCAGGATTAGTACCGAAGTAAGGCTAAGTGTCTATCCGAAAACCCGCTGGGGCCGGTGTCGGATAGGCTCTAAGCTGGTACTCGACGGTTCACCGGCCCTTAATCCGTCAAATCGGCGCCTATCTGCACGTTATCGAGCACCTGAGGGACCTGTTTGCGGCCCTCGACCGCCGCAGCGAGATACGCACCCAAGAGGATGACAAAGCTGATCAGGTAGACGAAAACCAACAGCGCGATGACGCCGCCCAGGGAGCCGTAGACCCGGGCGTAGTTGACGAGTCCACTGCTCAGATACCAGCCGAAGCCAAGGATCAACGCCTGCAACATAACGGCGGCCACCGCTGCACCAATGAGCAGCCCGCGCCAGCCGCGGCCCGGTGGCGCTGTCCAACGATACAGGCCGGCCAGCATGGGCAGGACAATCAACACCGGCGCGATCCGTACCACGCGGCTCCAGAACTCATCCATCCCCGGAACATTGTCGAATAGCAGCGGGATGCTGTTGAAGATGACGTTGACGGCTGACCAGAGAATCAGCAGCAGGCCCAGCACCAGCACTGCGCCGATGCCCGTCAGCCGCTGCCTGATGATATTCAAACCTTCGAAGTCAGGCCAGGCGCGGCGCAGGTTGCGCGTGAGCGCAATGAAGAAGCCGCTGGACGACCAAATGAGGCCGACCACGCCGACCAACGTCACCGCCCCGCGCTGCTCCATGATGTCGGCCAGATTCTGCTGGATGAAGAGCTGCGAGCCGGGCAACATCTGCGTCACCATGTCGATGAGCTCGGTCTCGGCGCGCTTGCTGCCCAGAAACAACGTGCCGACGAAGATCAGCACCAACAGGAAAGGGAACAGGGCGAACAGGGCATAGTACGCGAGGCTGGCCGCGGACTCCGCGGCGCGCGCCTCACTGAAGGCACGGCCTGTGTTCACCAGCACCTCCGGCACACCGCCCAACCGCCGGTTAACCGTCCGATAGAGTGCGGTCCCCCGTGACCGCAGCCTGTCAACGACCTTCATCGCCGCTCCCCCTCCGCCCAGGGCGCGTTCCCATTTTGAAGCAGAAGGGCGCACCCGTCAGAGCGCATCCTTCGACTGCGGCCGTGCCACTTCGCTCCACTCAGGCTGCTCTGCTCCCTCATGCCAGACACATCCTCAGCTACGACGCGCCCATTGTAGACCGAAGGCACGTTACGCGCCAGCAAGCAGGCTTCCGAATCGTGCCGCGCGGCACACTGTGGTAAAATGGTCCCGTTCAAGGTGACGACGTCCCCCCGGCACGTTGCCACAGCACGCCACACAAAGGAGTACGTGATGCTGGACTTTTTCACAACGAGCCTGCCCGAACTGGATCCGGCAGTCTCAGAACTGATCGGGTATGAGGCCGAACGCCAGGGGCGCAAGCTGATCCTGATTCCCTCGGAAAGCCAGGCGCCCGAAGCTGTGCGCACGGCTTTAGGGTCGGTGTTTCAGAACATCTATGCCGAGGGCTATCCCAACCCCGACACCCACGGGCTTACCGAAGCGGAAATCCTGGACTACGGCGTCCAGCTCGCCCACTACCGCCGCTTCTCGGATGCGCGCTATTACAAGGGCGTCGAGTACGCCAACATCGTCGAGGCCCTGGCGCGACGGCGGGCGGCAGAGGTGTTTGCGGCCAACGGAGTTAGCCCGGACGACATCTACGCCAACGTGCAGCCGCTCTCCGGCTCGCCGGCTAACAGCGCGGTCTATGCCGCGCTCGTGCCCGCCGGCGCCACGGTCATGGGCATGGACCTGTTGCACGGCGGCCACCTGACCCACGGCAGCCCGGCCAACCGCTCCGGCAAGCTCTACAAGATTGTCTCCTACGGCATCGATCCCGACACCGAGCGGCTCAACTACGACGAAATCGAGCGGCTGGCCCGCGCAGAGCGGCCCAAGATGATCATCGCGGGCTACACCTCCTACCCGTGGATGCCGGACTGGGCGCGCTTCCGCGAGATTGCCGATGCCGTAGGCGCCTACCTGCTGGCCGACATCTCGCACATCGCGGGCATGGTCGCAGCCGGCGTCGTGCCCAGCCCGGCCGGCCACGCGCACGTCCTCAGCTTCACCACGCAGAAGACCCGGTACGGCCCGCGGGGCGCGTGTATCCTGACGACCGATAAGTCGCTGGCCGCCAAAATCGACAGCGCCGTCT
>DAOUGK010000396.1:0-6891 GCA_034429055.1 Anaerolineae bacterium | reverse complement strand
CGTCCAGCAGTTCGCCGTCCTCGTCCGACTTCGCCCACAGCAGCCCGAGCGTGAGGCGGAAGCTCGCCATGCCGTCCAGTCCGATGCCTGCTGCGAGGACCTCGACGGCCAGGCGGTAATCGCCCAGGCCGATCGGGACCCCGCGGCGGCGCAGGAACTCGAAGATGTCGAACAGCCGTGCATCCACGCCCGTCATCGCCGGTTACTCCGCGCCCCTCAGATTGCCCACGCTCTCACGGTCGGCCTGGGTCTTGACCAGCGCACCCAGGTAGGGCAGGTCATACAGCGGCGCGGCCAGCGCTTGTGCCGCCTCCGGTTGGCGCCGGCTGCGTGCATGGGTCAGCGCCTTGAGCCAGTCGATCAGCTCGCTGGTGCCCGGCCGCTTGCGCCATGAGATGCGGGGATCCTCGCGCAGCTCCCAGAACCGGTCGATTGCGGCCCGGAAGTGGTCCAGGTCCGCCTGCTTGAAGTGTTGCCGCAGGATGGGCGTCATCTCGTCGGGGATATTGCGCTGCGGGTCGCCGCGGCTGGGGAAGGGAATGAAATAGTACAGGCAGCGGCGCAGGAACGGTCCAGGCAGCTCCTTCTCCCGGTTGCTGGTGATGATGACCAGCGGCAGGCGCTCGCGGCAGTCATCGAGGGTCTTGAGCCGCGGGTCCGCGGCCTGCAGGCTGGCCAGGACATCGTGGCCGGCCGTCGAGCTCACCTCCGGCATCGTGTAGCGCATCTCGTCCAGCACGAGCAGCAGGTCGTTGGGGAAGTCGATATCGGCCTTGTCGATCTCGTCGATGAGGACGACCGAGGGCACGCCGCGCTCCGCAGACTCGATAGCCTTGCCCAACTGGCCGGGCGAGACGTAGCGCTCCCGCGCCAGGCTCCGCCGGTCGTGGTCGCGCGTGCGCTTCCCCCCCGGTCGCGCCTCCTGGATGTCGTAGAGCCGGGCCAGCGCGTCATAGGTGTAGAGCAGGTCGCGCGCGCGGCTGGTCGACCCGACGTGCACCTCGTACAGCGGGTAGCCCAGCTCGTATGCGACCGCACGGGCCAGCCGGGTCTTGCCGGTGCCCGGCTCGCCCTCCAGCAGCAGCGGCCGCCGCAGGTAGAGCGCCAGGTTGACCGCGCCGCGCAGTTCTGCTGAGGCATGATATGGCTCGGGCCGGGGCCGGGTCTCTTCCTTCCAGTCTATGGGCAGCAGGCCCTCATGGCACACGCCATCGCCCGTATACTCGCGCTTGCGCAACTCCTCCACCGACACCGGCAGCGCGGCGCCGGCTGTGGCCTGTCCTTCTGGCATGAGATCCCTCCTCCCGGCCGGCCCCTTCAGCGGCCGCCCAGCGCTTCTATGGTCGCTTCGTAGATCAGCTTGGCGGGCCGGACCGGCGCGACGCTGACTTCATCCGTCCAACGGTCGATGATCTCGTTAACCTCCGTGGCCGGCACGCCGGAGTTCTCCAGGCAGGTGCGCAGCTCCGGCAGCACCTCGCTCCAGTCCATATTGCCCACGGGGATGGCGCACAGCCCGGCTTGCCGGGCCGCCAGCGGCTCGATCACGCCCGTCCCCACCCACCCGACGACCAACAGCACCGCGTTGCGCCGCGCCTGTTCGGCCAGCTTCTGGAAGTCCGTGTCTTCGCAGCAGCGGCATGCCAGTTTGCGCAGCATGTCGGCCGTGATGCTGTTGTCGGTGGTCCGGATGAGCACCAGGGCAGGCCCGCGCCCCGGTCTGACAAGCTCGGTGAAGCCCGGTCTCAGCTCGCTGGTGGCCTTTTTATTGATGGCCTGGAAGACGGGCGCGGCGTCGCTCGCGGGCAGATCCTCCTTTGCCAGCCAGAGCCGCTTCGGCTTGACCCGCTTATCCTCCAGCTTGAGCTCCGCGATCAGCCGCGGCACCAGCCAGTCCGCGACGACAGTGTCGTCGCCGCTCATGATGCATTGGTAGATGCCGCCCGAGGCATAGTCCGGATAAGTCTCGGTAAAGGCCCTGACCTGGTCCTTGAGGTCGAGCCTGGCGAACACCCGGCCGGGCGTGGGGATCGTGACGGCCAGTGCCGCACCCGCGGTTGGGGCAGCCGCGCGGGAGGCCCCGGCAGCAGCCATCTCGGCCGCCAGTTGAGCGCGTGCGGCTGCCAGCAATGCGACCAGGTCAACCTGGGGAGCAGTCGCCGCCACGGCATAGCGGGCCGGTGCGAGCTGGCGGCACAGTTCCTCGCACGTCAGCCGGCCAATCTCGTCCCGGCACGCCTGGATCTCCCGCAGGTCATCCGGACTTGGTTCATACAGCCCGAGCATGGGTATCGTGGCGAGCGCATCGAGGAAGCGATCCAGCTGCTGGCACGTATCGGTAGGGTAAGCCTCTACGAACACCTCGAGCGCCTGGTCGCACCACGCCGCCGCGCTCACCGCCGCGGGGATATGGCCGACCCAGGGTCCGAACCCGGCGCGCGTCAACACCGCCTGCCCGACCCGAGGGTCAGCCTGCAACCCCGGGATGCGCAGGTAGAGGAGATCGTACAGGCGGGAGCGAAAATCCCGTGGAATAACGGGCATCAGGTCACTTCCATCATCTCACCAGCCGGTCCACCTCGCGCATCGGCCGCGAGTCGCCCTCATACAGCCGCACGCCCTCGATCAACAGTCCCAAGCCTCCCTCGTAGTTGAGACACCCATCGACGATGTTCCGCACGTCCAGTAAGGGCGTGTTGCTCCGGCTGATCCCGAGTTGAATGACCGCGGGCAGGTCGTGGACGATGGCGTCCCGGTTTTGCCGGTCGGCCATGGACGGGCACAGCAGCAGGGCCTTTGCCAGGTCGAGCCTGGCAGCGCTTGTCATGGTCACCGGCTGGGCAGCCGCGCCACCGCCTCCGGCCGCTGCGCCAGCCGTCTGCACGACGACGCCATGTTTCTGCGCAAGCGCATTGAGGTAGCCCTGATCCGTGACCAGCTCATACTGCACGACCAGCCCGGCCAGCCATGCCTGGTCGCCGGGGGGCACCTCGGGCAGATCGAGCAGGTGGTCCGCCAGCGCGCCCAGTGCGGTGAAGCCAGGACGGCCGGGGAGCGAGTCGGAGCCGTAATTGTTGAGGCGGTCTATGACGAGGCCAGCTACTTGCGCGGCGGACGCAGTCCAATCCAGCGCGCCCAGCTGGCCGAGGATGCCGGCCCGCTGGCACAGATCGTAGCGGTCCCTCGCGCCGGCATAGGGGGCAAATACGCTCGTGGCGGATAGGATGGTGATGAGCTTGTTGAACGCCAGCCGTTCTATATCCACGGCAGGATTGAGAATGCGGGTTGACATCGCGATCAGGTTCCTTTCGCGCAGCCGAATCTCACCGTTCGATCGATTGTACATCCGATTGTATCACAAATGAACCACGCAAGACACAAGCTAGATTATCTTCACCAGATTAGGTTGGGGCAACACCTCGAGCTGTCGGAGGCGACCGTCATCGACGGTAGCACTGAGTTTAGCGTCTTTTCCAGGATCATCCTGCCGATGCAAATGGCCGCGGCCACGATGATGACTCTGCCGATTATTGTGTTATTCTTCTCCACACAGCGCACCTTCATCCAGGGAATTGCCCTGACCGGACTGAAGGGCCAGGCCTTAATCTGCAGCGCAGGGCGTTATGCCTGTCTTGGCGCCCAGGAGTCACCCATGACCGACACATCGACAGCCGGCAGCGTCCACGCGCGCACACCTCGCACGCACATGAGCGAGGCCGCCAGGAAGCTCTGGGATACCTACGAGCGCGTGCCCGGCGCGCCGCTCGTGCGCCGGGAGTTCGGCTACTACTGCCTCGATGCCTGGCGCGAGCAGGGCATGCCGCAGGACGCCGACTTCGCCGAACTCTTCTCATACGACCCGCCGGCGCGCCACTCGCTCGGCCAGTGCGGCTGGTGCGAAGCGGCCCTCGTGCCCGAGTTCGAGGTCAAGGTGCTGGAGGATCGGGGCGAGTACGAGGTCGAGCAGGATTACGCCGGCCGGCAGGTGCTCTACTTCAAGGGCCGCCGCAACGGCTTCATGCCCACCTACCTGGACCACCCCGTCAAGGACATGCGGACGTGGGAGGAGCACATCCGGTGGCGGCTCAACCCGGCAGACCCCGCCCGTTACGTCGACCTGGAGCAGCGCATGGCTGTGGCGCAGGCGCGCGCGGCCGAAGGCTTCATGATCGTGCAGAACGTCATCGGCGGGTATATGTATCTGCGCAGCCTGCTGGGACCGGAGGGCACGCTCTACGCCGTCATCGACCAGCCGGAGCTGATTCACGCGTGCATGGAGACGTGGCTCGCGCTGGCGGATGCCGTTGCCGCGCGCCACCAGCAGTACGTGACCATCGACGAGCTGTTCTTCGGCGAGGACATCTGCTACAAGGGCGGACCGCTCATCTCGCCCAGGATGATCCGGCGCTTTCTGCTGCCCTACTACCAGCAGCTCGTCGCCAACATCAAGGCCCGACAGCTCGACCGCACGCGCCATCTCTATGTGCAGATCGACACCGACGGCAACCCCGTCTCGGTCATCCCGCTGTACCAGGAGATGGGGATGGACGTGATGTCGCCGTTCGAGGTCGCCGCGGGCTGCGACGTCGTCGCAATCGGCCGGCAGTATCCGGAGCTCATCATGACCGGCGGCATTGACAAGCGGGTGCTGGCATCAGGCCGGGAGGCCATCGATCGGCACCTCGAGTACATCCTGCCCGCAATGCGGGCGCGCGGCGGCTACATCCCCACCTGCGACCACGGCGTGCCCGAGGAAGTGCCGTACCAGGATTATCTCTATTACCGGCAGCGGTGCGTGGAGCTGGGCGGCTAGGCCGGTCCCGGGCGCACATCTGGAGGTATGGCCCACGTTACAGGCGGGCGAACGTCCACCCTTACAGGCTCTCAGGCGCACCCGAGGAGGAAATCTTGACTCTCCGAGAAGATCGCATCAAGTCCATGGAGTTTCGCAGTCCGGAGACCATCCCGGTCCAGCTCGATGTCTTGCCGGCCACCTGGATGAAGTACCGCGGCGAGCTCGACGCCATCGCGGCGGAGCACCCCCTGCTCTTCCGGCCCGAGCTGGTGGGTCACCGCGACTATGACCAGGTCGGCGGCACCTACGTCGCCGGCGAGCACGTGGACGAGTGGGGCTGCGTGTGGAGCAACCTGCACACGGGCATGGAGGCCATCGTGACCGGCCATCCCGTGCCCACGCGCGAGGCCGTCCGCGGGCTCACCATGCCCGCAGCCGTGACCGGACGCATGCCCCACGGCTTCATGTATCTGCGCCTGGCAGATCTACGCGGCTTCGACCAGATCATGCTGGACTTCGCCGAGGAACCGCCCGAGCTGCAGATGCTGATCGACACGGTGCTGGCCCACAACCTGCGCCAGTTGGAGCACCGCCTGCAGGGCTACACCGAGCCGCTGATGTACTTCGGCGACGACCTGGGCATGCAGGACCGGCTCCCGATCAGCCCCAGGCAGTGGCGCCGCTATCTCAAGCCGTGTTACGCCCAGCTCTACAGCCGGGTCCATGCGGCCGGCATCGCGGTCTACATGCACACCGACGGCCACATCGTGGAGATCATCCCCGACCTGGTCGAGTGCGGCGTCAACGTGGTCAATCCCCAGGTGCGCGCGAACGGCCTCGACCAACTGGCGGCCGTCTGCAAGGGCAAGGTCTGCGTCGACCTCGACCTGGACCGGCAGTCCTTCCCCTTCTTCACCCCGGCGGAGATCGACGCGCACGTCCGCGAGGCAGTCGAAAAGCTCGGCCTGCCGGAGGGCGGCCTCTGGCTGAAGGCGGAAGTCGGCCCGGATGTGCCGCTGGCAAACATCGCGGCCATCGCTGCCGCGCTGGAAAAGTATCGCGACTGGTTCACGCGCTGACGCGGGCAGCGGCCCCTAAACTGGTTCCACCCTGATAACTCCGTCCGAGACCTTCGAGGTCAGGCCAACCGAAGGTTGGCACGAGACCTCGAAGGTCTGCCATGTGGATTTCATTCTGGCGTCAGTTCAGACCTTGATCACCCCGTGCCCGATCAGCCAGGTCACGCTCTCCTGCACCGCCTGGAGCGAGGTGTAGCGCGGGCGGTAGTCGAGCAGCCGCTGGGCCTTGGCGATGCTGCAGTTGGGGCTGTGCGCGATGTGGTCCCAGGTCGCCTGCGCGTCCTCCTCGGCCACCGTCGTGCGCCAGGCCTCCCAGGGCAGAAACTCGAGCCGGGCCGGCTGGCCGAACCAGGCCGCCATAGCCTCGGCATACCCGCGCAGGGTCACCGCGGCCGGCGAGACCGCGTGAAAGCTCTCCCCGACTGCGGCGCTGCGGTTGGCCACGGCCCGCACGAAAATCTGGGCGACGTCATCCGCGTGCACGTGATGGACGGTCTCCAGCCCGAAATTGGGCAGCGCCAGCGTCTCCCCGCGCGCCAGGCCGGCAAACACCTCCGGCTGGAAGTGCCCGGCCGGGTTGAGCGGGTTCCAGCCCGGCCCGACGATATGGCCCGGGTGCAGCACCGTGGCCGGAAAACCGTTCAGCCGTGCCTCACGCAGCAGGTAGGCCTCGATGGCCGCCTTCTGGACACCGTATTCGCCGAAAGGCCGCCGCGGCTGTTCCTCGGTGGTCGGCACGACCGCGCTGGGCCCGTGCACCCAGATGGTGCCGCAGTGCAGGAAATGCTGGACCTTGCCCCGGAGCGCCTCGGTGATCTGCCGCGCCGAGTCGAGGGTAAAGCAGATCATGTCGATGACCACATCCGGGGCCAGGTCCGCGATCTGCCGGCCGAAGTCGCCCTGCTGCTCCGCCTGGTTGCGGTCGATGGCGACCGTCCGGACCTGGGTCCACGCCCCATGGGGCTGGTAGGGCTCGCGGCGGCTGCGGCTGATGCTGACCACCTCATGCCCCGCCTC
>DAOUGK010000395.1:0-6699 GCA_034429055.1 Anaerolineae bacterium | reverse complement strand
GAACACAGCCAGTTGCTCGGCCAGCAGTGGCCCGGCGGGCTGGGGCGCCTGCGGACTGTAGAACTCCGGCGTCCACCAGGTCAGGGAGAGCAGCGCCTCGGTCGTTGCGGAGGACGGCGTGCCATCGGCGGGCGTCGTTGCGCCCGGCGCAGCCGTGCTTGCCGGCGTTCCCTGCGCGGGAAGCACAGTCGCAGCCGCGGGTCGCGTGGGCGATACGGCGGTCGCAGGCGCATCCGGAGGCATTCCGACTGTGCAACCGGACAGCATCGTGGTCAGGATGGTCAGCAGCCCGAGGATGGTCGCGCCATGCCGGCGGCAGGCACGCCCCTTGGATGACAGGTCTTGCATTGCAACTCCTGGCCGCGATTATAAACCGGGCCGGAACAAAGGCCAAAGGAGTATCTTGCTCACCACGGCGTACGGACATCGAACGTCACGACCATGCCGTTCACCGGCGCTCGACCGGCACCCGCGCAGAACACCTGCTGCGCATAGGTCCCGTCGTAGTTCTCCGCCGCGATGTAGCCGGGAGGCAGCGTCTCGACCGTACGGTAATACACCAGCGGCGCTGCGTCGCGGCGCAGCACAAGCTGGAACGACTGCGGCTGGGGATTGCCGGCCCGCCGCATCTGGTCCCACGTCACCACAAAGGTATCGGCGTTCGGCTGCAGGACCGAAATCTGCCCGCCCAGACCGGGATCCCAGTCCAGCGCCAGCACGTGCAGCGCGTTGTTCGGCTGTGCGGCCGTCGGCGGGCAGGCTGCGGGCGGCAAAGTTGCGCGCGGCTGCTCGCCGCCGAAGTAGACCAGCCCATTATCGGACACCCACAGCCGCGTGTGCGCTGCGCCAAAGATGATGACGGGGAAAGGCAACACCTCCTCCGTCGCCTGGTTGTTCGCAAGCCAGAGCCGCCGCCCACCCTGTCCCGGGTCATACCAGGTGGCGGCCTGCCGTGCGACACCCGGCAAATAGGTCTGCCGCGCGAAGGAGCGCACCACCAGCTCCACCGGAATATCTACGGGCGCGATGCCGGCAGGGTAAACTGCCTGCACGCGCACCAGGCCGTAATAGATGCCATTGCCCGGCAGGCTCGGCCCGGCGCGCAACGTCAGGCTGCTGGGATAATCATAGCGGGTCGTGTTGCTGGCCGGCTGCACACTCAGCCAGCTTTGGCCCTGCACGACGCCGGCCTGCCAGACGATCACCTGATCGCTCGGATTGCGCAGTTCCACGCGTTGACTGGCCGAGGGCGTCACTCCGCCCAGGGCGAAGCGCACGGCGGTCGTCTCAGAGTTCAGCGCGGGCGGTTGGGCCCAACGTACAGCCCGGCCAGCGTTCAGCCGGCCATAGCCGAAGTAATCGTTGCGCCCGCCGCTGTAGGCATAGGGCACACCCGTGTCGGGATCGGTTCCCACCTTGTCCGCCGTATCCCGCAGGATGGCGGCCACCTGATCGGCCGTGGGCGCGGGCATTATGCTCCACACCAGCGCGGCTGCGGCGGAGACCAAGGGGGCAGCCATGGATGTGCCGGACAAGTAACCGTAGCCGCCGGGCCGCGTGCTGTAGATGGCATCGCCAGCGATGCCGCCGGGCGCAGCCAGGTCGATGTAGGGCCGGTGGTTGGAGTAGCGCGCCCAGTTGTCGTAATGATCGCTGGCCCCGACTGCCAGCACATTGTCATAGGCCGCCGGATAGAAGTCGCCGTTGACGATGTAGCTGCACGCGGCGCCGCCCTGCGCGCAGTTGCCGCCCGCAGCCACCACGAGGGCATGTTTCTCACCCGTGGCATATTGCACGGCATCTGCGATCGGCGACGACGGATACGGCCCGCCCAGGCTCAGGTTGATGATCTGCGCATTGGCATTCGCCGCTGCGTAGATGGCAATCGCCAGGGTCAGGGCATCGCCGCTGCCCTGTGCATCCAGTGCCTTATAGGGCAGCAGTTGCACGTCAGGCGCCAGTCCACTGACGCCCTGACCGTTTTCTGCGGCAGCGGCCAGAATCCCCGCGACGTGCGTCCCGTGGCCGTAGTCATCCTGCGGGTCATAGTCGTCGTTAATGAAGTCATAGCCCTGGGCGAGCCGGCCCTGGAATTCAGGATGCCACCGGTCAATGCCGGAGTCCACGACTGCCACAGTGACACTATAATGCCCACGCGTAATGGCCCACGCAGCCGGGCCGGCGACGCGGCGCATGTTCCATTGCAGGCCGAAGCCGGGGTCCGTCGGATAGCGCGCCTCGCCGTCGATGCCGGTCGCGCGGTACACATAGTTCGGCTCGGCATAGCGCACCCAGGGCAGCCGCGCAAGGCGGCTGCTTTCGGCCTGCTCGTGGCCGGGCGTGACGGCCAGCGCGGCGACATGCCGCTCCGGCAGCGCCTCGCGCACCTCCAGTCCCGTCAGCGCGGCCAGGGCATCGGCCAGCTCGCGCCACGCGGCCGCAGTCCGGTCCACCGGGGATGGCCCCGCTGCGGATTGGGGCCGCTGCGCCAGGGCCGGCCAGGCCTGCACCGCGGCGGCATCCGGCTCCCAGGCCAGCACGATTTCGCCGGGCACGTAGGCCGTCGGGGGAATCACACCAGCCGAGACCGGCCCGGCCGCCACAGTCACAGGCAGCAAGGAGAACAGAACAACGCCAATGAGCGCAAGGCACATGCGGCGGAAGGTGACAGTTTGTGACATGAACGTATACTCCGGGCGCGAAGTTGATGCAACGGTAGGACGCCGGCAAGGGGTGTTTGGGTCCCTGTTGCCCGCCTGCACGGCAGCTATACTTGCCGGGCCAGAGATCCGGGAAAGCAACAGCCGCGTGCAGTGCACGCGGCTGTCATCAGTCTACATCAGGCCGGGCTCTGTTGGGCAGAGCCTCGGCCACTTCAGGCGGCCGCTGCATGGCCTCGCCGTTGCTGACATCCAGCCGCAGCTCGCCGTCTTCGCCCAGAGCCACCGTCACCTTGCTGCCGGGCTTGATCTTGCCGCCCAGCAGGGCCTCGCTCAACTGGTCCTCCAGCTTGTCCTGGATGACCCGGCGCAGGGGCCGTGCGCCGTAGTCGGCATCGTAACCCGTGTCCGCAATCATGCTCTTGACCTCATCGGTCACTTCGAGCGTGATATTCTGCTCGACGAGCTGCATGCGCACCCGGTTGAGTTCCAGATCGACGATATCCTTGATCTGTTCCTTCGTCAGGTTGCGGAAAACCATGATGCCGTCCAGCCGGTTCAGGAATTCAGGCCGGAACGTACGCTTGAGCGCATCCGTAACCCGATCGCGCATGGACTGGTATTCGTTTTCCTGTACTTTGGCTTCGTCACGGCTGGTCGCAAAGCCCAACCCTCCGCCATGCTTGATCAGGTTGGCGCCGACGTTCGACGTCATAATGATGATGGCGTTGCGGAAGTCGATTCGCCGGCCCTTGGCATCGGCCAGGCTGCCGTCCTCCATGATCTGCAGGAGCATGTTGAAGACTTCCGGATGCGCCTTCTCGATTTCATCGAGCAGCACGACCGAGTAGGGCCGGCGGCGCACCGCCTCGCTCAACTGGCCGCCTTCCTCGTAGCCCACGTAGCCGGGCGGCGCACCGACCAACCGGCTGACGTTGTGGCGTTCCATGAACTCGCTCATGTCGAGCTTGATCAGGGCTTCTTCCGAGCCGAACAGGAACTCGGCCAGGCTCTTCGCCAGCAGCGTCTTGCCGACGCCGGTCGGCCCCAGGAACATGAATGCGCCGATGGGCCGCTTGGGATCCTTCAGGCCGGTGCGCGCGCGGCGGACGGCCCGTGCAATCGCCTTGACCGGCTCATCCTGCCCGACAACCCGCTTGTGCAGGTATTCTTCCATCTCCAGCAGGCGGGCGGTTTCCTCGCCCACGAGCCGCTGCAGCGGGATGCCCGTCCACATGCCGACGACCTCCGCGATGTCTTCCTCGGAGACGTTCGGCTGCGGCGCGGCATCTTCCCAGCCCTTCCGCAGTTGTTCGAGCTTCTTTTCCAGCTCTATCTCGTGATGGCGCAGGTCGAGCGCATCATCGAACCGCTTGGCCTCGACCGCAGCTTCCTTATCCTTCTGGACGCTCTTGAGCTCGCGGAAGGTATTGCGCAGCGTCATCGCGTAGGGCGCCTTATACATGCGCACGCGGCTGGCCGCTTCATCGATCAGGTCGATAGCCTTGTCAGGCATGAAGCGATCGGGCACATAGCGAGCCGACAGGCGTGCCGCCGCCACCAGCGCCTCATCGGAGATGCGCAACTGATGATGGCCCTCGTACATGGGCCGGACGCCCTTGAGAATCTCGATGGTTTGCTCGACCGTCGGCTCTTCAACCAGGATGGGCTGGAAGCGGCGCTCCAGCGCGGCGTCCCCTTCGATGTATTTGCGATACTCGTCCAGCGTCGTCGCGCCGATGCACTGCAGGTCGCCGCGTGCCAGCGCGGGCTTGAGCAGGTTGGCCGCGTCCACGCTGCTGCCGGCCGCGCCTGCGCCCACGAGCATGTGCACCTCATCGATGAAGAGGATGGCATCCGAGTTGGTGATCTCCTCGATCACTTTCTTCAGGCGCTCCTCGAACTGGCCGCGGTACATTGTACCGGCAACCAGGGAGCCCACATCCAGCATCAGGACGCGCTTGTCGATCAAAGTTTCCGGCACGTCGCCGTTGATGATCCGCTGCGCCAGACCCTCCACGATGGCCGTCTTGCCCACGCCCGGTTCACCGATCAGGGCCGGGTTGTTCTTCGTGCGGCGGCTGAGAATCTGGATGACCCGCTCGATTTCCTTCTCGCGGCCGATGACCGGGTCGAGCTTGCCATCCTCGGCGCGCTGGGTCAGATCGAACCCCAACTGATCGGTCAGCGGGGTCTTGCTTTCCTTCTTGCGCGTCGTCTTCTCCTGGAGCTGGTTCTCAAGAATGGTCTTGGTCGTCTGCTGGCGGACCTTGTCCAGGTCCGCGCCCAGGCTGCGCAGGACTTCGGAGGCAATGCCCTCATCCTCGCGCACCAGGCCCAGAAGCAGGTGCTCGGTGCCGATATAGGTATGGCCCATCTGGCGGGCCTCTTCTACGGCCAGTTCAATGACGCGCTTGGTGCGCGGGGTGAGCGTCGGCTTGCCGAACGGCGGACGCGCGTTACGCGGGGCCATGCGCTCCACCTGGCGAATGACTTCCGCCGGCGACGCACCCACCTCCCGCAGAACTTTGGCGGCCAATCCGCTCTCTTCCTTCGCCAGGCCGAGCAGCAGGTGTTCTGTGCCCACGTAGTTATGGTTGAGCCGCACGGCTTCTTCCTGTGCGATCTGCAACACCTGGCGTGCGTGCTTAGTGAAACGATCCAATTTGTCGGACATATGTGTTCTTCCTTTGCGCATCTGCCGCACGCCGTCACCTGAAGCGGCACGTTGCGGTTCTCAGCGACTCTCCGGGCCTGCCGACCGGACATGTGCATTATATCATACAGTCCGCGGCATGTCGTAAGCCGGAATCCTTAGAATAGCAAAACGGGGCGTGGCACATCAGATGCCTCCGCCCCGTCGGATCAGCAGTTATGACCGGTGCGCCTGGTCTAGCTGACCTGCGCTTCCTTGAGTGCCTCAGACTGGTTCTCGACCTCAACTTCAGCCGGTGCGGCGTCTTCTTCAGCCGGGGCTTCGTCACGCCAGTCCACTTCCACGTAGGCGTCATCGCTGGCCTGGCGCAAGCTCAGCCCGATGCGACGGCGCTGCGGGTCGACCCGAATCACCCGCACCGTCACCTCGTCGCCCTCCTGGACGATCTCCTTGGGATGGGCGATGCGATAGTCGGCCATCTCCGAGATGTGAATCAGGCCCTCGATCGCGTCGTCGATCTTCGCGAATGCGCCGAACGCGGTCAGCCGCGTAATCTGGGCGGTGAGCACCTGCCCCACGGTATACTGCTGGTCGATCACGCTCCACGGTTCGGGGTGGAGACGCCGCAGGCTCAACGCAATGCGCTTGCGCTCCTCGTCTACGTTCATCACGTAGACATCCACCTGTTGCCCGACCCGCAGCACCTCGCTCGGATGCTCGATGCGGTGCCAGGCCAACTCCGACAGATGGATCAGGCCGTCGGCCCCGCCCAGGTCCACGAAGGCGCCGAAATCCGCAATGCTGGTGACGATACCCTTGAGCACATCACCCTTGTTCAGAGTTGAGAGCAAACGATCTTTCTGCCCCTTGCGCCAGTCGCGCATGGCAGCCCGCTCTGATAAGATCAGACGATTGCGCTGGCGGTCGAGTTCCACGACCTTGAGCTGCATGTTCTGGCCGACGAGCTTGGCCCACCGCTGCTCGGGGTCCACTTCCGTGTCCTGCTGCGCCTGCCAGCGGCCGGAAAGCTGGGAAGCGGGGACGAACCCGCGCACCCGCCCCACCCGCACGATGATGCCGCCGCGGTTGAAGCCGGTCACCACGCCCTCGAAAACATCCTGGGATTGCAGCAGATCCTCGGCCTGGGCCCAGTCCTGCTCCTGCTGCGCGCGGGTGAGCGAAATGACGACGTTGCCGTCCTTATCTTCAGGAACGACTACGAGTGCCCGCACAGCATCGCCGGGGGACAGGGCGACGAGAAAGTCCTTGTCCAACCGTTCCAGTTCGCGGGGGTCGACGACAGCATCAGCCTTGTAATGAATATCAACCAGAATCTGGTTGGGGCTGACGCTGACAATGTTGCCTTCCACGGTATCGCCTTGC
>DAOUGK010000394.1:0-16987 GCA_034429055.1 Anaerolineae bacterium | reverse complement strand
TGATAGCTCCGCCGAGTCGCCTCGTAGGCCGCCTTCGGACGGCCCGCGCGATCCACGACCGACCAGCTCACCGCGCGCCACGGCTCGTTGAACTGCCAGAACGCGACCCCGCCGCAGGGTCGTTTCGCCGTGTCGTCGCCCTCGCGGCGGATGCGGCACGCCTCGATGCCCGTTTGCAGGGCCGCAGCCTGCACGCGCTGGGTCAGCCGGATGGCGTCTGAGATGCTCGCCGCCATCTGCGGCCCGGCATAATGGCGCAGCTTGCGCGGCTGGGGCTTGCGCGCAAGCCACGGCGCGGCGTCGAGCGAAGGCGGCGCGCCGGCTGGGAACATCTCGGCCACAGTCGCCGCGTCCGGCAGGGCCTGAAGCCCGAACTCGCTCATGAACGGCGGAGCCTGCTCCTGCAGGTCCGCCCACGGCGCGAAGCCGTGCCAGACGTCCCATTGGTGGACATCGCCGTCCGACGGGGAGGCAGGGATCCACGGGCGTCCCGCTGATTCCTGCACCAGGACATTGATGATGGCATTGAGGGGCCGGCGCTCGCGCTGCGGGTTGATTTCGTTGCCCCCGCACCATGCGATGAGGCTCGGATGGTGGCGCAGGGCGCGGACCGTGCCGCGCGCCTCGTCCGTCAGCGCCGCGAGGTAGGATGCTGTGCGCGGGTGATGGTCGAGGAACGCGCAGGCCAGCGGGAACTCCTGCCATGCCATGATGCCCAGGCGGTCGCACGCCTCCCAGAACGGCGCGCGCTCGCGCACGCCGCCGCCCCAGACGCGCAGGAAGTTGATGCCGGCGTCCCTTGCCATGTCCAGCAGCCGGGCATAGTGCGCAGGTGTCACGGTCCCCGGCAGGACATCCGCGGGCGTCCAGTTGGCCCCGCGCAGGAAGACCGGCCGGTCGTTGACCACGAACCGCCACGGTGCGCCGCCGGCCAGCCGCTCGCGGCGCACCGTGCGCACCCCGGTGGTCACGCTCGCCTCGTCCAGCACGTCGCCGCGCGCGTCCAGCAGCCGGACGGTCACGCGGCACAGGTGCGGCTCACCCTGATCCCACGGCCACCAGCGCCGGAGCGGGGGGGTGTCAACAGTCAGTCTCGCAACACGGACATCGCCGCATCCTTCGACTACGCAGCGGCAAAGAACGCTGCTCCGCTCAGGCTGCTCCGTGCCGGAGAGGGGATGTGTGGATTCAAACCGCAACTCCTCGCCTTGTTCGATCACTACCTCCGCCCACGTGGGCGGCACATCGAGCATGTGCAGGGCCAGCCGCACCTGCCAGCGGACGGGCGCGGGATCATCCGCGGTGAGCGGCTCCGGCGCGGCGTACAGGTCCTCGATGTATGCCCCACGGCAGGTGACGAGGCGGATGTCGTCCCAGATGCCGGTGCCGAAGACGCACGGCGCGAAGTCCCACCCGAAGCTAAACGGCGCGTGGGGCGTCGCCATGCGGTCGGGGAAATATTCTGCCGTCGTACCCGTCAGCTTGAGCGCGCGGCGGATGAGGCGGCGCCAGGGCGGGTTGGGCAGCCGCGGCAGCGCGCCCGCGCCCCAGAGGCGGATGGCAAGCGTGTGCGGCCCGGCCGTGTTGATCCACGGCGAGAGGACGACCGCCTGTCGCGCGAACATGCCCGCGTGCGTTGCCAGCAGCCGGTCGTCCAGCCAGACCGCGCACCGGTCGTCGATGCCGTCCGCCTCCAGCACGACTTGCTCGTCGCGGAGCCAGCCGCCCGGCAACTGCACCTCGTACCACCAATCCACGGCATCGACCCAGTCTCCCGCGGCGATGCCCTCGGGCGTGTCCACCGGCGGCACGAGGCCCGCGGCCGCGAGGTCCGCGCGCACTGCGCCGGGCACGCGCGCTTCATGCCATGCACGCACCGCGCGGCGGTCGTCTGCCGGGTGCGCGTTGTACGGCTGCCGCGAGGCCGGCCCCATGCGCCAGGCCAGTGTGGAGAGATCGAGGGTCTGTCGTGCCATGCGGCGATCATAGCATGGGCCAGGGCGTTCCAGGAATTCCGTCTGCTGTCAATCAACATCGAGGAACCCAAGAAATCCAAATGTAGCCGGAATCGAGGCTTCAGCCGGTCAGGTCGTGTACGTATGTCGCCCGCCTATCCGGCTAAAGCCTCGACTCCAGTTCGTGAAAAGGGGCCTGCATTTGGAATTCCTGCGTCGAATCATTCCCGCCGCGCGGCCATCCTATGCTATAATTCGTGCGGCAATCGCCGGTTGGAGATGTAGTTTGTTTGATTTCAGTCTATCGATATTGCTCGCCAAGGCCGTCATTCTGCTGGTGGGCTTCCCGATTCACGAATTAGCGCACGCGTGGACGGCCTACAGGCTGGGCGACCCGACGGCCCAGCGCATGGGCCGCCTGACCCTGAACCCGCTGGCGCACCTGGATCCCCTGGGGTCGTTGATGCTGCTGGTCAGCTTCATCGGTTGGGCCAAACCGGTGCCGGTCAACGAGTACAACCTGCGTAACCGGCGCTGGGGCGGCGTGCTGGTTTCGCTGGCCGGGCCGTTGAGCAATCTGCTGATGGCCGCGCTGCTGGCCGTGCCCTACAGGCTGGGCCTGTTCGATGGGCTGCCATTCGGCGTCCACCAGTTCGTCCAGGTGTTCGTCGGCATCAACGTCCTGCTGTTCGTGTTCAACCTGATACCGTTGGCGCCGCTGGATGGCTTCCGCGTGTTGAGCGGAGTGTTGGGCCGCGCGGGCGGCGAGCTGGTGCGCATCGCGGGCACCTATGGCCCGCTGATTCTGCTCGGCCTGTTTATGCTCGGCTATGTTTCACCCCAGCTCAACTTCCTGGGCCGCTGGCTCGGCGCGGCGATGAGCGTCGTCAACCGGTTCTTGCTGGGGTAGGTTGGGGATCAGCATGGCGTCACGCGCCCATGATCTCCCTTCCCTGCGGCGCGTAGCCTACCGGGTCCGCCAGTTTGCAGCCGGGCTGCTGGCCTATCGCCGGGCGTTGACCACTGCGGAGCGCCGTGAGGTGCAGGCCGTCCTGCCGGTGCGTGTGCAGCCGCTGTTCGACGCCATGCCGCGCAACGACCAGCGTCACAGCCTGAACGTGCTCCGGGCGCTGCGCGCAGCGGGATACGATCACCCCGCGCTGCTGCAGGCCGCGCTGCTGCACGACACGGCCAAGCGCGCCGCGCGGCTCACGCTGCTGCACCGCACCGCGATCGTGCTGTTGCGGGCGTACCGGTCTGACCTGCTCGCAAAGTGGGCGCGCGGCCCGCTGCCCCACCGGGGCGACTGGCGGCGACCTTTCTGGCTCTATGCGCATCACGCGGAGCAGGGCGCCGCGGATGCCGCAGCCGCAGGCTGCGATACATTGACGTGCCTCCTGATGCGTCATCATCAGGATCATCTGCCGGTTGCCGGGCTGGACGCGGCGACCCTGCACCTGTTGGCCGCGCTGCAACACGCGGACGATCATCAATAGGGAGAGTTATGGACATGGCTGAGAAACTTCAGGTGGCAATCGTCGGCCTGGGGCTGGTAGGGGCCTCTGCCGGGCTCGCGCTGCGCCGCTTCCAGGATCGGGTGTACGTGATCGGCCACGACAGGAGCCCGGAGGTCGCAGGTCGCGCCAAGAAGATGGGCGCGGTGGACCGGACGGAGTGGAACCTCATCAACACGGTGCGCACCGCGGACCGGGTGATCCTGGCGCTGCCGCTCAGCGAGATTCATGACACGCTGGAGGCCATTGCCGGCGAACTGAAGACCGGCTGCGTGATCGTGGATACCGCCGACGTCAAGAAGCCGGTCATGGCCTGGGCCAAGAAGCTGCTGCCCGATGACACCTACTTCGTCGGCGGCCATCCGATTGTCGTGGCAGATGAGGCCACGCTGGACGGCGCGCGCGCCGACCTGTTCGACCAGAAGATGTTCTGCCTCACGCCCGACATGCACACGAACGACACGGCGGTGCGCCTCGCGGCGGATGTGGCAGAGGCATTGGGCGCGCGACCCTATTTCCTCGACGCTGAGGAACATGATGGTCTGGTTGCCGCGGTGGAGCATCTGCCTGCGGTGACCGCGGCCGCGCTGGCATCCTTGCTGACCACGAGCAGCGGTTGGGATGACCTGCGCAAGGTGGCCGGGGGGCAGTTCTTTGTGAGCACGCTGCTCTCTGCGGCGGATGGGCAGGCCGCTATGGACGGGCCCTTCGCCAATCGTGAGCTGGTCGCGTTGTGGTTGGATCGCCTGATTGGGGAGCTGAGCACGTGGCGCGAGCAACTGCTCAACGGAGAGGAAGCGGATGTCGTTGCGCAGGTGGATCGTGGACTGGCTGCAGGCCGGCATTGGCTGGCCGCGCAGGCGCGCGGCAACTGGGATGACCAGGCGCCGGCCGTCGACATGCCGACCGCCGGCAGCTCCATGCGCGAGATGATGTTTGGCCGGCTGGGGCGTGCGCCGGAGAAGCCCAAGCGCAGGTAGCAAGGTGTACTAATGTATATGGGGACAACCTTTGGTTGTCCCCATATACATAGATTTCAGATGTGATCCCTACATAGGAATCGTTCTACTTCTGCGCGTTGGGATAGAAGAGCGGCTGGCCGAACTTATCCACGCCGTAGCCGCCGATCATCGCCTGCGTCTCCGGCGAAAGCAGCCACTCTACGAACTTGCCTGCCAGGTCGGCTTTGACGTTCGGATGTTTCTCCGGGTTTACAGCCAGCACGCCGTACGGATTCAGCAGGGTCTTGTCCTTGTTCTCAGCCACGTTGCCCCCGCCGACCATGACCTCCAGCCCCGCCAGCTTATCGACCATCGACAGATATGTGCCGCGGTCGGTCAGCGTGTAGCCCTCCTGTTCCAGCGCAAACAGCAGCGTGTCGCCCATGCCCTGGCCGATGCTGTTGTACCACTTCATCTCAGCGGTCGGCGTGATGCCTGCGCTCGCCCAGATGCTGAGTTCCTTCGTGTTCGTGCCGGAGTTGTCGCCGCGGCTGACGAACAGGCTCTCGCTCCCCGCGATGGCGGAGAACGCCTCCTTACCTGTTTCCATGCCCTTGATGCCGGCCGGATCCGCCGCCGGGCCGACGATGATGTAGTCATTGTACATTACGTCGAAGCGTTCTTTGGCGTGGCCGTCTGCAACGAATTGATCTTCGCCCTTGCGGCTGTGGACGAGCAGCACATCGGCATCCCCCTTCGTGCCGATTTCCAGCGCCTGGCCCGTGCCGACTGCGATGACATCCACGTCAGCATTGTATTTGGCCTCGAAATCAGGCAGGATGAAATCGAGCAGGCCGGAATCCGCGGTGCTGGTCGTGGTCGCCAGGATGAGCCGTTCGGCTGTGGAAGCGGGCTCTGCCGTCGGCGGCACCGCGGGCGGCTGCTCGGCGGTTGCCGTCGGCGCAGCGGTTTCGCTCTGTGCAGGTGGTGTTGTCGGCGGCACGCAGGCCGCCAGCAGGCTGACCAGTACCAGCAGAATCAAGAAAGTTGCGTTGCGCTTGGACATCTTCTCCTCCTGTGATGAAGAAATCAATATACCATTTCTCCGCGCACGAACGCGCCCGTGCGGGGGTCCTGTGGATTCGCGAAGAAGCTCTCGGTGGGAGCAATCTCGACCAGCCGGCCGTCGAGCATCAGGCCGACGCGGTGTGCGAGGCGCCGCGCCTGGAATACGTTGTGCGTTACCAGGATAACCGTGACCTGCCGCTCATGGTTGAGCCGCCGGACGGTTTCCTCGATGACGCCGACGTTGTAAGGGTCGAGATTGGCGGTCGGCTCGTCGAGCAGCAGCACGTCCGGCTCGATAACCATCGCGCGGGCCAGCGCCACGCGCTGCGCCTCGCCCCCGGACAGCGTGCGGGCCGGTTGTTTCGCCAGATGCGCGAGTCCGACTTCTGCCAGCGCGGCCGCGACTTTCTCATCGCCGTCCCGGCTGCCCCGCAGCCGCAGGCCGAACTGCACGTTGGCCCACACGCTGCGGTTCAACAGGATGGGCCGCTGCGCGACGGTCGTTACCCGGCGGCGCAGCGCCAGCGGCGCCAACCGCCCCGCGCTGATCGTCTCGTTCTGGAATACAATCGCCCCGGCTGTGGGCGGCTCCAGGAAGTTGAGCAGGCGCAGCAGCGTGCTCTTGCCCGATCCGCTGGGGCCTACCAGCGCGAAGATCTCGCCGAATTGGATGTCGAGCGTGTCGAGCTGCAACACCTGGCGGCTGCCGTAGGTCTTGGTGAGGTTCTGCACCCGGTAGCAGTAGGGCTGGCTGGCGTCCATCACTCGTCCATCGTCTTTCCCTGCAGGCGCAGCATGAGCACGTTGATGATGAACGTAATCGCCAGCAGGATCGCACCGAGCGCCAGGGCCAGCTCGAAGTTGCCCTGCCGCGTCTCCAGGACAATGGCGGTCGTCAGGACACGCGTGCGGCCCTCGATGTTGCCGCCCACCAGCATGACCGCGCCGACCTCCGAGATGATGCCGCCGAAGCCTGCGATGATGGAGACAATCACGCCAATGCGCGCCTCGGCCAACACGGTCAATGTCGTCTGCCAGCTTGTCGCGCCGAGCGAGCGCACCTGCTGGCGCAGCCCTGCGTCGACGCCCATGACCGCAGCCATCGTGAAGCCGGCCACCAGCGGAAACGCGATGATGGATTGGGCGATGACCATCGCGCCGGGCGTGAACAGCGTCGGCACGACGGGTGAGTTCAGGCTGCCCAGCGGCCCGCTGCGCGACAGGAGCAGGTAGACGATCAGACCGATAACGACGGGCGGGAAGCCCATGCCGGTATACATGAACGCGACGACCAGCTTACGGCCAACAAATCGACCCAGGCCAAGCGCCGCGCCGAGCGGCACGCCGATGAGCGTGCTGAAGAGCAGCGCGATGCCGGAGACACGCAATGAGAGTGAAACGATTTCGGCCAGTGCGGCGTCTCCTGCAAAGATCAGCCGCAGCGCCTCGATCAGCCCGTTCCCAGTTTCGTTGATGAGGAGACTCCCTGAGATACGTATACTTGTACCATACGGATTATACGCAACGGACATGAACTGTCAAAGAACCCTTTACATTGGCCAGTAATGCCAAACGTACCGACGGGCAAGCATCCTGAGCGGGTGGACGGCTCAACGTTGGTGACGAGATAATGCTAGTCGAAGGATGCGACCCAGCGCCTGCTCGCTTTGGCGCCCTTCGACTTCGTGCCGTCCACAAAGCTGGCCGGCCCTCCGCTCAGGGTGCCTGCGCTGGTGGCTACATGTGGAACTACTGCCACATTGACCCACCGGGCCAACCGGACTAGAATGGCACCGCAACAGGAAGGAACTATATGCCTGCTCCACAATCGCAGTTTGGACGGCGCAAGCGCCGGGCCGTCGATGCGCCTGCGCCGAAAGTCATGGACCTCGCGGAGCTGGCCCGCGGCGCAGTACAGGAGGCCCCGCCGTCCGCCCCGTTGGATCGGGTGCGCTATCTGCGCCTGGCCTTTTTCTTCGCGCGCGTCTTCCTGTCCTTCATCGGGTGGGATCTGGTGTTGCAGCGCGTGCCGGGCTTCCGCTCCTACGTGCGCGCGAACCGCCAGGCGCGCTGGAAGAGCCATGCTCAACGCTTCCGCCGCTACGCCATCGAGTATGGCGGCGTGCTCATCAAGTTGGGTCAGTTCCTCAGCATCCGCGTGGATATCCTGCCCGAGGGTGTGACCAAGGAACTGCGCGGCCTGCAGGACGAGGTGCCCGCTGAAACGCTGGCCGATGTGCAGGCGGTCATCGCCGCGGAGTTCAAGCGGCCGGTCGGGGAGGTCTTTGCCTGGTTTAAGCCGGAGCCGGAGGCCGCTGCGTCGCTGGCGCAGGTGCACAAGGCGCGGCTGGTGACGGGCGAAGAGGTCGTGGTCAAGGTGCAGCGGCCCCACATCGAGCGATTGGTGGAGACTGATCTGGCCGCGCTGCGTCTGGCCGCGAGCTGGCTCAAGCTGTACCCGCCCGCCAGCCGCCGCGTAGACCTGGATCGCCTCTACAACGAATTCTCACGCACCACACGGCTGGAGCTGGACTTCGTGCAGGAAGGCCGCAACGCGGACCGCTTCGCCGCCGATTTTGCGAACGACCCCGGCGTCTACATCGCGGATGTGTTCTGGGAGGTCACGACTCGCCGCGTGCTGACGCTGGAGAACGTGGCAAGCATCAAGATCGACGACCTGGCCGCCATGCAGGCCGCGGGCATCAGCCGGGCGGAGGTCGCCCGCAAGCTGTATGACACCTATCTGGAGCAAATCTTCGTCCATAGCTTCGTCCACGCGGACCCGCACCCGGGCAACCTGTTCGTGCATCCGGTGGACTCGTCGCCCGGCGCGCCGGCGTCTGCGGCGCGGCCCTTCCAGCTCATCTTCGTGGACTTCGGCATGGTGGCAATCGTGCCGGAGGGAATGCGGACGGCCATGCGGGATGTCGCTATCGCGATAGGCACGCGCGACGCGCACCGGCTCGTACAGGCCTATTTCGATACGGGCGTGATGCTGCCCGGCGCAGACCGGCAGCGGCTGGACGAATTGCACGAGGTTCTGTTCGCACGGCTCGGTGGGATGCGCATGGGGCAACTGACCGATAGCGCGATGCAGCAGATTCCGTTTGTGCTGCGCGAGTATCGCGATCTGCTCTTCGAGATGCCGTTCCAGTTTCCGACCGACATCCTCTTTGCCATGCGCGCCGTGGCGATCCTTTCCGGCATGGCGACGACACTTGACCCGAACTTCGATCCGTGGGCCGCGACCCTGCCCTTTGCCGAGCGTCTGGCCTCCGACCAGCTCTCGCGCGAGTGGCGCGGCGTGTTGGGGGAAGTCGGTGAGCTGGTGCGCCTAGCGCTGCGGCTGCCTTCGAGGATGGAGCGTCTCGTCACTCGTGCCGAGCGGGGCGAGCTGGTGCAGCAGGTCGCGCTTGCGCCCGATACAGCCAGGGCGCTTCGGCGGCTGGAACGCTCGGTCGACCGGCTGACGTGGGGGCTGGTGGCAACCGGGTTGTTGGGGGCGGGGGTGTTGCTGCGCGCGAGCGAGGGACCGGGCGGCCTGAACACCGGGCTGTTGATTGCCGCCGCAGTCGCGTTTGTGTGGGGTCTGACGCGGCGGTGACAGAATCATCGAGTGGCGCTGAAGCGCCTACTACAAACCTGGAAGCTATGGGTTCGGAGTAGGCGCATCAGTGCCGGGCGTGGATTCCGCGTATCACCCTGCCCCTTCGAGCCACAGGCGGTTCCTGGCCCCGCGCTCCACATCCTCCCGTGCGTACAACATCGGATGATACTCCCCGGCATACCACGCGGCAATCTGGTCGTCATAGTGCGGGCTGTCGGGCCGGCCTGAGTTGCCGGGGGCTAGCAGCCCCAGGCAGTTGCGCAGGTCGCTCAGGTCTGCGATGAAGCGGAACGGCGGCGCGACCACTCCGCGACTGCTCTCCGGCGTCATGCCCGAGCCGGTCGCCCAGACGGTCGTGCCGTCGCCGGGCAGCGGGTAGGGGCCGCGATTCAGGTGTTGGCCGAGGGCCGCGACGATGCCCAACGGGTGGCCGAAGGTCAGCGTGTGCAGCCGGCCCCAGGCCCAGTTGCGCATGGCCGCGCCTTCGGGCGGCCCCAGCTTCTCCGTCAGGTAAGCTGCTGTGCGTCGCAGCGCCAGGCGCAGGGTATCGTCCCGCGTCTCCCCGCCCCCCAGGTCGAACCAGTGCGATTGAGATGCTCCGAGCAGATTGAGCATCCATACCCAGGTCTGCTGGCCGAAGAAGCTGCCCTCCTGGATGACCGGGGTGGGGCCTTTGCCGAGCGCCCGTTCGAGCAATGGCAGCTCACCGGCGTTGCCGTCGGCTGCCAGCCTGGGCTCCAATAGCACCCGCATCCACTGGCGGGCAAACACCTCGCAGATGGCGGCTGCCGGGCTGTCCTGTGCCAATTGCCCATCCCACATCCGTACCAGGTCAAGCATGGCTGCCAGTTCCGGCTCACCGGCTGTCACGGTCAGCCGGCCCAGGTGCAGGCCCACCAGTTGCATGGAAGGGGAGATAGTGTCGAAGTGCATCCGGCGGACGGCCGCGACGTCCAGCCTGGGCCGTGCGGCAATCTGCTCGATGATGCGCTGTGCGCGGTCGCCGGTCGCAAACTCGCGGCCCACGAAGTGGGCATAGCCGTCATCCGTCACGCGGTTGTTTGCGGAGACGACGAACCCCTGCGGCGGGTTGTACGCGTGCGGCAGCTCATCGAACGGGATGTAGCCCTGCCACTCGTACTCGTCCGTCCACCCCGGGACGGGCGTCGAACCATCCCCGCGCCGGCGGACAGGGATATTGCCCGGATAGCTGTATGCGATATTGCCCTGCGTGTCGGCATACACCACGTTCTGCACGGGCGTTTCCCAGCCGCGCAAGGCCTCGCGGAAGGCCAGGCACGTCTCCGCCCGATTCATGCCGGCCAGCGCATCCAGCATCGTGTTCGGCTCCAACGCGGTCCAGCGCAGCGTCAGCGGCACATCGGGTAGGGCGATGCCCGCGCCCGTAGGATGCATGGGCGCGGCCAGCCCGGGGGCCAGTTCGTTGATGACCGGCCCGTGATGAGTGCAGATGACCGCCTGCTCCACGGGCACGCTCTCCTTGACCCGGATGACCTCCCGCCGCACCTCCGCCGGGCGCCACGCGCCGCAGTATTCATATTCGATATCGCCGCCGCCTGTCACACGCATCCGCTCGATGTACAGGTCCTGCACATCTGCGTAGCCGTTGGTGAAGCCCCAGGCAACATGGCCGTTGTGTCCCGCGACGACGTAGGGGATGCCGGGGAACGTGACGCCGGTGACGTTGAACCCTGCCTCGCAGACAAGATGGTTCTCATACCAGACGGCAGGCGCGCTCAACAGCAGGTGCATGTCGTTGGCCAGCAGCGGCAGCCCCGATTGTGTGCGGCGGCCTGCCACAACCCAGTTGTTGCTGCCGACGGGGCTGCCGTCGCCGCTTGCGAGTCCGGCTGCCGCTGGACCCGGCGTGACCGGGCCGGGTTGCCCCAGGTCAGGCGCGGCCACGGGCGCTGTGCCGCGGCTGTCCGTGACCGTCGCGACGGCGGACGGCGCGACAACCGGCCAGTGATCCGGCCAGCACGGCTCCAGTTCCGCGGCCAACGCGGGACCGAGCGCCTCGATCAGCCGTGCGCGGAGCAGTTCCGTCTCCCAGTTGACGGAGAGGCTCCACGCCATCATCTTGGCCCAGGAGAGGGAATCCGCGAGGGTCCAGGGCTCCGGGCGATAGCGCAGCAGCGCGAACTCGACGGGCAGGGGTTGGCGCACGATGCCGGCGTTGACCCCCGCCGTGTAAGCCTCCACATCTGCGCGCACGTCCCCTTGCAGCAGGCCGGCCTCCTGTTCGGCCACGCGGCGCATCCCCAGAATCCGCATGTGACGATCCACAGCCAGCACGGGCAAGCCCAGCACCTCGGCCAGCCGCCCGCTGATGAGCCGCCGCTGGAATTCCATTTGCCAGAGCCGGTCCTGCGCGTGGACGAATCCCTGGCCGAACAGCAGGTCGTGCATGTTCCGTGCGTAGATGTGGGGCACGCCCCACGCGTCGCGGAGGATCTCCACCGGCGCGATCACCCCTTGCAGCCGTAAGCGGCCGTTGATACGCGGGCGGCGTGCCCGGCCGAGTGTGCGCAGCGCGAAATTCGCGGCTGAGGAAAGGGCAGTCATAGTGGACTCATCTCCTGCACCAGCAGACAACCCGGTTTGTAGTAGGCGCCTTGGCGCCTGCGCACACACGGGGCGCTAAAGCGCCTACTACGAACGGAGAAGCTGCGGCCTTGACAACCGAGTTGCTACATCAGCGGCTGGTTGGGCGTGCCTAAGTGTTGTCATTATACCAGCATGCAGGGCATAAAAAAGAGAGACGCCCCATTATTGGGACGTCTCTCAGCCGGATTAGCAGAACGTCGGGTTAGAAGTTCTTGCGGAACGTGACTGTGAACGAGTTGTGGAACAGGGTGTTGCCGCCGCCGCCATCGGCGCAGTTGGCCTCATCCGTGAAGTTGGAATGGAGGGGGCGAGCAATGTCCGTGCTGCTCGGATTGGCCCCGTCGTTGGTCACATACACGGCATACTCGGCGAACTTCCACATGATGAACTCAGCCTTGCCCGGGCCCTTTGTGCCGGACACGGTCTTGTCCTGTACATTGCCGAGCTCACCGGCCGGCGACTGGACAAGTGTCACGCCGTCCACCGGATTGCCTGCCGCATCCACCACCGTGATGAAGATGTTGTGCATGCCGCGGTTTTCGCAGGGCTCCAGCCGGCGCATTTCGACCAGCGTGAACTGATTTGACGGCTGGGCTGCCGGAGCCGCTTTCGGCGCAACTGCTGCCACTACCTGCGCCTGGGCCGCGGGAGCCGCAGCCACCTCGCGCACGACCTGGCGCACCGGCGCGGCGGTCGGCGGAATGGGCGTCGCGGTCGGCGGGACGGGTGTTTCGGTCGGCGTGAACGTGGCCGTCGGGATGGGCGTCTCCGTGGGCGTCGCGGTCGGCGTGAAGGTCGGCGTCGGGATGGGCGTCTCGGTCGGCCACGGCGTGTAGGTGGGCATGGTCTCTTCGGGCAGGTCCGCGGCCATAGCGACCAGCATGGCGCTGTCGGCGACCGACATCTGCGAGCTGGCGATGGGGCGGGCAGAACTCACCGCGGGGGCCTGTGACAGCAGCGAGATGATGATGGCCGGTGCGGCCACGCCGAGCAGCCAGATGAGCAGCAGGACAACGGCGACGAGCCGGAACTTCGCCCCTATACTGCTTCTGCCCCACCAGGAGGTTGCGGAGTCCGCCGCCTTGTTGACGGCGACCACGGTGCTGGCTGGGGCGGGGGCAGCCGCGCGCTGCGGCGCTGCGACTCGCTGCACGACCGGCGCCACCGGCTCCACGCGCAGGTTGCGCTCGTGGAGGCGGCGGCTGATGACCCGGCTCAGGTTCAGCGCCATGATGGGATAGCGCAGGGCCAGCGTCTCGAAATCGCTGCGGGTGAGTGACCAGGTGACAACGTCGGTCAGGGCTGTCACTTCGGTCGCACGGGTGTCGCCGGTCAGGAAGGCCCCTTCACCGAAGGTTTCGCCCGGCCCTGCGCTGGACACTGCGCCCGACACGCTGCTGACCTGCACCTGCCCCTGGTCCACGATGTACAGCGCGTCGCCCTCGCTGCCGCGGCGGAAAATGGTCTCCCCGGCAATGAAGCGCGCGGGTTGCAGATGTTCTGCAATCTCCTGCAGCTGGTTGTTGTTCAGCCCGCCCAGCAGCTCCAGGCGGCGCAGATGGCGTACGAGCGCCTGCTCCTCGCCCAGCCCCACGGCCCGCTTGACGGCCCGGCCAATCTCGGGGTAGTCGGCCATGATGGCCTTCAGGTCGTTGGCGGCCAGCACCCAGACGGTCACATCGCTTGCGGCCTCGGCAGAGGTGCTGTAGTTGCGGCCCGAGATGGTGTCGGCCTCACCGAGCAGGCTGCCGGCGCTCAGGTTCGCGAGCACCGCGTACTGGTCGGTGACAAGGCGGGCCCAGCCGGATTTGATGAGGTACAGGGCGGTGGCCGGTCGCCCCTGTTGATAGATGAGCTCGCCCGCGCTCCGGTTCGCCAGGATCATGCGGCTGGCGATGATCGAGCGCTGTTCCTCTGTGAGTACAGAAAACAGCGGCGTGTTCTCCATCATGGCTTCTTTCACAATCGATTCTCCCTCAATGGGTCTAGCGTGTTCGCTGGAACTTCACGACCCAGGAATAGTGCCCGTTGCATAACTGAGGCGGTCGGTCTCCCGGATTCTTGCGCCATTCGCAGTTCTCGCGACCTTCGGTGCAGTAGCCGGTTGCCATGAATTCGTCTACGGTGATGTCGGTATCCTTCGAACTGAGTTGGCGTGAAACCTCACTCGTTACAGGACCAAGTACGGGATCACTCACCACCTTCATGTTATTAGCATTCTGGTACAGATCAAACGATATGCACCCCTGGCCGGTAACTCCGATATTCCAGTAACAGTCTTTCTGGCCAGAAATACCAACCCACGGGTTATCGAGAGGATACAAACCTTGCACGACTGCACCATTAACTGGTGCCCCGTTTGCATCTAGGACCTGCACAAAAATGTTATGCATGCCATTGCAACCGCCATTCTCTTGAATGGTGAGCATGCGCTGTTCGATAATGCGGTAGTCCACGCCGCTCGGTGCAGGAGCAGGCGGCGGGTTGGTCGGCTGCGGTGCGGCGGGCGGCTGCTCGGCAGGCGGCGTGGTGGGCCGCGGTGTATTGGTCGGCGGCAGCGCCGGGATGTTGTCGGCGACTGCGACCGTATCGATCTGCCCCTGCAGGCGGACGGTCGTACCCGAGACCCAGGCCTGGGCCTGCCCGTTCCACGCGATGCGCCACCAGTCGCCGTTCGCGTTGCGGGCGCTGACTTCCACCTCTTGTCCCGTCCGCAGGTTGCCGATGACCGGATAGGCCCGGCCCGGGCCGCTGCGCACGTTGGCGTTGGTGTTCGCCACGACGCGCGGATTGGCCGGCGCTTCGGTCGGTGCAGCGGTGGGCGGCTCAGCGGTGGCTGCCGGTGCAGTGGCCGTCTCGGTGGGCGGTTCCGCGGTCGGCGGCTCAGGCGTCGGCGTCGCGGGTGCAGGCGTGTCGGTCGGCGGCACGGGTGATGGCGTGGCAGTAGGCGCAGCCGTAGGCGCAAAGTACGCCACCAGCTTGGGGCTGCTGACGCCCATCGCCTGTGCCAGGTCAACCATCGGCTTGACTTCATCTGCCGGGCGGCCCGCGCCCAGGTCGGTCTCAGCCAGGGTGACTAACAACTGGCCGGGATTAGCGAAGTTCAGCTCGTCCAGGCGCGCCTGTGCCTGCGCCAGGTCACCCGAACGCGCAAATTCCGCCGCGATCTCTCTCATGCTGGCTTCACGGGCGGCGGGGGCTGAGGTATTCGGCCTGGCGGTCTGGCCGCACCCTGCAGTCAGGACGGCCAGAGTGAGTATGACGCACAGGATCAAGGCGCCGCGCAGGGGTGACCAACGAACCTTTGTTGTCTCCCTGTACGGGTTTGACGCGGTCTGTTGCATTCAGAAAAGGTCCCCATGTGTTTGGGATGTAGGCTTTGGCCCGAACGCAGTAACGCTGCTATAATACCTGCACATGGGCTGTGCCAGGACGCGCGATAATGTGACGATAAAACCAAAGCGCCTGGCCGGGTGGGTCAGATGCCGAAGGTGGGATTCGAACCCACAAGGGCCAATGCCCAACGGTGTTTGAGACCGTCGCGTATACCGTTCCGCCACTTCGGCATGGCAAGAAACGAGTATAACCTAAGCGGGGGTCTCCGTCAAGTTCGTTCGGCATGGCACAACAGGGCTATGCAGTTTTTCGGTTGTAGGACGGGTTGCCACCCCGTCCTACGTTGTGAGTTTGTGCGATCGCCTGGCACAACAGGGCTATGCAGTTTTTCGGTTGTAGGACGGGTTGGCAACCCGTCCTACTGGAGTCCGGCTTGTGAGTTTGTTTGATTTGGCAGCGTATTTGGTGGCTTGATGCTGAGCATATTATTGCATCGTTTGTTGCTCTGGTCAGCGCCCCTGCGCGATGGATGGGAAGGCCGCAGCACCCGGCCGACGCCGCCTCAGCGTCCTGAGTTCGACGAGGCTGCGCTCATCGCCGCCGCGCAGAAGGGGCATCTGCCTTCATTTAACCAGCTCATCCTGCACTACCAAAGCCTCGCTTACAACGTGGCCTATCGCGTCATGGGCGACAACGAGCTGGCCGCCGATGCCACCCAAGACGCCTTCATCAAGGCCTTTCAGCGGCTCGACCAGTACCGGGGCGGTTCATTCAAGGCGTGGCTCCTCCGCATCGTCACCAACACCTGCTACGACGTGCTGCGCGCGCGGCGGCGCCGTCCCACCGTGCCCCTGGAGAGCGACGACGATGAGAACGATCCGGAATACGACTCGCGGCTGATCGACTCCGCAGAGCGGCCCGATGTCTTCGTCATGCGCCAGGAACTCGCGGCCGTCATCCAGGTGGCCATCGGTGAGTTGCCAGCGGACCAGCGCACGACGCTCGTGCTGGCCGACATCGAGGGCATGGACTACCAGGAAATCGCCGACACCATGGGCACCGCGCTGGGCACGGTCAAGTCCCGGTTGAGCCGGGCGCGTGCCAAGCTGCGCGATATGCTGCTGGAGCACCAGGAACTTTTACCTTCCCAGTACCGTCTAGGTGACAGTTAGCACGTTTTGCTAGACAAACTTACGTTCTTGAAGATGCCGATGAAACGACCATTTGCCAGCCCGAACACGCCACATCTGGATGTCGAACTGCTGTCCACTTACCTGGACCGGCAGACGACCGTGGCCGAACGGGCGCGTGTAGAAAGCCACCTGCAGACCTGCGCTGCTTGCCGTGCCGAGTTGGAGAGCCTCCGCCGCACGGTGGCGGTGCTGGCTGCCATGCCGCGCGTCCCGGTGCCGCGGGCATTTACGTTGTCCGAGGCCCAGGTGGGACTGCGGCGACAGGCCGCACGGCCGAGCTGGTATGGTGGGCTGCTGCGCGGGCTGGGCGCGGTCACCGCGCTGGCACTGGTAGTGGTCGTGACTGCAACGCTCGTCAGCCGGCCGGGGTGGACGCCGGGCGCGCTGACTGCGCAACAGGCCCCGGAGCAAGCCCCAACACAGATGGTTGCGATGGAGGCTCCCGCCCCGGCGCCGGCCGCGACGCAGGTCGAGCCGGCGGCTGAGGCTGCACCTGCGGCTGCCGCAGCCGCCGTAGAGGAGGCCGCGCCGGCCGCCCTCGAAGCACCCGCCGAAGCTGAAGCCGAGAGCGCGGGCGCTGCGGCTGCGGTGTTGGAAGTGCCCGCACCTGCGGCGGAGGATGCGCCGGCGGCTGCCCTGGCCCAGGACAGTGCACCTGCGGATGCGGTTGCACCTGCTACTGAGCCGACGGAAGACGTATCAACGCTTGAGGCGCCTGCCGCAATGGCGGCTGCGGCCGCTGAAG
>DAOUGK010000393.1:0-14197 GCA_034429055.1 Anaerolineae bacterium | reverse complement strand
GAGGCAAACTTATAGTGCTCAGTCATGCTGATCTCTCCCACTCCATCCCTGATCCGGCATCCGATACGTCTTCATTGAAGCGTCCTTGCTCCATCACTCGTGCATGGCAGTATACTCCGCCCGCCGCCGTTACTTCTGGAATCCTGCTTCCTCCGCTATTAGCGCGCCGCGTCACAGGCCGGATGTTATAACTGTCTATCCGAAAAATCGTAGTCTAGGGCCTTGTGCCCGTTAGTACGCCCACAAGGGGCTATGCTACCCCTTTTTCGGATAGACACTAAAGCCTCGACTCCACCAGTTCAGCGTCATCAGCGTTCTATTCACCTTTGCGATGAAGGCCGGGAGATGCTATAGTCAACCGAACTGCTATCGGAGGAGGGAGACTATGCAATACGGTTCTGTGCCGGGCATCCACAAGCCGGTCTCGCGGCTGGTCCAGGGGACCGTGATGGTCAACTCGCGCGAGCTCGACGCCAGCTTCGCGCTGCTGGACGGCATCTATGCGCTGGGCTGCAACGCGTTCGACACCGCGCACGTCTATGGCGGCGGCGACGGCGAGCGCACGCTGGGCCGCTGGGTGCGCGAGCGCGGCCTGCGCGACGAGGTCGTCATCATCACGAAGGGCGCGCATCACAACGTCGATCGCAAGCGCGTGACGCCCTTCGACATCACCGCGGACCTGCACGATTCGCTGGCGCGGCTGAAAATGGACCACATCGACCTGTACATCCTCCACCGCGATGACCCGTCCGTGCCGGTCGGTCCGGTCGTGGAAATCCTGAACGAGCATCACCGGGCAGGTAAGATTCGCGCATTCGGCGGCTCGAACTGGTCGTATGAGCGCATCCGTGAGGCCAACGCCTACGCCGAGGCGCACAATCTGATTCCGTTCGCGGCCAGCAGCCCGCAGTTCAGCCTGGCCGAGATGGTGCAGCCGCCGTGGGATGGCTGCGTGAGCATCGGCGGGCCGAGCGGCGCAGTCGCGCGCACCTACTATGCGGCCACGCAGTTGGCCCTGTTCACCTGGTCGAGCCTGGCCGGCGGCTTCTTCTCGGGCCGGTTCCGCCGCGACAACCTGGACGCGTTCACGACCGGCCTGGATGCGCTGTGCGTCAGGAGCTACTGCTATGAAGATAACTTCGCCCGGCAGGATCGCGCCGCGCAACTGGCGCGGGAGAAGGGGCTGACCCTGCCGGAGATCGCGCTGGCCTACAGCCGCAACCAGCCGCTCAACCTGTTCTCGCTGGTCGGCTGCCAGACGCCGGCGGAGTTTGCCGATAACATCAAGGCGTTGGAGATCACGCTGACGCCCGCCGAGATTCAATGGCTGGAAAACGGAGAGAAGGTGATCGCATGAGCAAGCCGGTACGCTGGGGCATTCTGTCCACCGCACGCATCGCCAACCAGTTCGCCAAGGGGCTGGCCGAGCTGCCCGACGCCCAACTCGTCGCAGTCGGCTCACGCACGCAGGCCGCGGCAGACGCGTTCGCTGACAAATACAATATCCCTCACCGCCATGCCAGTTACGAGGCGCTGGTCAACGACCCCGACGTGGACATCATCTACGTCGCCACGCCCCACAACCTGCACCGTATGGGCACGCTGCTCTGCCTGAACGCCGGCAAAGCGGTCGTCTGCGAGAAGCCCTTCGCCATCAACGCGGCGGAGACGCGCGAAATGATCGAGACCGCGCGCGCAAAGCGGCTGTTCCTGATGGAGGCCAGGTGGTCGCGCTTCCTGCCGAACATCGTCAAGGTGCGCGAGCTGATTGCGGAAGGCGCCATCGGTGAGGTGCGCATGGTGGAAGCGGACTTCGGCTTCCGCGCCGAGCTCAACCCCGCCGGCCGCCTGTTCAACCCCGAACTGGGCGGCGGCGGCCTCCTCGACGTCGGCATCTACGTCAACAGCCTCGCCTCGATGATCCTGGGCACGCCGGAGCGTATCGTGTCGGCGGCTCACCTGGGCGTGACCGGCGTGGACGAGCAGGCCGCGATGGTCTACGGCTACGAGGGCGGCAAGCTGGCGCTGCTCTCGTGCGCGGTGCGCACGAGCACCTTCCAGGATGCCGCCATCTACGGCACGGCCGGCCGCATCCGCATTCACAGCCCCTGGTGGCACAGCGAGAAGCTGACGCTCCAGCGCGCGGGGCAGGACCCGGAGACGCTGACGCTGCCCATGCAAGGCAACGGCTACAACTATGAAGCAGCCGAGGCGATGGCCTGTCTCCGCGCCGGCAAGCTGGAAAGCGCCGTCATGCCGCTGGACGAGACGCTCGCCATCATGGAGACGCTCGACACGCTGCGCGGGCAGTGGGGGCTGCGCTACCCGATGGAGTAGCCGCGCCACGAGAGCCCCGCTTTCCGCAGGCGCGCACAGATACCCGCTTTCTGAGGCCAGGGGCGTTTCGGGGCGAAACGCCCCTGGCACGAAAGCGGGTATCTTAGAACAGAGGGAGTAAAATGACAGACCAACCCAACTTCCTACTTCGCGACTTCAAAAGTACAGATATCCCTGCGTTGGTGTCTGTCGGGAACAGAACCTATGCTGATACGCCGACGACGGTCGAGCAGGAAGAATTCTGGGAGAAGAGCTATCCTGCGGACAACCCGCGGCTCCGGTTTGTCGTCGAAACGACCGGCGGCGCAGTCGTGGGGCAGGGTTCCTGCATGTTCCCCTTCTGGATGCAGAACAACCAGGGGGTGTACTCGATCTATGCGGTCGTTGACCCGGCATGGCGCGGCCGCGGCATCGGGCGGGCGCTGTTCGCGCGGCTGGAGCCCTATGCCTGGCAGCAGGGCGCAAAGCGGCTGTGGACCGATTGCCGCGAGGACCATGCCGACGCAATCCGCTTCCTCGAGGCGGCAGGCTACCGGCAGTACGGCGTGCGCTTCGAGCAGGCCTTCGACCTCACGGCGTTCGACCCGGAGCAATACGCTGATGTCATCGCGCGGGTGGAGGCCGAAGGCTACACCCTGACGACCTTTGCCGAGGAGCGCGCGCTGCGGCCCGACGCGGAACGAGCACTGTACGATCTCTTCCGGGTGACGCTCCTGGATGTGCCGTTCCCCGGCGACGCGGTCATCGAGGAGCCGTACGACCTGTGGCTGAAGCACCTGGCGAGCCCGTCGAGCGACCCCGCCTTCATCTTCCTGGCGAAGCGCGGGGACGAGCTGGTCGGGCTGAGCGAGATCGACCTGCCGAAGGATGGCCCGGCCAACACCAGCATGACGGGCGTGCTGCGCAAGCACCGCGGCAAAGGCGTCGCGCTGGCGCTCAAGGTCGCGTCGCTCCGTGCGCTCAAGGCGCGCGGCTACGCCGAGACACGCACGCAGAACGACACGCTCAACCCGGCCATCCTGCACCTTAACGAGAAGCTCGGCTACCGCCGGCTGCCCGGCTGGCTGCAGTATGAGAAGTACGCGCCGCCTCAGGCGGAGTAATGTGCTTCCGGAAATGCAAAGCGGCCCGATGATCAATCGGGCCGCCTGCATCAGTACCCCCAGCAGGACTCGAACCTGCGCTTCTAGCTCCGGAGGCTAGCGCTCTATCCACTGAGCTATGGGGGCGAACAACACTGCAAGTATAGCACTGAGTCCGTGCGCGCGCAAAAACCGGCGGGCCATCTCCTGGGCCAGCCCAGCGGTCCTGAAGGCTTCATGGGTGCAGGCATTCTGAGCGGAGGGCGTCGTAAAACGCCCGTAGTCGAAGAACGCCTGCACTCCCCCCGCATCCTTCGACTACAGACACAGCTCGCTGCGGCCTCCGCTCAGGGTGCCTTGGAGTTTATCGCCAGAGCAATAAAACAGGGCCGAAGTTAGGCACTGCCAGCCCTGCCTAACCCCGACCCGAAGTGTCCTCAGTTTACCCTGCACGGCCTGCATCGAAAGTGATGCACCATACGTTGTTACAACACGCGCAAGAAGACTGCAATTAAAGTTACAGCCAGCAACAAGCACAACACATAGAGGTCCGCCGGCCGCAGGCGGAGGGGCCGGTATGTCGTCCGGCGGACGCCGGGCGCACCGAGCGCCCGCGCCTCCAGCGCCCATCCCAGGCGCTCCCCGTGGCGCAGCGCGCCGATGACCACCGCAACGAGGATGGGCCGGTACGCGGCCAGGCGCGCCGTGAGGCTGCGCTTTGCCAGGTCCAGCCCGCGCGCCTGCTGCGCCTCGCTCACCTGCTCGAACAGCCCGCCGAGGATGGGCAGGTAGCGCAGCGCCAGCGCCAGCGTCAGCCCCCACGTATGCGGCATGCGCAGCGCGACGAACCCGCGCACCATCTCGCCCTGGTCGGTCGTGCTGATCCAGAAGTAGAACGTCAGGCTGAGGGCCAGCAGCCGCGCCGCCAAGAGCAGCCCCTGCATGGCCGCGCTCGCGGTCACGCGCACCGGCCCCAGCCGGAGCCAGACTGCCCCGGGCCCGCCCGCAAACAGCGTGGTCAGCGTGACGACGACGATCAGGAGCGGCAGCAGCCCGCGCAGGAAGCTGCTGATGCGCGGCCAGGGGATGCGTGCGAGGCGCAGCAGCAGCAGGCACAACAGGGCCACGGCCAACGCGATGCCTATCGCCACCTGCGGCGCGGACCACAGGAACGTCAGCAGCGCGGCCACGACGACGAACGCCAGCTTGACGCGCGGGTCGAGCATATAGAGCCAGTTGTTGCGCCGGACGCACAGGTCGAAGCCGGTCACAGTCCTGCTCCCGCGCCTGCCAGGCCCGACCACGCGGCCACAAACTGGTCCACGCTGGCAATGCCGCGCGGCAGGCCGGCGCGTTCGAGCCGCTGCGCCAGGCGCACGACCGGCGGCGCAGCCAGCCGCGCCTGGCGCAGCACATCACGCCGCGCAAACAGCGCCGCGGGCGGGCCGTCGAACAGCACGCGACCCTCCAGCATGACCGCCGCGCGGGTGGCGTGCTCCGCCACAAGCCGCATGTCGTGGGCAATCAGGATGACCGTGTGGCCGCCGCGATGATACGCGCTCACCGCAGCCATGAGTTCCTGGCGGCTGCGCCGGTCCAGCCCGCCGGTCGGCTCATCGAGGATCAGGAGGTCCGGCTGCGCAGCCATGACCGCGGCCAGCGCCACGAGGCGGCGCTCCCCGCTGCCCAGCACTGCGGGCGGCAGGTCGCGATGCTCCGCGAGCCGGAACTGCGCCACGGCGGCATCCACGCGCTCGGCCACGCGGGCCGGCGCCAGCCCCTGCAGCCGCAACCCGAAGGCAATCTCCTCCTCCACGGTGCCGGCGAAGATCTGGTGGTCGGGGTTCTGAAAGACATAGCCAACGGTATGGGCAAGCTCCGCGACGCGCAGCTGTCGCGTGTCACGGCCGTCCACCAGCACGCGGCCGCCGCTCGGCTTGAGCAGGCCGTTGAGATGCTTGGCGAGCGTGGTCTTGCCGGAGCCATTCGGTCCGACGAGCGCCAGGAACTCCCCGCGCGCCACGGTCAGATTGACCCCGTGCAGTGCGGTTGCGCCATCCGGATAGGCGAAGGAGAGGTCCTCGATGTGAATCTGAGGTTCTGTAGCGGGGGCTGTGCTGTGAGCAGCCGGTTCGGGCGGCTGCTGCACAGCCACCCCCTGCACAGCGTGCCGGCTGCGCAGCGCCCGCCGCAGCGCGCGATAGACCCCACTCATGCCGGTGCGGGCTGCGGCGGGCAGGGCCAGCCGCTCACCGAGCTCGACCATCTCCGGCACGCTGAGCCCCCAGTCCGCCAGCGGCGCGGCCGCGCTGAAGACCGCAGCGGGCGAGCCATCGAGCGCGATGCGGCCCTCGTGCAACACGACGATGCGGTCAGCATAGCGCGCAGCCCGCTCAACCTCCTGCGTGGCGATCACGATGGCGACCTGCCGCTCGCGCGCCAGCCGCAGCAGCACGTTGAACACCCCCGCTTTGCCTGCGGGATCGAGGTTAGCAGTCGGCTCGTCCAGCACGAGCACCTGCGGCCGCATGGCGAGCATTGCGGCAATCGCCACCCGCTGTTTCTCGCCGCCGGACAGGCGGTGCGGCGACCGGTCACGGTGCTCAGTCAATCGTACGGCGGCCAGCGCCCAGGCCACGCGGGCGGCAATCTCCCCCACGGGCAGGCCCAGGTTCTCCGGCCCGAAGGCAATCTCATCTTCGACGCGCATCTGCGTCAACTGCGCTTCCGCATCCTGAAAGACCAGCCCGACCGTGCGCGCCAGCTCCGCGACCGCGTGTTGCTTGGTGTTCTGCCCGGCCACGGTCACATCGCCGCGGAACACGCCGCCGGTGACATGGGGCGCCAGCCCGTTCAGCGCCATGCACAGGGTCGACTTGCCTGCGCCGACGCGACCGAGCAGCGCCACGAACTCACCCGGATGGACCGCCAGATTGACCCCGCGCAAAACCTCAACCGCCGGCGCATCGGGCAGCGGCGGCGGGTAGGCGTAGTGCAGTTCGTTGACAACGACGATGGGCGCGGGGAGAGACAAGGGACCTACTTGGGCAGGAACGACGCGTCCACCATATCCGCGTACGTGAGGTCGCGCGTGACCAGCCCCTTCTCCTTCAGCCATGCGGTGACATCCGCAACCTCAGTTTCGGTCGGCACGCCGCGCGTCGGGAAGGGCGGCATTACGTAGCTATCCTGGAGATTCTGCGGCACGCGGCCCTGCTCGATCAGGATGGCACGGTACTGCTCAGGATGCGCGTTGAGCTCCGTCACGGCCTGCTCCCACGCGGCAAGGAACTTCGTGACGGTCTGCGGCTTGGCCGCCAGCGCCGCGGTGGTGAAGGTGAGCACCGACTGCGAAATATCGCCATAGCCGGTGTCATCCACGACCAGCGTCGCGCCGGCGGCGATGGCGCCCTGCGCCAGCGGATCGGGCAGCACCGCGGCCTGGATGTTGCCGTTCATCAACTGCTCATAGCGGACGGTGATGGCGCCCACCTCGATCTTGGCGATCTCATCGGGCGCCAGCCCTTCCGCGGTCAGGATACGGTCGGTGAGATACTCGATGATCGTGTTGTTGCTGATACCGATGGGCACGCCCTTGAGGTCGGCCGGAATGGTGATGTTCGAGCGCGGGGCCGACAGGATGCGGAACAGCGGCGCGTCCGGGAAGGGCCGGCGTGAGGTGTAAACGGCCTTGACGCGCGGTTGCTCCTTGTTGAGCAGGCCGACGGATTGCAGGTCGGTCAAGACTGCGTCCACCTGCCCGGTCTGGATCAGCACATCGCGCTCCTGCGGGCTCTTGACGGGCACGGTCGCGACCTGGATGCCCTGGGCCTCGAAATAGCCGTTCTGCTGCGCAACGAAAATCGGGATGATGTCCAGCACGGGGATCAGGGCGATCTTGAGCTTACCATCCTCAGCGGGTGTGCTGGCTGTCTCGGTTTGCTCCACGGGGGTGGGCATCTGGCCGGTGCTGCTGACGGGCGCGGCCACCGGCACGCAACCGGCCAGCATCAGGACAATGACCAGGGGTAGAAATACTGATACGATACGGCGTCGGGAAAACACTGCTGCTCCTCCACTCATCATGACTATGCACCGGCGGTTACTGGCGTTTGGTTCGGCGCGGACTGGACTGCTGCGCGGGCAGCTCGCCCGGCGTCGGGCGCTGGCGGCGCCAGGGGACGATGGGCGGCTCGGCCTCGTCCGGCTCAGCATCCTCCGCGTCCTCCCAGGAGTCCCAGTCGCCACTCCAGACCGGTGGCGTCATCGGAACCACGGCCAGCCGGAACACCAGATAGCCCAGGCCAGTGGCGACAGCCAGCACGATCAGGCTGCCCTGCCACTGGGTGAGGTCGAAGGCCCGGTGCAACAGCCAGCCGATGGCGGCAATGCCGAACGCGCCCAGCGCCGCGCCGAACAGCGCGACCAGAATGACCAGAATGGCGATGACCAACCCTGCCAGGAGACCGCGCATCTACGCACCCCTTTCACCGTTACGCGGAGCACAAATGAAAGTATAGCACACTTCGCTCACAGCATGTGTGAGATGACTACCCGTATGCCGATGATGACGAGGATGAGGCCGCCGATGACTTCCATGCGCTTGCCGAAGGTCTGGCCCAGCCGGCTGCCGAGGTAGATGCCGAGCATCGACATGAGCGCGGCCACGAGGCCGATGATGATCACGGGCCAGACGATGCTGACGCGCAGCACGGCAAACGACAGGCCGACCGCGAACGCGTCGATGCTGGTGGCGATGGCGAGCATGACCATTGTGCCGCCGCGCGAAGGGTCCACGCATGGGCCGTCATCAGCCACGTCCAGCCCGGAGCGCACCATCCGCACGCCGACGAAAGCCAGCAGCCCAAACGCAACCCAATGATCGAACGCCGAGATGTAACGCTCCACGCCGGTGCCGACCAGCCAGCCGAGCGCCGGCATCAGGGCCTGGAACAGGCCGAAGTGGAAGGCCAGGCGAAAGACGGGCCGCGGCCCGTTGATGAAGCCGGTGGTCCCGGCGCAGAGACAGACGGCAAACGCGTCCATGGCGAGGCCGAGCGCGATGAGAAAGACTTCCAGGAGACTCACGATTCGATGCCTTGTGTGCAAAATGAACCGGCTGGCCGGCCGCGTCAGGCGACGCGCCGTCCAACCGGCGACAAACGATGGATGAGATTATATCCAATGCGGCCGCGCGAGCCAAAATAGCGGCGCGTTAGCAACTGTTCACCGCTACAAACCCGGTTTCCCGGCGAAGCTGCGCTTCGCACAGAAACCGGGTCTGTCACGATGTGCAGTTACGCGCGTTACAGGTAGCGGCTGAACCACGCGGCGATAATCTGCCCGGCGTAGCGGGCGTCTTCCTCGTCGAGCATCAGGTGATCGCCACGGTCGAGCGCGACGAGACTCTTGGGATGGCGCGCCAGGCTGAAGATGCGCTCGGCCGCGCTGATCGGCACCACGCGATCTTCAGGCGCGTGCAGGATGAGCAGCGGCGTCTTCAGTTCGGCCAGGATGCGGCTCATGCTCTGGTCGCGCAGGTCATCGAGGAATTGCTTCTTCAGATGAAAGCGCCGGCCCATCAGCTCCACCTGGGCTTCGCCCGCGGCTTCGATCTCAGGGGCCTTGCTGAGGATGATTTCCTCGAGGTGGCCGAGGCTGGCCGGCGACGCGATGGTCGCAATTGCAGCGACGGACGGAATATGCCGGGCGGCCATCAGGCAGGCCGCGCCGCCCAGCGAATGGCCGATCAACAGGCGCGGGGCCTCATGTTGCGCCTCCAACATACGCGCGGCCGCCGCGATATCCAATACGTTGGAGGTGAAGTTCGTATCCGCGAAGACGCCTTCGCTCTCACCCAAGCCGGTGAAGTCGAAGCGCAGGACGCCGATGCCCGCCTCCGCCAGCGCCCGGTCCATGAAGGCGATGGTCTTCAGGTTCTTGGTGCAGCCGAAGCAGTGGGCGAAGACGGCATAGGCGCGCGGCGCGGCCTGGGCCGGCAGGTCCAGCCGTCCCTCCAGCGGTGCGCCACTCCCACCCGCGAACGTGATCTTTTCAGTGCGCATAGAATCCTACTTAGCCACAGAGCACACAGAGGTCGCCGAGGATATACTTACTCATGACTCGTTACTCATTACTGATTCGAATAACGAGTAATGAGTAACGAGTAACAGCACCATCCGGGCCGCAACTTTAATTCTTCTCGTACGGCGTGCCGTCGGCGGCGGGCGCGATGGCGCGGCCCACGACGCCGGCCAGCACGATCATGGTTACGATGTAGGGGGCCATCAACAGGAATTCCGACGGAATAGGCACCCGCAAAATCTGAAGCTTGACCTGCAACGAATCGGCAAAGCCGAACAGCAGCGACGCCAGGAACGCGCCGATGGGCGTCCACTTGCCGAAGATCATCGCGGCCAGGCCGATGAAGCCCTTGCCCGCGGTCATCACCTCATCGAACCGGCCGGACGATCCGATGCTGAAGTATGCGCCGCCCAGGCCCGCAATTGCGCCGCCGAGAATCACGTTGATATAGCGAGTCTTGAACACATTGACGCCGAGCGTATCCGCCGCTTTCGGATGCTCGCCCACCGCCCGGGTCCGTAGCCCCCACGGCGTGTAGAACAGCACGATGTGCAGAACAGCCACCAGCAGCATCATTAAGTACACGATGATGCTGTTCTCAAAGAAGATCGGCCCGATAACCGGAATCTTTGAAAACAGCGGGATGGCGATGGGCTTGAAGATGCCTGAGTTATTCAGCAGGTCGGCGTTGCGCTCCAGGAAGCGCGACGAGATGTAACTGGTTGTACCGGTGGCGAAGACGTTGATTGCCACACCGCTGATGATCTGGTCCACTTTATAGCGGATGGCGAGGAAAGCATGCACAGCAGCCAGGAGTGCACCGGTCAGAATGGCGACGATCAGGCCAACCCACAGGCTGTCGGTCAGGCTGGCGGCGATGACCGAGGTCTGCGCTGCCAGCAGCATGATGCCTTCAATGCCGATGTTCGTCACACCCGCGCGCTCGCTGATCACGCCACACAGCGCCGCCAGCGCGATGGGCGTCGCGCGCACCAGCGAACTGGACAAGATGCCGACCATATTGAAGGATTTTCCGCGCGCCGCCCAGGCCAGAAAGGCCAGGACGAAGAACGTGGCAACCAATCCGATAATGACGCCGGCGCGCTTGAAGCCGCGTGCGATCTGGGCTGCACCCAGGAAGACTGAGATGGCGGACAGCAGATAGATCGTGGCTGTGGTGGGCACAGTCACATCCGGGATCCGCATCGCCTGCGAGCCGATGCCCGGATTCATGCCGAACTTCGTCTCCAACCCACCTTCGAGTCCGATGCCAAAAAACAGGAAGATGGCGAGGCCGATGAGCAGGAGCACGACGCCTGTGATCCTGCTGCGCCGGATTTCGGCCGGGAGCGCCCTGGTCGCGGTTGCAGTAGTCATGGTAGTCACCTCTCCCTCAGCCTCAAGATCCCCACCCGCGGGTCAACACGACTCTCTCCGCAGCCAGCTTCCGCAGCCGGTACAGCCCGCGAATGATATCCGGCGCTGCAACGAAGACAATCACCAGGGCCTGGATAATCGAGATGATATCGATCGGGATGCCGGCCAACGATTGCATGCTGGTGGCCCCGCTGCGCAGGAAGCCCCACAACAATGCGGCCAGCACGACGCCGAAAGGATGGCTCTTGCCGACCAAGGCGATGGCGAGGGCGTCAAAGCCGTAGCCCGCGGAGAAGCCCTGGCCGACCCAGTAATCTACACCCAGCACCTGGCTCGCGCCTGCCAGTCCGGCCAGCCCGCCACTCAGCGTCATAGCAAGGACGATAGTCCGGGTAATGCTCATGCCGGCGTAGCGCGACGCGTCAGGATTCGCACCCACCGCCCGGATGGTAAAGCCGATGGTCGTCTTGAACAGCAGCCAGAAGACCAAACCGGCCACGATCAAAGCCAGGAAGAAGCCCACATTGAAGCGCAGCGGATCCCCAAACAGGCGCGGCAGCTCCGCGGACGCTTGTATGTGGGGGGTCACCGGCCGGAAACCGGGCGCCTTCATCGGACCGTTGATCAGCCAGTCGCTCAGGCGGTAGGCGATATAGTTCATCATGATGGTGTTGACCACCTCATGACCGCCGGTCTTCGCCTTGAGCCAGCCGGGAATGGCGCCCCAGATCGCGCCCACGAGGAAGCCGCCCAGGATGGCCAAGGGCAAGTGCAAGAACAACGGCCAGCCGATCAGACTGTAGCCGACAAACGCCGCGCCTAAGGATCCCATGAAGAACTGGCCCTCGGCGCCGATGTTGAACAGGCCGGCCCGGAAGCCCAACGCCACCCCAAGCCCCGCAAAGATGTACGGTGTCGAGGCCGTCAGGCTTTCGGTGATGGGGTAGAAGGCCTGCCGCATTGCAGCGGGGTCACCGCTTCCCAGTGCGCGCACCATCTCAGGCAAACTGCCAAACGAGCCGTAGAAAAGCGCACCATACGCCGTCGCGATGGACTTCCAGGCGGCAGCAAACGCGGTGCCGGGTGCTTCAAAGAACCTGCGGAAAGCGGCTACTACCGCAGGGTCGGTGACGATGATGACAATCGCACCAATGATCAAGCCAGTCAGCACGGCCAAGAGCGGAACGAGGATGTTCTGCAGAACCGCACTCCGCCTGACGAGCTGCTTGCGTCCGCCTCCACCATGAGCCGAGCCGGCATCCGGCGCCGGGACCGGAGGCTGCGTGGATTGAGTGTTGTTCAACGGTGCCTCCTCGGACAGTGTCCTTAGAATACCCGCTCGACGGCGCCGTGATCGCCCATCGGCTTTGCTACGGCCGCAGCCTCAGCAGGCTTGATACCGGCCATCAGCAAGCCCAGGTATTCCTTCGTCACACCTTGGGCAGGGACGATGTCCAGGATCATGCCTTTGTACATAACGGCGATCCGATCGGATAGCGCCATAATCTCATCCAGTTCAGCAGAGACCACGAGCACGGCTGTGCCCTCATCGCGTTTCTGAATGATGCGCGAATGGATGTACTCGATCGACCCCACATCCAGGCCGCGCGTGGGCTGCGAAGCGATGAGCAGCTTGATCGGCCGTGAGAACTCACGCGCGACGATGACCTTCTGCTGGTTGCCGCCCGACAGCGTCGATACGTTCACATGGACATTCGGTGTGCGCACATCGAACTGCTCGACCAGTTCCTCTGACGCTGCGAGGATGGCCTCCTGCTGCATGTTGATGCCCTTGGCGAACGGCGACAGGTAATAAGTGTTTAGTGCGATATTGTCGGAAACTGGAAAACTCAGCACGAGGCCGTGCTTCTGGCGATCTTCCGGCACATGCGCGACGCCCTGCTCAGTGATCTGGCGGGGGTTGGCCTTGCTGACGTCGTGGCCGAGGATGCGAATCTCGCCCAATTCGGGTGAGCGCAGGCCGGTCAGGGCGTAGACCAGCTCAGTCTGCCCGTTGCCTTGCACGCCGGCCACGCCAAGCACTTCACCGGCCTGCACCTCGAATGAAACCCCTTTCACCGCGACATTGCCCCGGTCATCCAGGGCCACCAGGTTCTTAACTTCAAGGACTGGCTCGCCGGGTGTCGCCGGTTTCTTGTCGACGATGAGGTTAACATCGCGGCCCACCATCATGGAGGCCAGATTCTGTGGGGTCGTCTTAGCGGGTTGCACGGTGCCCACTGTGCGGCCCAGCCGCAGCACGGTAATCCGATCAGCAATCGCCATGACCTCCTTAAGCTTGTGTGTGATGAAGATAATAGACTTGCCCTGCGCCACCAGCGAGCGCAAGACCTTAAAGAGGTCTTCGGCTTCCTGAGGGGTCAACACGGCGGTGGGCTCATCGAGGATCAGGATGTCGGCGTTACGATACAGCACTTTGATGATTTCGACGCGTTGCTGGGTCCCGACCGACAGGTCTTTGACGTAAGCGTGCGGGTCGACTTCCAGACCGTGCGTCTTGCCGATTTCCAGGATGCGCTGCGCGACCTGCTCCCGATCCAGGAACATCCCGCGCGTGGTCTCCACCCCAAGCATGACGTTCTCGGTCACCGTCATGACGGGCACAAGCATAAAGTGCTGATGCACCATGCCGATGCCGCGCGCAATGGCATCGTTCGGGCCGTGGATATCGACCCTCTCTCCGCGTACCAGGATCTCGCCCTCGTCCGGCCGGTAGAGGCCGTAGAGGATGTTCATGAGGGTTGTCTTGCCGGCGCCATTCTCGCCCAGCAGCGCCAGAATTTCCCCCTGCTCCAGGGTGAGATCAATATGATCGTTGGCAAGCACACCTGGAAAGGCTTTTGTGATGCCGCGCAACTCCAGTACGGGTGGCATGGTCGCGCTCCTGCATATGTGGGTAGAGCATCAGGGGTCAGGAAACTGCGTTCCCTGACCCCTGTTACTGGTTGCGGTGCTATTGGTTCAGAACATCATCAACCTTGAGCTTACCGCTGATGATGTCTTGCTTGAGCTGGTCGATCTCGGTCTGCAAGCCAGCCGGAACCTTGCCGGCCAGATCATGGAACGGCGCAATGCCCACACCGCCGTCGGACAGGGTGCCTACGTAGGTGCCGCCCGCGAAAGTATCGGTGGCTACCGACTTTACGGCGTTGAACACGGCCACGTCCATGTTCTTCATCACGCTGGTCAGGTACGTCTCCTTATACTCAGGAATCGATTCGTACCAGTCCGAGTCCACGCCGATGATCATGCAGCCCTTCTCCTTGCAGGCTGCCGCCGAACCCTGGCCCACCGGC
>DAOUGK010000392.1:0-5924 GCA_034429055.1 Anaerolineae bacterium | reverse complement strand
CCGGCTCGCAGAAGTGTCTGAGCGCGCCGCCCGGCCTCGCCCCGATTACCGTCGGACCGCGCGCGGAGGCCGCGCTCGCGGCCCGCACGACCAAAGTGCAGAGCTGGTATCTCGACCTGACGCTCCAGCGCAAGTATTGGAACGCGGAGCGGGTGTATCATCACACCGGTCCGGCCAGCATGATGTTCGCACTGCGCGAGGCGCTGCGGCTGGCCGCCGAGGAAGGGCTTACGGCGCGGTTTGAGCGTCACGCACAGGTCAGCCGGCTGCTGTGGGAAGGGCTGGAGGCGCGCGGCATGTCCATGCTCGTACCCCCGGAATATCGCCTGGCGAGCCTGACGACGGTGCGCGTGCCCGCGGGCGCGGATGAGGCTGCGGTGCGCGGCCGGCTGCTGGCCGAGTACAACGTCGATATCGCGGGTGCACTCGGCGCGTTGAAGGGCCGGTACTGGCGCATCGGTCTCATGGGGCAGTCCTGCCGCCCGGAAAACGTCGTCACCTTGCTGGGTGCGCTCGATCGCGTGTTGGCGGGATAGGGCGGCGGAAAGGCGGCTGTTTGATTCGGATTGTCTATACGGCGGCGCTGGTGTGGCTGAGCCTCTATGCGCTCCAATCACTGGCGCTGACGGTGTTGTACCTCCGGCATCGCCGGACGGCCGCGCCGCGAGCCGATATCGCTGAAGGTGATTGGCCGCACGTCGCGGTCCAACTGCCGGTCTACAATGAGCGGCACGTCGTCGAGCGGCTGATTGACGCGGCGGCCGCGCTGGATTATCCGGCGGACCGGCTCACGGTGCAGGTCCTGGACGACTCGACCGACGACACAACTGCACTGGCTGAGGCGCGGGCGGCCTATCACCGGCAGGCCGGCATCAATGTGCAGGTGCTGCACCGGGCCGACCGGCAGGGTTTCAAGGCCGGCGCGCTGGCCTGGGGGTTGACGCAGACTGATGCCGGGATTGTTGCCGTGTTCGATGCGGATTTTCGGCCCCAGCCCGACTTCCTGCGGCGCACCGTGCCGGTCTTGCAGGCGCAGCCTGATGCAGGCATGGTGCAGACCCGCTGGACCCATCTGAACGAGGAATACTCTCCCTTGACCCGCGTTCAGTCGCTCGCGCTGGACGGGCATTTCGTCATCGAGCAGACCGCGCGCAGCCGCGCGGGCCTGCTGATCAACTTCAACGGTTCGGGTGGGCTGTGGCGGCGGGCCTGCATCGAGGATGCGGGCGGCTGGCAGGCCGACACCATGACCGAGGACATGGACCTGAGCTATCGCGCCCAACTCGCAGGGTGGCGCTGTCTGTACCTGCCGGATGTGGAGGCCCCCGCGGAACTGCCCGCACAGATGGAGGCGTTCAAGCGGCAGCAGGTGCGCTGGGCGAAGGGCTCCATCCAATGCCTCCGCAAGCTGAGCTGGCCGATTCTGCGCAGCAAGCTGCCCTTGCGCCAGAAGGTGATGGCCCTGGTGCACGTGAGCGGATACTTTACGCAGCCCCTCGTCGTGATCCTGCTGCTGGCCTCACTGCCGCTGCTGTTGGGTCCCCAGCCGCAGTCGGGCGTCTGGATGGTGTTTGCGGTGGCCGGATTGGGGCCGCCGCTGCTCTTCGCCATCAGCCAGGCCGCGCTGCATCCGCGCTGGCCGCAGCGCCTGGTGTATCTGCCTGTGCTCATGGTGGTGGCCGCGGGCATCACCTTCAGCACGTCGCGCGCGGTATACGAGGGCCTGACCCGGTGGGGCGGCACGTTCCGCCGCACGCCGAAGTTTCGGCTGGAAGGCCGCGAGGGCCGCTGGGCCGACAGCGTCTACCGCCTGCGGCCGGATTGGACGATCCTGGGCGAGTTCGGGCTGATGACCTATGCACTGGCAGGGCTGGTGCTGGCGTGGCAGCACGGGCAGTACGGCAGCATGCCGTTCCTGGCGCTCTGCGCGCTCGGCTACGGCATCGTCGCTTGGACGGGCCTGTGGCAGTCGCGGCCCGCGTTCCGCCGGGTCTCCGGTACATCCTGAACGAGGAAACACGAATGCTAGTCAGAGCTGCTAAGGTCGTCTCTCTGGGTCTGGTCATCTTCGGCGTACTGTCGAATCTCGTCTCCCGGCCTGCCTTGACCGGGGCCGCGACGAGCCCGCAGTCGCTGGCCGCGGGCGCGGACGGTTTCGCATTAGCCTGGGTCATCATGGCGATTCTCGTCGCGGCCCTGCTGTATGCGCTGATCGGGGCCGTTCTCCTGGCACTGGGCCGGGAGGTTCCTGCGGTGCCGGGTGGCGCTTCGGTCGTGATGCCGATCATATCGTTGTTGGGCCTGGGTGTGGCGCTTTACCTGACCTACGTTGAGACGCAGGACGTGGCCGCGGTGTGCGGCCCGGTCGGTGACTGCAATGCGGTGCAGGCGAGCCCGTTCGCAACCCTGTTCGGCGTGCTGCCGGTCGGGCTGCTCGGCGCGCTGGGCTATATCGGCATCCTGACGGCCTGGGCCGCAGCCCGTTTCGGGCCGCCCTCACTCGCCCGGCTGGCCGGACCTGCGCTCCTGGGCATGGCGCTCTTCGGCGTCATCTTCAGCATTTATTTGACCTACCTGGAGCTGTTCATCATCAAGGCTGTCTGCCTGTGGTGCCTGTCGTCTGCGGTGTTGATTTCACTGGTGCTCGTGCTGGCGGTCGGGCCGGCGGCTGCTGCGCTGGCCGGCGGCGATGAGGACTGAACTGGCTCTACATTTGGTGCGCTGCCCCAGTACTTTGACAGGTCTGCGAAACGCAGTACAATGATGTGCATTGAGTCAATATACAATCCCATTCAAGGAGTCTATGATGCTGAGTAATACCCTTTTCACCGCTCTCAACGATCAGATCAAGCACGAGCTATACTCGGCTTACTTCTACCTGTCCATGTCTGCTTACTGCGACGCACACAACATGCGGGGTGCCGCCTCCTGGCTGGGCATGCAGGCGAAAGAAGAGCAGGAACACGCGCTCAAGTTCTTCGGCTACATCCAGGACCGCGGCGCGGCGGTGACCTTGCAGGCAATTGACCAGCCGCCGACGACCTTCGGCTCGCTGCTGGACATCTTCGAGCAGGTGCAGAAGCATGAGGCGCTTGTCACCAGCCTGATTACGCGGTTGTACGAGTTGGCACTGCAGGAGAATGACTACCCGACCCAGATCATGCTGCAGTGGTTCATCAGCGAACAGGTCGAGGAAGAGAAGCACGCGGCCGAAATCGTGGATATGCTGCGGCTGATCGGCACGCATGTGCAGGGCCTCTTCATGGCCGACGCGCAGTTGGGGCGCCGCGGCAAAGGCTGAGCCGGCGGGTGATCTTTGAGCCAGGTGCGAGGCGGGTGCGCTCCGATGAGCCGCCCGCCTCGCTGTTTGTCTGCGGTCTGCGGCTGGGCTAAAATGGGCAGGGCAGTATGACCGTTCTGATGAGGGACTGGAACGATGAGGCAGGAGCAGGAATCCGGGCAGCTTGTGCCCGTGCGTGGCACGCAGTTGTACGTCGTCGAACGCGGGCAGGGGAGCCCGGTGCTTGTGTTGCACGGCGGGCCGGGCCTCGATCACCACATGTTCGGCCATTATCTTGATCCGCTGGCCGGGCGCTGGCGGCTGTTGTTCGCGGATCAGCGCGGGCAGGGCCGCTCCGGCCCGGCGCCGGCAGAGACGTGGACACTGGAGGAGATGGCCCGCGATGTCAGCGGGCTTGCGGAGGCATTGGGGTTGGGCCGTTACGCGGTGCTCGGTCACTCCTACGGCGCGTTCGTCGCGCTGCAGCACGCGGTGGACGACCCTGGCGCTGCGGCCGCGACCATCGTCTCCGCCGGCATCCCCTCGGCCAGCTATCTCTCGCATGTCGAACAGAGCCTGGCTGCTTTCGATGAGCCGGAATTGCGCGAGCGGCTCGTCATCTCCTGGGCGCGCGAGCGGGTGGTGCGTGACGCACAGGACGCGGCTGACCTGCTGCATGACCAGTGGCCGTTCCACTTTGCCGATCCGTATGACCCGCGCATTGCCGAATACGAGGCTGCCACGGGCGGCATGGTGTACTCGGCGGCGGTGCTGCGCCATTTCGCTAATGCAGAGTACGGCGGCATCGAGGTCGCGGACCGGCTGACCGGGGTCGAGCAGCCCGTGTTAGTGCTGGCGGGGCGGCATGACCGTTCCTGCTCCGTGGCCGCCGGGGCTGCGATTGCCCGCGGCGTGCCCGACGGCCGGCTGGTGGTCTTCGAGCAGAGCGGGCACATGATGTTTGTCGAGGAGAACGCGGCCTATGTCGCAGCGGTCGCGGCGTTCCTGGAAGACGTGCTCTGAGTCCAGCCACTGAAACTGTTTTGCGGGTCGGTGGTGGCCGGTGCCGTTCAACGCCGGAGTCGGACGAGCTCACGCAAAGTCGCTAAGACCGCAAAGATTCACATAATTCTGGACTTTGCGTCTTAGCGTGAACCTCAGCCAGGGGCGTCATGGGGAAGGGGATGTGATGGGAAACGTCGGTATCGAGATACTGATCATTCTGCTGCTGGTCGTGCTGAACGGCATCTTCTCCATGTCCGAGATCTCGGTGGTCTCGGCGCGCAAGGCGCGGTTGCAGCAGCGGGCCGATATGGGCGATAAGCGGGCGCGGGCTGCCCTCGAGCTGGCGCGCGACCCGGACGAGTTCCTGTCCACCGTCCAGATTGGCATCACGTTGATCGGCATCCTGGCGGGCGCGTTCGGCGGCGCGCGCATTGCAGACCCCCTGGCGGAGGTGCTGGCCGAGCGGTTCCCCGCAGCGGCAGCCTACAGCGAAACCCTCGCGATGGCGCTCGTCGTCGGCGCGATCACCTATCTCTCCCTCGTCATCGGTGAGCTGCTGCCCAAGCGCCTCGGCCTGAACAACCCGGAACGCGTTGCCTCCATCGTCGCAGGCCCGATGAGCGGCCTGTCCCGCATTGTCGCACCGCTGGTGTGGCTGCTGACCGTCTCCACCGACCTGCTGATCCGGCTGCTCCGGGTGCCGGCGGCCTCCGAACCCGCAGTGACGGAAGAGGAAATCAAGGTGATGCTGGAGCAGGGCGCGGAGCTGGGGGTGCTTTCGGCTGCGGAGAGTGAGGTTGCGCAGCGGGTCTTCCGTCTGGGCGAGCGTCGCGCAGGCACACTGATGACCCCCCGGCCTGAAATCGTCTGGCTCGACATCGAGGATTCGTGGGATGAGATGTGCGAGCAGATTGTGGAGAGCGGCCATGCGCGCTTTCCGGTGTCGCGCGGCAGCCTGGACAATGTCATCGGAATCGTGGAAGCCAAGACCCTGTTGGGCTGCCGGTTGACCACAGGCGAAGTGGACATAACCTCGGCCATGCGCGCGCCGCAGTTTGTGCCTGAGACCTTCCCCGCAGTTCAGCTCCTGGACCTGTTCCACAACTCGCGGCTGCACCTGGCCCTGGTAGTTGATGAATTCGGCAGCATCCAGGGCCTTGTCACGGTACACGACTTGCTGGAGGCTGTTGCAGGAGACATCACCGCAGCGGGTGAGCACGCGGAAGGGGCGCTGGCCGTGCGGCGGCCCGATGGCTCATGGCTGCTGGACGGCACGCTGCCCGCAGGCGACTTTGCTGAGCTGTTTCGGGTCAGTGACCTGCCCGGTGCACAGGAAGGCACCTACGAGACGCTTGGCGGTTTTGTGATGATGAACCTGGGGCGCATCCCGCAACTCACCGATAAGTTCGAGTGGCAGGGGTATCACTTTGAGGTCGTAGACATGGATGGGCACCGCGTGGACAAGGTGCTGGTTACGCCGCCCTTCGCTGCCGCGGAGACAGGCGAGTAGGACAGAGTAGAACATGAAGCGACTGGTCATCATCGGCGCAGGATTGGCCGGGCTGGCCGCGGGCGTCTATGCGCAGAGGAACGGTTATCAGACGCGCATCTTCGAGCACGCGTCGCAGCCGGGCGGCGT
>DAOUGK010000391.1:0-7120 GCA_034429055.1 Anaerolineae bacterium | reverse complement strand
AGCGAATGAGCACCGGACCTATTGTGACAATTGGCGGACACGAAGTATACTACACTGGTCGTCCGCGACGCCCGATTGCCAATGAGCCGTTGCCCGGGAGTCTTACGACGCACACGGCCTTGCTGCAACCTGCTGACCACCCCCCGGCGATTCCAACCGCCGTGTGGCCGGTCTCCGCAGTACTGGGAGCCGGGCTGCTGGTCCTGCTGGCAGTCATCCTGGCGCGCCACGTCCGGCGTTAATCACAGGGCGGCGTTGGCGGTGCAGACAAATCTTATTCTCGCAGCACTAACTCGAGGACAAGCATGACGAAAGTCATGTAACAGAACGCATATCCTCAGTTATAATGCGCACCATCTGTCCTGGCGTACTTCACGGCCGCAGTTTTCGCGCGCCGGTTTGCGCCCCCCATTCTCGGAACCGTTTGGAGGACGACTTTATGTCTCTCGCTCGCTTGAGCCGGCTGCACTACAGGTGGCTCGCGGCAGGCATCCTCACCGGCCTGTTGCTGCTTGGCTGGGTGGCGGTTGCCAGCGCGGCACAGGAAGACAACGAAAGCTGTCTGGGCTGCCACAGCAACGCGGGGCTTAACGTGACACTGGCGAGCGGTGAAGTGCTGCCGCTCCACGTGGATCCGCAAGTCTACGGCGCGTCCGTGCATGGTGCGGCAGGCCTGACCTGCGTTTCTTGCCACACCAACATTGACGGCTACCCACACCCCAAGTTGACCGCTGGAGACCGGCGCAGCTTTCAACTGGAACGCTATCAGCAGTGCCAATCATGTCATGCTGACCAGTATCAGGCGGCGCTCGATAGCAACCATGCGCGCGCACTCGCAGCCGGCAACCGGAATGCGGCCATCTGTACCGACTGCCACGGCGCTCATAACGTCAGCAAGCCCAGTTCTCCGCGGCAGAAAATTTCCACGACCTGCCAGCAGTGCCACAGCGCTATCTATGAGCAATATGCCGAAAGCGTCCATGGCGCAGCCCTGATTGAGAGCAGCAACCCGGATGTGCCGACCTGCACCGACTGTCACGGCGCACACACCCAGGAAGACCCGCGGACCACAGAATTCCGTCTCAAATCGCCGGACCTCTGCGGCAGTTGCCATGCCAATGCCGCCCTGATGCAAAAGTATGGCATCTCGACCCAGGTGTTCGACACCTATGTCGCGGACTTCCACGGCACGACGGTCACGTTGTTCGAAAAACAGCACCCCGACCAGGAAACCAACAAGGCTGTCTGCACCGACTGTCACGGCATCCACGACATTAAAGCCGTGACCGATGCCGATGCAACGGTCGTCAAGGAGAACCTGTTGGCGACCTGCCGCCGCTGTCACCCGGATGCCACCACGAATTTCCCAGCCAGTTGGGTCGGCCACTTCCAGCCCACCCGGGAGAATAATCCGCTGGTGTACTACGTCAACCTCTTCTATCGCATTCTGATTCCCGCGGTGATCGGCGCGATGGCCGGGTTTGTCGCCATCGACTTCCTGCGCAAGCTCATCACTAAGTTCGGCCGAAAGGGGGCGTGACATGGCACAGCAGACCGCAGACACCCACGCCCAGAAGTCCTACACGCGCTTCAGCGTCCCGCAGCGCATCGAACACATTGTGCTGTTGGTGTCGTTCACGACCCTGGCGATCACCGGGTTGATCCAGAAGTTCTCCGGCGGCTGGCTGGCCGACGGCACAATCGCCGTCCTCGGCGGCATCGAGGCCACGCGCATCATCCATCGCATCGCCGCGATCGTGTTCGTGCTGCAGAGCATCTACCATATCCTCGTGGTCGGGCACAAGGTCTTCGTCCGCCGCGGCGAACTATCCATGCTGCCCGGCCTGCGCGACGTGACCGACGCGATCGATGTCCTGCGCTACAACCTGGGGTTGGCGAAACATCATCCCAAGCTGCCGCGCTACAACTTCGCAGAGAAAGCGGAATACTGGGCCCTGATCTGGGGCGGCGTCGTCATGGCGATCACAGGCTTCATGTTGTGGAACCCGATTGCCACGGCCAGGTTCCTGCCCGGCCAGATCATCCCGGCCGCTAAGGCCGCGCACGGCGGCGAGGCCATCCTCGCCGTGCTGGCGATCATCGTCTGGCACTTCTACAGCGTACACATCAAGTTCTTCAACAAGAGCATGTTCACGGGCAAGCTGACGCGCCACCAGATGGCTCACGAACATGGCGAAGAACTGGAGCGCATCGAGGCCGGACGCGTGCGGCCCGCACCCGATCCCGAGGGTGTACGCCGCCGCGAGCGCATCTATGTGCCGATTGCCCTGGTCATTGGCCTGGTCTTCGCCGTGGGGCTGTATTGGTTCTCGACATTCGAGGAAACTGCCCTGGCTACGGTGCCGCCGCCAGCTACAGAAGTGCCGGTGTTCGTGCCGTTGACGCCCACACCTGCACCCGAGAGCACCGGCGAAACCACGCAGATCGGCTCGCCCATCACGCATCCCATCGAGGGCCGCGAAGAGTGCGACACCTGCCACGGGCTGTCCGGCATGATGCCATATCCCGCAGACCACGAAGGTCGTCCGAACGATTCCTGCACGATCTGTCACCTGCCCGGACCGACGCCTGAGCCAGGCGCGGAACAACCGGCAGGCGGCGATGGAACTGCCAGGCCCATCCCGCACCCGATTGAGGGCGAGGCTTACGCTGACTGTGCGACCTGCCACGGGCCGGGCATGATCAAGCCGTTCCCAGAGAATCACAACAACTTCCCGCAGACGGCCTGTACGTCCTGCCATCAGCCGGTCGGTGAAGCACCCGCAGCGGGCGAAACTCCGGCTGCGGCTGAGACGCCGACGGCGGCCGGCCCGAACCCGATCCCGCATCCCATCGAGGGCGAGGTGTACGCGGTCTGCACGAACTGCCACGGCGAAGGCAAGCCGCAGGCGTTCCCGGAGAACCACAAGACGTTCCCGCCGGAGACCTGCACTTCGTGCCATCAGCCCGCGGCTGCCGCGGAAGCGGGCGCCGAAGCGACACCCGAAGCTGCCGGCGAGGCCACGCCGCGGCCGACGCAGGCCCCGAACGACTACCCAACCGTCCCGCATCCGGTCGAGGGCGAAACGTACGAGAACTGCCTGGCCTGCCATAACCTGGACTCGGCCATCAAGCCGATACCGGCCAATCACGAGAACTTCCCGCTGCCAAGCTGCACGACGTGCCACCTGCCCGCGCAGTAAGCACTACGGCTTGACCACATAACAAAGGCCCGGCGACATGCCGGGCCTTTCTGTTAGCCTCTGCGTCCTCTGTAGCTTATCTCATGCCACAATCACCGTGCGCACTTCGCCGCCGAAGCGCTGCAGCGCGTCCAGCGTCGCGTTGACCGGGTCTGCATCCAACGGAACGGTGCGCGTGACGACGTGCGACAGGTCCAGCACCTTGCGCCGCGCAAATTCGATCAGCAGCGGAAACTCCTGCAACAGATGGTCGGACACGCCGATGACCTCCGCCTCTTTGCCGATCAGTTCCCGGTAAGAGTCCACCTCGAACGGCGTCTGCGTGATGCCCGCGAGGCTGGCGCGACCCAGGATACCGAGCGACTGCACCGCCTGGCGCATGGTCAGCGGCAGCCCGATCAGCTCCACCGCCACATCCACCCCGCGGCCGTCCGTCAGCCGGCGCAGCTCCACCACCGGATCGACCTCGCGCGCGTTGACCGGCGTCGCGCCGAACGACTCCGCCAATGCGAGCTTCTCCGGGTTGATATCCACCGCATAGACTGCGCGCGCGCCTAGGCCCCGCGCAAGCTGGATGGCCGACATGCCCAGCCCGCCCGCACCGAACACGGCGACGGTCTCCCCCGGCTGGAGCCGCGCCTTCCGCAGCGCATGGAACGACGTGGAGGAGGAGCACATCATGATCGCGGCGTGTTCGAAGGGAATCTCCGCGGGCAGGGCGATGACCCCGCGCTCCGGCACCGCGATATACTCCGCATAGCCGCCGTCGCGATGCTTGCCGATCATCTGTCCGCGCACGCAGAACTGCTCCTGGCCCATGTTGCAGTAGTGGCACTGGCCGCACGTGACCAGATAGTGCAGGCAGACGCGATCGCCAGTCTTGACCCGCGTCACGCCCGCGCCGGTCGCGGCCACCTCGCCCGCCACCTCGTGCCCCAACGTCAGGGGGAGCGGTCCCGCGTAAGACACGCCCGCGCGGTAGTGCGCGTCGGAATGACAGATGCCCGCTGCGCGGACACGCACCAGCACATCGCCGTCGTGCAGCGCAGGCACAGGCACATCGCGCCGCTCCAGCGGCCGCCCGATCTCAGTAAGTTGAACTGCCTTCAAGGGAAAGACCTCCTGTTGTTTCACGCAAAGATGCAGAGAACGCAAAGGCGAAAAAACGTCTGGGCGCACTTTGCGTCTTTGCGTGAGACCTCGTCTCGTGTCGTCGTTACGGTGTCGGTTGGACAGGTGCGAAACGCAGCGCGTGGGCCGGTGAGTCGGGCCAGGGCTGCGGCACGTCCAGCACGACGTCGGCGCCTTGTTGCGTCCAGCGGACCGGCGCAGAGTTGCCCAACAGGTGCGCTTCCGCGACCGCGGGCAGCGCCAGGTCGCGGATGACGACCTGCACAGCCGGCGGGGTGTCGAGCAGGATCGCGTAAAGCGCGTCCTCGCGCTGCGTGAAGCGGACCGGCGTGCCGTCCGCCGTCTGGCCCTCGGCGCGCGTCCACGGCCGCGTGCCGTAGATGGCCTCCCCGTTCACCTTGAGCCAGGCGCCCATGGCCCGCAGCCGGCGCATCTGGATCTCCGGAATCGTGCCGTCGGCCATCGGCCCTACGTTCAGCAGCAGGTTGCCGTTCTTGCTGACCATGTCCACGAACGAACGCACCAGCGTCTCCGGCGCAATCAGGTGCTCATCCTGCTCCAGCCGGTTATAGCCGAACGAGTAGCCCATCCCGCGACACGCTTCCCATTTGCGGGCCTCGATCTCCCTGGCGGCGGAGTATTCGGGCGTCCTGAAGTCCGCGGGCGGCCCGCCGCTGGGCGAGCCGAGTCCGCCCTGCCGCTTCATCACCAGCGGCATCAGCAGGCGGATCGCGCCGAGGATCAGCCGGGCGCGCAGGCTGCCGGGCCGGCCCAGGTTGGACTGCAGGAAGCGGTCATTGACCACGCCGTCGGGGATCGCGTTGTAGTAGTCTGCGAAGAGCTTGAGCAGATTCGCCTCGTAGGGGAAGCCGATGTCGTTCCAGAGCACCGAGGGCTCGTACCGTTCGATGAGCTCACGCCAGTGGGCCTCGGCATAGGCCGCGTATTCCGGCTGCTGCGGGACCGCGGCGACCAGGTCATCCACATCCGCAATGACATGGTCGTTGAACGTCCAGTCCAGCCCGCCGGAATAGTATAGCCCCAGCTTCATGCCGCGGGCACGCACCGCCACAGTCAGCTCACCGATGACATCCCGCTCCAACTGGTAATCCTGTTTGAACGGGTTCGGGTGCCAGCTCGGCCAGAGCAGGAATCCGTCGTGATGCTTCGTGCCCATCACGACGTAGCGCGCGCCCGCATGCGCAAACACATCGGCCCACGCGTCGCCGTCCCACCGCTCGCTGGCCGCGCGGAACAGGGGCATGAAGCCATCGTAGGGAAAATCCGCGCCGTAGGTCTGGCGGTGATACTCCTGGGCCGGGCTGCCCGGGATTCGCAGGCTGTTGGCATACCACTCGGTGTAGGGGTTGTGTTTCAGCCAATAGCGGAAGCCGTGTTCCTTGACGACCGTGGTCAGCTCTCCGCTCAGCGGCGCCCAGCCCACCACGGCAGAGGGATACCAGTGGACGAAGATGCCGAACTTCGCATCGTTGAACCAGTCGGGCAGCGGATGGGCGGACAGAGATGCGCGCGTGGGTTCGTAGGGCATGGCAGCGGTGACTCCTGGAGTGGTCTCATGTGGATTACGGCGCTATTATACCCCGATGACCCTCCGTTTTGACAATCCTCCCGCCGCGTGTTACTTTCGCAATCACTCAATTGACCCCGCGACACCCGGCAAAGGACAGCGCCATGCAGCACATTCACAGAACCACGTCGCAGAGATGAACCCGAACCAGTCGCTCACCTCCGGCGTCGTGTTCCGCCCGACTCTCAAGTACTGGTTCAATGAGGTCGTCGGCGGGCCGGTGCTGCTCCTGGCAGCGGCCATCGGGCTGCTCGTGCTGGACCCGGAAGGCGGGGTGCTCCTACCGCTTTTCGGAATCCTGCTGGCCATGAGCTTCTTCGTACCGCGCGCGATCAAGACGACGCGCAGCTCCCTCGAAGTGGATGCGCTGGGGATGCGCGGGCAGGTGCACGACTCGCCGCCGTTCGACATCCCCTGGGCCGAGATCGGTGCAGTGCGGCTGCTGGAGGCGGCGCAGCGCAAGACCTTCCTTCAAGTGGGCGATGAGGAAGGGTGGAGCGATATCTCGCTCTACGAGTTGAACGCGGTCGCCGTGTGGGACGCGCTGGCCGACTTCGCGCCCCGCGCCGCGCTGGAGGAAGATGCGTTCGAGCGGCTGCCGTGGATGCAGGCGGCGCGCGCCGAAGAGGCCGTGCTCCTCGCGCCGGACCATGCGGTTGTCCACGTCCGGATCAGCAGGATATGGGCCATCATCGGCTGGCTCGGCCTGGCCTTTTTCGTGATTATCGGCGTGCTGGCCTGGCGCGACGATGCGCCACTCGTCGGTGGCGTGCTCATGTTTTTCGGCATCCTGGAAGTGTACCTGATTTATTACGGCAACGTGATCATCCACATCGGGCCGGAGACGATCGGCCGCGTGATGCCCGTCTGGCCGGCGTACGGGTTGCGGTGGGACGAGGTGCAGCGGGTGGAGGCGGACCACGGCGATCAGCAGTTCGTGCTATACGCGGCGGCGAAGCGGATGACGCTGCCGGGCACGAGCTTCTGGCGGGGGACAGACCGGGAGGCAGGCGAAGTGGCGTTCTTCGGCCACCTGGAGCAGCGGCGCATTCCGTTCACGCGGCGGGCCAGGGCGTACTTCGCGCTGTCGAAGGGTGCGCGGGTGTCGCGTAAGATGTTTCAGTAGTCGTGCATCAACGAGAGCGATCTGGTCTCACGCCAGGGCGCGAAGATATGTGTTTCAGGAGACCGGGCTTAC
>DAOUGK010000390.1:0-4095 GCA_034429055.1 Anaerolineae bacterium | reverse complement strand
CATCGCGACTAACCTGGCTGTGGATACCGAAACCGGGCGGAAGATCATCGAGTTATTCTACCAGTCGTTCGTCCAGGTCTTGCAGCTAGCTGCAAGGCGATAGGCCGATCGAGGTGTCAGGCATCATCCTGCTATCTGACACCTCAAAACGGATCAAAACCCCCGCAGTTCCGTGCTCGACCGCCGCGGCAGCCCGGCCTTCGGCTGCCGCGCGAGCACCACGTACTCGATGCCGTGGGCCTCGCAGTACGCGCGCTTCTCCGGTTTGTCGCCGTCCTCGTTCACCGCATAGATGTGGGGCCGGATGCGCTCGATCTCCGGCTCTGCATCCAGCCAGCCGTGCCCCGTGGACAGCATTGCCCGGTACACATAGCGGATAGACGCGACCATGTAGAGCCGCTCTGCTTCACCGATCAGCGGATGCCCCTCGCCCTTGAGCAGCCGGATGTTCGCATCGTGCCCGACCACCGCGTACAGCCGCCCCAGCTCGCTCACCTGCTCGAAGAAGCGCACGTGGCCGCTGTGCAGCCAGTCGAACGAGCCGGTCACGATCACTCGTTTCTCGTTACTCGTTACTTCTTCATCGTGCGGTGGCTCGGTTGGCTGTGGCCGGTCTCCGACCGTGCCACCGCACGACTGGTCGCCGCCATCAGCCAAAGCCTCGATTCCAAGGGACAGTTCGTCCACCACGACAACGCCGCTTACGTATCGCAGCGCGTCCACGAAGTACTGCCGCTCCGGCAGCGGGAACTTCGGCGGGCGGCCGGTCTGCGCGAGGATCAGCGCATCCGACCACAAGTGGACGCGCACCGGGCCGCGCTGCGCGGCCGCTTCCAGCCCACGCACGTGCTCCGCGCGCAGGTCATCGAAGCTGCCGCTGACCTCGACGACGGTCATCGCTGCGTCTCCCGGCCGGGCAGCCGCACGGTCACGCGGAACCCGCCGGGGACCGGCTCGTCCGCCACGACGAACAGGTAGCCGCCGCCGCAGCCGGAGTACATCGCGCCCGGATAGCGCGCCTGGTAGTACGCCAGCAACTCCATCAGGTCCACGGTCAGCGTCGGGTGGCGGACCACATGCGGCAGCAGCGCCTCCCAGCAGCGCATGCTCTCGTTGAACGACTCGCCCAGCGCGGCGAGATCACGCTGCAGGATGGCCGTGTAGCAGTCCCGGCCCGACCGGCCCAGCCGCCGGATCCACTCGGCGTCGAGGTTCTTGATGCCGAGCGGGTTGTAGCCTGCGGGCCGCGGGCAGACGGGCACGAGGTGAACGACCTGCCCCACCCACGCAGCCACCTCGGGGTCGCAGCAGTTCTCGACGTGCGCCGGGAAGTAGCCGCCCTCGACTGCGCTGTCGTAGTCCAGCCGGCTGATGCCCGGATAGATGAGGCCGGCCATGTCCTGCGAGCCGGACGGCTCGGCCTGGCCCCGGTTCTCCGCATCATAGAGCTCGCGCACGAGGTCGGCCGGCGGCCGGTCGGGCAGCCGGTCGCCCCACATGCGCTGCGCGACGCGGCGCGTGCTCGTCCCCAGGCCGCAGCGATCCATGAACCGGAACTCCGGCTCCAGGGCGACGACGACCATCGAGCCGGGCGGCGTCGGGTTGTGCTGCGAGAGGAAGGGCTGGTCGATCCAGCCGCCGGCCAGGGCCATGCGGTATGGGATACTGCCGATGACGGCCCGAATGTCGGCCGGGATGTCGGCCGCGGCCTCCCGGGTGGAGGCCGCGGCTGGGGCGGGGGCCGGTGTCGAATGCATGAGATGGCCTCCCGCTCAGGCGGTCACGACGTGCTCGCTGACGACCTGCTTGCCAGCCTTGCGCGCGTAGTACTGCTCCTCGATCCACGCGTACGTCCGGCGCATGCCCTCGCGGAGCGGCGTGTTCGGCTCCCAGCCGAGGACGGACTTGATGAAGGTGTTGTCGCTGTTGCGGCCCGCGACGCCCTTCGGCGCGTCCAACTGATAATGGCGCTGGAGCTTGACGCCCGCGATGTCCTCGATGTAGTCCACCAGCCGGTTGATCGAGACCAGTTCGTGCGAGCCGAGGTTGATGGGCGTGGCGATGAGGTCCTCGCAGTGGGTGATCATGTCGATGCCGTTGACGCAGTCTTCGATGAAGCAGAAGCTGCGGGTCTGCGTGCCGTCGCCCCAGATATCGATTTCCAGCTTGCCGGTGTCCTTCGCCTCGATGACCTTGCGGGAGAGCGCCGCGGGGGCCTTCTCGCGGCCGCCGTACCACGTGCCGTTCGGGCCGTAGATGTTGTGGAAGCGCGCGATGAAGGTCTTCATGCCCCGTTCCGCCCAGTACTCCTGGCAGAACATCTCGCTCATCAGCTTCTCCCAGCCGTAGCCGCGCTCTGCCATCGCGGGATACGCGTCCGACTCCTTGAGCGCGCGCACGTTCGGGTCCTTCTGCAGGTCGGTGTTGTACGCGCATGCGGACGACGAGAAGAAGTAGCGCCGCGCGCCCGCGCGGTACGCCGCCTCGACCAGATGCGTGTTGATGAGGATGCTGCGCAGGCACTCGATGCGGAACCGCTCGATGAAACCCATGCCGCCCATGTCTGCGGCCAGGTTGTAGACCTCCGTCGCGCCTTCGACGGCTTTTTCCGCATTCGCACGATCGCTCAGGTCCAGGCACAGGTTCTCGACGCCCGGTGTCCGCTGGTACCAGTAGGGCAGCGGCTTCTTGTCGATGGCGCGTATGCGGGTGAAGCCCTGCTCGTGGAAGTGGCGGGTCAGCGCGCCGGCGATGAAGCCGCCTGCGCCTGCGATGACAATGAGATCGTCCTTATTGAGGTCAGGACTCGTTGCGGCAGTGAGATTATGTTGTGTCATTCGAGTTTCTCCTTGAAATGGTAACGATACCATGCTATCACCGTCCGCGATGCCGGGCAAGTTTGCTCTGCACGCCGATTGCCCGTAAAATGCCCACGCACATGAATCCCACAGACAGAGAGCCGCAATCATGTCAGAACCAGTCTTCGAAGAAGCCGCCGACGCCGGCGCTGTGGTCTATGCCCTCGCGCCATCACCTGAGTTTGCCGGCGATGGCATCTGTTTCGCTGCGACCGCCGCGGGCCTGCTCCGGACGGCTGACCGGGGCGCGACCTGGGAGCCTGCCTATGCCGCGCTGAACCTGCCGGAGGCTCTGCCGACGCCGGCGGTCGCCGTTTCACCTGCGTTCAGGCAAGACCAGACCGTCTTTGCAGGCGTGGCCGGTTCCGTCCTGCGCTCGACCGACAGCGGACAGACCTGGCAGGTCGCAACCCTGCCCGCGCCCCCGCCCACGGTATCCACCCTGTGCATCTCGCCCGCCTATGAAGAGGACGGCATCCTGTTCGCCGGCTCGATGCAGGACGGCGTGTTTCGCTCGGCCAATCGCGGCTCCAACTGGGTGGGGTGGAACTTCGGACTGATCGACCTGAACGTCCTTGCTGTGGCTCTCTCACCTGACTTCGGAGCCGACGAGACGCTGTTCGCAGGCACGGAGACGGGGCTGTTCCGCAGCACGAACGGCGGCCGGGCCTGGCGCGAGGTCCCCCTCCCCGAAGAAGCGGCACCGGTCCTGGCGCTGGCCCTGTCGCCGCACTATGCCCAGGACGGCATCATCCTCGTCGGCACGGAGGAAGAGGGGCTGTGGATTTCCGCCGATCGCGGGAAGAACTGGACGCATCTCTCCGGACTGCCCGCGGGTGCAGTCAACGCGGTGCTGCTCGACCCCGAGTACCCCGCGCCCCCGCGGCTGCTCGTTCTGATGGACAGCGGGCTCTATCTCTCCGAGGATAACGGCGAATCCTGGCTGGAGCTGCCTCTGGACCTGGCCGAAGACGTTGCGCCGATGTGTGTCGCTGCGCCGGAAGGACTGACCACCGGTGCGATGGTGTTGGTCGGCCTGTCGGACGGCGCAGTGACGACCGTCGGCTGCCGGAGCTGTTCGGAGTAGACCTCACCCCCTACCCCCTCTCCTGAGCAAGCTCAGGAGAGGGGTATGAAGCTGTTGGGCCAGCGGCTATCGTCAATTCTTACCATGTGGATTGTCATCGGTAAAGCTCCCCCTCTCCTGAACGCTCGGCGTTCAGGAGAGGGGGTCGGG
>DAOUGK010000389.1:0-6391 GCA_034429055.1 Anaerolineae bacterium | reverse complement strand
CTTAGTATCAAGCCTTAACTGAGCTCTGGTTCTACAGGCTGTAGCGAAGCTACAGCGCATAGACTCGAACAAAGTAAGGACGTCGCCGTTGAGAGGCACAGGAATTGGGGAGTGGGGTCGAGGACGCTGGCGCGTGGCGCGTAAGCTCCGCCGGAGCGCCGACTTCGACAGCACTCCCCAGTCCCTGAACCTCTCCGGCAGAATATCACAGAGAGGTAAAGGGTTAACATGCAGAAACATTCTTACAGCGTCACCGTCGGCGGCCGCGAGATTATCATCGAGAGCGGCACTCTGGCGAAACTGGCCGGGGGCGCCGTCACGGTGCGCTCCGGCGACTCACTCGTGCTGGGCACGGTGTGTGGTGCAGCGCCCCGCGAGGGTATCGACTTCTTCCCGCTCAGCGTGGACTTCGAGGAACGCCTCTACGCCGCGGGTCGCATCCCCGGCAGCTTCATGCGCCGCGAAGGCCGTCCCAGTGACCAGGCCATCCTGGTTTCCCGGCTGATCGACCGCCCGCTGCGCCCGCTCTTCCCGAAGGACATGCGCAATGAGGTGCAGGTCATCGTCACCGCGATGGCCCGCGACCCTGAGCTCCACCTGGACATCCTCGGCATCATCGCGGCCAGCGCCGCGGTCACCATCTCCGATATCCCGTGGGACGGGCCCATCGGCGCGGTGCGCGTGGGCTTTGTGGATGGCGAGTTCATCATCAACCCGACCGTCCCGCAGATGGCCGCGAGCACGCTCGACCTGCGCATGGCCGGCACTGCCGATGCCATCCTGATGGTCGAAGCGGGCGCAGACGAGCTGCCCGAGGACATGATGCTCGAGGCGCTGCGGCTGGGCCACGAGGCCATGCAGCCCATCATCGAGCTGCAGAACCGCATGCGCGCCGAAATCGGCAAGGCCAAGTTCGATTACACGGCTTTCTCCAGCGACCCGGTCGTTGAGGCAGCCGTCACCACCTGGATCGGCAGCCGGATGCGCGATATCTTTGCGCAGCCGCTCGCCAAGCAGGCGCAATCCGCCGCGATGAAGGCGCTGCACACCGAACTGGTCGCCGCGCTGGGCGAGACCTACGACCCGAAGGCACTGGCGTCGGCGTTCGACAGCATCGAGAAGAAGGTCGTGCGCGACCGCATCCTCGGCGACAAGGTTCGTCCGGACGAGCGCGCGTACACCGAAATCCGGCCCATCACGGTCGAGGTGGGGGTCCTCCCCCGCGTGCACGGCAGCGGCCTGTTCACCCGCGGCGAGACGCAGGTCCTGACCGTTGCGACGCTCGGCACGCCGGGCGATGCGCAATCGCTGGACACGCTCAGCCCCGAAGAATCCAAGCGGTACATGCACCACTACAACTTCCCGCCCTTCTCGACCGGCGAAGTCGCACCCAACCGCGGCCCGCGGCGTCGCGAAATCGGTCACGGCGCACTGGCCGAACGCGCGCTGGAACCGATGATCCCCGCGCAGGAGTCCTTCCCGTACACGCTGCGGCTGGTGTCTGAGGCGCTGTCCTCCAACGGCTCGACCTCGATGGCCTCCGTCTGCGGCAGCACGCTGGCGCTCATGGACGCGGGCGTGCCGATCAAGGCGCCGGTTGCCGGCATTGCGATGGGCCTGGTCACCGATGGCGAGGTCAACAGCGCCAACCTGCGCTATGCCATCCTGAGCGACATCCAGGGCATCGAAGATCACCTGGGCGACATGGACTTCAAGGTTGCGGGCACGGCGCACGGCATCACCGCGCTGCAGATGGACATCAAGATCCACGGCCTGACCTTCCAGATTCTCGAAGAGGCGCTGGCCCAGGCGCTCCAGGGCCGCCTGTTCATCCTGGACAAGATGCTGGCCGTGCTGCCTGAGGCGCGGCGCAACCTGTCCGTCCATGCCCCGCGCATCCTGACGACGCACATCGACCCGGAGAAGATCGGCAAGGTCATCGGCCCTGGCGGCAAGATGATTCGCAGCCTGCAGGAGCAGTACGGCGTCAAGATCGACATCGAGGATGACGGCTCCGTGTTCGTCTCCGGCGCAGAGGGCGTCGGCGCCGAGCAGGCGCTGACCGAGATCGAGAAGATGACCGAGGAAATCAAGCTCGGCCGCATCTACACGGGCAAGGTCGTGCGCATCGAGTCCTACGGCGCGTTCGTCGAGATCGCGCCCGGCCAGGACGGTATGGTGCACATCTCGCAGTTGGCCGACTATCGTGTGCCGAGCGTCGAGGAAGTCGTGCAGTTGGGCGACGAAATCACGGTCATGGTGACGGACATCGACGCATCCGGCAAGGTCCGGTTGAGCCGCCAGGCGGTCATGGAAGGCTGGACCGTCGAAGAGGCGCGCGAGCGTGACCGCGGCTCCGGCGGCGGCCGGCCGAGCGGCGATCGCGGCCCGCGCAGCGGCGGCGACCGCGGCGGCAGCCGGTTCGGTGATCGTGGCGGCGACCGGGGCGGAGATCGCGGCAGACCACGGCGGTAAAACCTGACTATCGGGAAAAAGCAATGGATCAAGCGACGTCTCAAGCGCCGGAGCCTCACGCTCCGGATGCGGCGACGACCCCTGGCCCTGTTGTGTACGGACCGGCCTCTGGGCCGGCCCGTCCGGCGGGCGACGGCTGGTTCAAAGCGATGCTGCGCGATGTGATGGGCACAATCGTGCCCGCCATCATCATTGCGCTGCTCATCCATGTGTTCCTGGCCCAGGCCACGCGCGTCTACGGCCAGAGCATGGAGCCCAACCTGCACACGAACGAGCGGCTGGTCATCGAGAAGCTGTCCTACCGCTTCCACGGGCCGCGGCGCGGGGATGTCGTGGTGCTTCATGACCCTGGCGGCAGCCCGGAGCTGCTCATCAAGCGCGTCGTGGGCCTGCCCGGCGAGCGCGTGACCGTCGCAGATGGCCGCGTGTTCATCGACGGCGTGCCGCTCGACGAGCCGTACCTCGACCAGGATACGCTCGGGGGGGGCCGTTCATGGGTCGTGCCGCCCTTGACCGTGTTCGTGATGGGCGACAACCGGTCGGCCAGCCGGGACTCGCGCACCTTCGGCCCGGTGTCGCTGGATCAGATTATCGGTCGTGCGCTGGTGCGCTACTGGCCGCTGGACGAGGCCGGCCTGCTGAACTGATCTCGCGCCAGAGCCATAAGTGAGCCACCGACCGCCGTGACAGACATATGCCTGCCCCGGCGGTCTGTCTTTAACAGCCGCCCCCGATTTCTTTGAACACGCGCGGCCAGATATGGTAAGATGGGACTTCGAGCGGAGCCAATATCGATGAATACGCGCTGGAATCCCTTCTTCAAGCAACTCGTCATCATCGTCACGCTCGTCGCAGCAGTCTGGCTGCTGACCAGGACGAGCGTGATTCTCGCGCCTGTCATTCTGACGCTGCTGCTGGCGTATCTCGTGTCGCTGCCGGTTGACCGCTTCATCCGCAACAGCGGCTGGCCCCGCACACCGGTCGTCTTCATCACCGAGCTGATCGTGGTCCTCCTGCTGCTGACCGTACCGGCGACGATTACACCCTGGCTCGTCAACGCCCTGACCGCCTTCGGCAACACCCTGGTCAACATCGTCCAGGAACTGCTGGAGGCCACCCCCAAGCCCATCACGATTACGCCATCGTGGAGCATCGACCTGGGGCCGTATTACGAGCCGATCAACGAGTGGCTGCGCGGGCTGATCGGCCCCGAGTTCACGAACATCGTAAGCCTGCAAAGCATCCTGGGCTCGGTGGCGACGGGCGCGGCGGGCGTCGTCCGCGGGGCCATCAACGGCGTCTTCTGGGCTTTCCTGATTCTCGTCGTGGCCTTCTACATCGTGCGCGACGGGCCGGTTATCGGCAAGGCGATTGCAGAGCAGGTGCCGGCGCCCTGGCGGCCTGAGCTGAGCCGCCTGTGGCGCGAGCTGTGCCATATCTGGGACGCGTTCGTGCGCGGCCAGTTGATCCTCGGCTTCATCGTCGGGATTGTCGTCTGGCTGGCCATGAGCATCCTGGGCGTGCGAAACGCGCCGGTGCTGGGGCTTATCTCCGGCCTGATGGAGTTTGTGCCCGCAATCGGGCCATTCCTCGCGGCCATTCCCGGCGTCGCGATTGCCCTCTTTCTCGGGTCCACCTGGCTGCCCATCCCAAATCTTTGGTTCGCTATCCTGGTGATGGGCGTCTATATCACCATCCAACAGGTCGAGAATCTGTATCTGCTGCCGCGCATCGTCGGGCGCCGCGTGCGGCTGCATCCCGCGGTGATTATCCTCGGCGTGCTGGCGGGCAACGAGCTGGGCGGCGTGCTGGGCATTCTGCTGGCGGCCCCTACGATAGCCGCCCTGCGCGTGCTGATCGGGTACATCTTCCGCAAGCTGTTCGATATGGAGCCGTTCCCGCCGGAAACCCCGGCGCGCAATCGCGCAGCCCAGTGGCCTACGCTCGTGCAGCAGACGCCGGTGCGCGGCATCCTCTTTGACCTGGACGGCACGCTGCTGGAAATCGACCACGAGCGCGAGCATGCGCTGGCGCACCGGCTGGCCTTCCTGTCGAACTTCCTGTCCGAGCCGCAGCGCCGGCGGCTGGCACGACGGGCCATGATGGCGGGCGAGCGGTGGGTCAACCGCTTCCTGAGCCTGCTGATCCGCCTCAAGCAAGAGGCCCGCGCGAAGCAGTGGGAGCCGGCCCTGCGGCGTTTCACAGGCACGCGGCTGCGCTCCAATTTCGCGGTGATGCCGGGCACGCCCGATGCCCTGCGCATCCTGGCACGCAGCTATCGGCTGGGCATCGTGACCGCGCGCAGCCGGGAGGATGTGGCTGTGTTCCTGGCGCGCTGCGGGCTGAGCGGGTTGTTCAGCGCGATTGTCACGCGCGAGGACCAGCGGCGGACGCGGCCGCCACAGCCCGCGGTGGTCGTGGCCGCCAACCGGCTGGGCATCCCGGTCAACCAGTGCGTCGTGGTGGCCGACACGAAGCCGGTCACGCAGGCGGCCAAGCTCGCCGGCGCGTTGGCCGTGGGGGTGTTATGCGGGTTTGGCGCGGAGAGCGACTTCGAGGACGCAGACCTGGCGTTGAGCTCCACCGCGCAACTGCGGACGTGGCTGTAAGCACAACCACGGCATACGCGGACCACGCGGAGGATCAAACCATCTTTCCGCGTGGTCCGTGTATGCCGTGGTTGTATTTGTCGCCCGCGCTGGATCTCAGGCCCGCCCCGGCATCCGCCGCTCCAGCCAGCGCATGAGCAGCGCCAGGCCCACGGTCATGATGAGGTACAGGAACGCCACCACGTTATAGGTCTCGAAGAAGCGGAAGGTGCTGGAGGAGTAGACCTTGCCGATCTGGGTGATGTCCTGCACGCCCAGCACGGAGACGAGTGATGAATCCTTGAGCATCGCGATGAAGTCATTGCCCAGCGGCGGCAGGACGTTGCGCACGGCCTGGGGCAGAATGACATAACGCATCGCCTGGCCGTAGCTCATCCCCACCGAGCGCGCCGCCTCCATCTGTCCCCGGCCGATCGACTCGATGCCCGCCCGAAAGATTTCGGCCACGAACGCGCTGTAGCCCAGCGTGAGCGCGAGGATGGCGCGGAACGTAAAGTCCAGGTCGCGCGTCTGGATGCCGGCGAGGGGTCCGAAAACGCCCGGCAACCCGGTGAGCGCGACCAGCGTCGAGCCGACCCAGCTCAGCGCGGCGGCGATCGCAGGCGCGCCCACAAAGGCGATATAGTACAGGATGACCAGCATGGGGACGCCGCGCACGATTTCGACGTAGAACGATGAGACCTCGCGTGCCAGCCGGTTCTTCGATACGCGCATCAACCCGATCAGCAACCCTGCGAGCATGGCGAGCAGGTACGCGATGAGGGTTACGTACACCGTCGTGCCGATGCCCTTGGCCGTCGCGTTGAGAATCACGCGGTAGTCGGCCCGGCCCAACATCACGAACAGGAAGACCAGCGCCAGCAGAATGGCGGCCAGCAGCCAATAGGGCAGCCGCGCCAGCCAGTTGGTGACAGGCATGAGGCGCGATTCGCGCGGGGCGATGCGAGTAGCCGGCAGTTGTGATGGCATGGTTTTAAGACGAGTAACGAGTAATGAGTAAAGAGTAACGAGTAACACTGCGCTTACTTTTTACTCGTTACTCGTTACTCGTTACCGATCACTCCGCGGCCGGATCGTACATGAAGAACCAGCGCGTGTTCAGATGGTCGATGAATCCATCGGCCTTCATGGTCGCCAGGGCTGCGTTAAAGGGCTCGACCAGGGGCGAATTCGGGGTGAAGATAAAGCCGAACTCCTCGGTGCCGAGCGGCTCGCCGATGATCTTGAGCCGGTCCGGGTTGGCCCCGATGTAGCCGCGCGACGACGCCGCATCCATCAGCACCAGGTCCACGTCCCCCGCCAGCAGC
>DAOUGK010000388.1:0-23485 GCA_034429055.1 Anaerolineae bacterium | reverse complement strand
ACCTGGCGCCGGGTCATGCCCAGGGTGCGCAGCATGCCGATCTCACGGGTGCGCTCGACGACGGTCATGGAAAAGGCGTTATAGACGAGGAACCCGCCGACGAAGATGGCGATGGCGCTGAACATGTTCAGGCCCATCTGGTAACCGCTGAGCATCTGCGAGACGCGCTGGCCCTGGGCCGCCGGGTAGGTGACGGTGTAGTCGGCGCCCAGCCGCGCCTGCAGGGCGCTGCGCAGTTGCTCCAGGGCCGGGCCGGACGAGTTCTCCGTGCGGGCGACCACGTCGATCTGGTCCAGGTCGCCCCCGCGCAGAAAGATCTCGCGCCCCGTCTCCAGGGGGATCACCCCGAACGCGCCGTTGTTGAGCTGCCCCGGCCCGTCCTTGTCCATCAGCCCGACGACGCGCAGCCGGACGGAGCCGCCCGGGGTAAGAAACGTCACCTCGTGGCCCAGCCGGATCTCCTGCTCGTCGGCGTAGGACTGCACGAGCACGACGTCGTACGCGCCGCGATCCGGCGACAGGAATTCGCCGGCGATGATCTTGTACTCGCGTGCGCGCTGGTCCACGAGGGGATCGACGGCGTAGAGCAGCAGGCCGCCGGCAGAGGCGCCGAGCATGCTGAGTTCGGTCTGGGCGGGGGCGGCGCCATCGGCCAGCGAGACCTGGCCGCGCACGACGGGCACCAGGGCGGCCACGCCGCCGACCGCCGAGATGCGCTCCAGGGCGGCTGCGGGGAAGCCCTGCGCGCTGGCATCCGAGGGCGTGATGGTGAGGTGGGCCTTGCCCGAGGCCTGGCTGAAGACGTCGGTGAGGGCGGCGAGGGTGCTGACGTTGGTCGCGCTGATGGCGAGGATGACGGCCACCCCGAGGATCACGCCGGAGGTGGTCAGCAGGGTGCGCAGCGGCCGGGCGCGCAGCGAACTAAACGCTAGCGTGATGAGGCGCCGCGCATGGATGAGCCGGGCCCGGAGGTCCAGTTTGCTCATGTGTCGTTCTGGGCGTCTTCCATGGTTTGGATGACCACGCGCAGCCGCTGGCTCATGTCCTGCTGCGGGCTGAACGCGATGTCATGGCGGATTACCCCGTCACGGAGCATGACGACCCGGTCGGCGTAGGCGGCCGCACGCGGGTCATGCGTGACGATGATGATGGTCTGCTGCAGCTCGTCGCGCGAGCGGCGCAGCAGTTCCATGATGGCGGTGCCGGTCTTGGAGTCGAGGTTGCCCGTCGGTTCATCGGCGAGCACGATGGCGGGTTGCGTTACCAGCGCGCGGGCGATGGCCACGCGCTGCTGCTCCCCGCCGGAGAGCTGGTCGGGCTTGTGCTGGCGGCGGTCGGCCAGGCCCACGAGCTGCACCAGGGCGTCGATGCGCTCGCGAAACTTGGCCGGATTCTGCCCGTCGATGATGAGCGGCAGGGTGATGTTCTCCTCGGCGGTCAGCGTGGGCAGCAGGTTGTAGAACTGGAAGACGAAGCCGACGTTGTGCCGGCGGGCGAGGGTGGCCTGGTCATCGGTGAGGACCGACAGGCGGAGGTTGTCCAGGGTGATCTCGCCGCCGGATGGCCGGTCCAGGCCGCCCAGCAGGTGCAGCAGCGTGGACTTGCCGCTGCCGGATGGCCCCATGATGGCGACGAAATCCCCCCGCTGAACGGCAAAGTCCACCCCCGCCAGTGCGTTGACCGGCTGCTCGCCCAGCCGGTATTGCTTCCGGAGCTGCGTGGCCTCGAGGATGGGCATTTGTGACTCCTAAGTGCCTGAGGGTGCAATCAGTATAACGCAGCCGTGGAGCTTGTCAAATCGGGGATCGGGTGGGTGACAAAAGTTACTTGTTGGCAGGTGCAGCCTAGCCGCACTATGAAACCACTTCTATCCTGGGGCTGTCTGTATCTGGACGAGATTTGCGGGCGCGACGGTTGATGGCCTGCACTGACCGTGGCGCACCAACCATTCACGCCTTGTCGGTCTTCGCCTTGGCCCCGATGAGCCCCACCTCCGCTTCGATGAGGTGTTGGATCAGGGCTTCGCGCGCGGCGACGGTGTCATGCCGGATAAGCGCTTCGAGAATGGTCGCATGCGGCCCGGCGATGAGCGCGATGGCTTCAGGGTCGTTACGCGCGTTGAAGACGATGAAAGCATGGGTGACGCTGGAAAGCGTATTCCAAATTTTCAGCAGGCGCTCGCGCTTGCTCATGGTGATGATCTGGCGGTGGAATTCGATGTCCAGATCGGCGAAATCTTCGTTACGGCCTTCGTTGAGCGCCAGGACCATTTGCTCCCTGATCTTACGCAGGCGCTCGATGTCTGCTGGATCCAGTTTTTCGCCCAGCGATTCGACAGCCCGACCTTCGATGAGCCGGCGCAAATCATAGATTTCGTGGATGTCCTCTTCCGTAATCTCCGCGACGAACCTGCCGCGATACGGGTAGTTGACGACTAACCCTTCGTGCTCCAGCCGGGCGAGCGCCTCGCGCACAGGCCCCCGGCTAACCGCGAGGCGCGTGGCCAGCTCGACCTCGACCAGGTGCGTGCCTGGCGGCAGCGCGCCCGTTACGATAGCCACCCGCAGTTGATGCAGGACCGATTGCCAGAGTTGATTGTGTACAGGTGGCGTAATGCCTAGAGCTTCCATGTGCCACCTACCTCCATGATGGAAATCAAGCTGGTGTGGGCAATGTCCCGCACAGAACCCGGCCGTCCATGGTGCCAACGAACACTTCCCCGCCCGCGATCAGGTCCACCGGCGCAGCACAACAAGTCAGTTGCGTGTGCCTTTCCTGGAGCAGGAACGCCCATGAGGCCCCTGCATCGTCTGACAGGAGGAGCGCTTCATCGGTCGCGACGAGCACCCGTTGCTGCGGTCCCGCAGGCGAGAGCGCCACGGCGATAACCGAACCGGTGATAACATCGGCGGCAACACGGTGCCAGGTCTCACCGGTATCGTACGAGAAGAACAACCCGCACGACTCGGTGCCTGCAGCCAGCGCGCCATCCGCCCGATAGGCGGGCGAGAGCGCCAGGCACTGCACCGGGGCATGATCTTCCGAAAACTCCACGTCACGCCAGGCACGGCCCCCGTTCGTGCTGCGGAAAATTCCGCTTTCGGTCCCGACAAAGAGGGTCTGGTCCTGGCTGAACGCCGGTGAGAGTGCCAGGCAGAGTGTGTTCAGGTCGAGCAGGCCGAAGTTCCACGCGCCCCATCGGCCGCCGCGATCCTTGGACCGGAATACGCCATCCTCTGCGGTCGCAGCAAAGACGACCCCGTCACGCTCGTAATCCGGCGAAACAGCCAGCGCCGTCACCACGGGCGCAGGCGAGGCCAGCGATGCCGCGTGCCAGCTCTGACCATTATCGCGCGAGCTCATGACTGCGCCCGCCACACCGGCAAACAGCGTGCCGTCGCCGGGGTATGCGGATGACAGCGCGACCGCGGCGGTTGCCAGCGGGCCAGGCAGGTCAAGGCCCGCATACAGGTGCTCCCACGTTTGGCCGCCATCTGGCGACCGGTACAGGCCGGAGCTGCGCGCGCCGCATAAGACCGAGCCGCCGGCCGGTGCAGGCGCTGCCGCCAGGCCATAGACCCACTCGGCCGGCATGTTATCCTGCACCCCCACGCTTGCGGGGCCTGTCATGGCTCCACCTCCATCTTGCGCTCGCGATGCACCACCACCTCGACCGTCAGCGCCATCGCCGCAGTCGTGATGGCGGAGGTCACGAGGGACCTGGTCACGCTGGCGCCGCTCCAGATGCCGGCTGCCGCCATGTCCTGCACCTGTTCGCGCTGCACGTCATAGCTGTAACCCTCGCCTGCCCGCTTGATCTGCGGCATCACCTCGCAGGGGTCGGCCCCGGCATTCGCAATGATGGTACGGGTTGGCTCTTCCAGCGCGCGCATAAGGATGCGGTAGGCCATGCGCTCATCGGGCGTGCTGCTGGCAGCCAGGCGCTGTGCCAGCGCGGGCCGGCAGGCCAGGAGCGCGGCCCCGCCCCCAGGTATGACGCCCTCGCGCAGCGCGCCCCGCAACGCCTCACTCACCCGCAGGGCCGTGGCCTTGCGCCGCGTAATCTCCAGGGTGGTCGTGCCACCAATATAGAGCGTGGCCGAGCCGCTGAGCATCTTGCCCGCGCGCTCGCGCAGCAGGTCGCGCTGTTCGGCATCTTTGGCCGCGCGAAAACCTGTCCGCAAGGTGCGCATGTGCTTGCGTATCGCCTTGGGATTGCCCTGGCCGCCCACAATCCCGAAATTATGCCGGTCGACCCAGGCGCGCCGGGCCCGTCCCAGGTCGCTGGCCTGCATCGTCGCCAACGTCTGGCCGGAATCCCCGATGATGGCGCGTCCTCCCGTGAGCAGCGCCAGGTCGCCGAGGATGCCCTGTTGCCTCAGCGGCACCATGAACGGCATCTTCGCCGCCACCACCTGGAATTGGCCCGGCCTGTTGTTAGCAAGGAGCACGCTGAGCGCGGCGGGCGATAGGTCCTGGACAATGCAGAGGAGCGCGCGCACACCCGCCGCACGCGCCGTGCTCAGCAGGTGTATGATGTGCTGGGCATCCTGGACCTTCAGATCTGAGATCAGGAGCGCAGCATCCTCCAGGTCGACGCGGTCGCGTTGGGGGCCGCCCAGCATCTCACGCGCAAACGCGGCTCCTTCCCAGTAGAGGCCTTCGACATACTCACGCTCCAGTTCGCGCCCCTGGCCCTCCCGAATATCGAGGCGTCCCCATTCGCCGATGATATCAAAGATCTCGCCGAGCAATTCGGCCAGTTCGGCATCTTCGCACAGCGACCCCGCGAACTCGGCCAGCCGCCGGGGACCCCTCACTTGGACGGTCATGCGGGCCAGCTCGTCGAGGATGCTATCACGGCCGGTCTCAAGATGCCGCCGCAGGGCCATGGCGTTGCCGCCGGCGGTGATGTATTTCATCCCCTGGTCAAAGACGGATTCGAAGATGACGGCTGCCGTGGCGGCGCCGTCGCCGGCCTGGTCATGGACCTGCCAGATGGTCTTGCGGGCAAGCATCGCACCGACATCCTGGTCGCGGTCGGGCAATTGAATAATGCGGCGCGCGATGGTGCCGGCGTCGTCCAGGAACTCGAAGGCGGTCGCGCCGGTGTGCAGTTCTGAGACGACTACGCGCGACCGGGGGCCCAGGGTCGGACGGACTGCTGAGACGACGGTGTGGATGCCTTGCTGTAATCCCTGGCGTACTTCGGGTTGGAAAACGACACGCTGACGGGGTTGCGGCATAGATGCAGCCTTTCTGACCTGCTGGCGGGTCCATCCTGGACCGGCGCGGCAGAACCTAACATATGGGTTTGTTTTTGTCAAGATTATACTTGACAGGGGGTCAAAGGTATGGTAGATTGTAAACAGTTTCCTGGTTACTATATCAGATATCGCGCGTTTTGTCTAGCCCCAATCCGGCCGACTGCGACTGGCTTTTCACTTCAACTCAGCGCTCTGCCAGTAAGCGGGATTGGCCCAGCAGTACAGGACGGGATCGATCTCGCAGGGTTCGTCTGCTAACTCGTGTGCAAGAGCCAGTTCCCCCACACACGGAGGGCAAGGAGGCGTCACAAGCTGCATGTATCCCAGTGATGAGTCCCAGCCACTCAATCTCAGCCGTGATGGTGACAGCAGCCAGCACGGCGGTGCCCCGGGCAGTGTTCGAACTGCTCTCCTCGTTCAGCCACAAGGAGGATCGGCAATGAGTCTAGATGAAGGAACGAAGCTGACCCGACGCCAAATGGTGAAGGCGCTGGGCCTGGCCACGGCCACAGGCGTCGTCGCAGCCTGTGCACCTCCGGCGGCCGCACCCGCAGCGCCTGCTGCAGAGGGCGCGGCTGAGGCCGAGAAACCGGCAGTGGAAGCCCCTGCGCCTGCCGCGAGCGGGGAACTGATCCTGTGGGGTCTCAAGTACGATCCGCACATCACGAAGTATGAAGCGCTGGGCAAGGCGTTCACCGAGAAGACCGGCATTAAGGTGGTCGTGCAGCCCCAGGACGATCCGTTCGGCAAGCCGCTGGTGGCGCTGGCCGCGGGCACCCCGCCCGATGTGGCCTGTGTCATGGGTAAAGGTTTGGCGAGCTACCTGCCGAAGAACGCTGTCGTAGACATCGGCGACTCGGTCTACAAGGCCGCCGGCTCTGATCCTGAGAAGGACTGGTTCGGCGATGGCATCCCCTGCTACACCTGGCGCGGCAAGATTTACGGTGTGCCGACCGAATTCAGCACCATCAGCCTGGCCGGCGCCTGGCCCACCGAAGACCTCAAGTACAACAAGATAACGGCGGATGAGGCCAAGCTGTACCCCCCGCTGAACGGCAAGATCCAGTTCGACACCTATGAGCAGATGTGGGAGCTCGCCAAGAAGCTGCAAGTCGAAGAGGATGGCAAGGTCATCCGCTACGGCTTGAGCAGCGCGGGCTGGGAATTCTCCTACGTCTCCAGCATGCTGCATCAGATGGATCGCAAGTGGTGGGACGCCGACGCCCGGAAGTTCGATTTCGACAATGATGACACGATCAAGGTGCTGCAACTGCTGGTGGAAACGCCGGTGAGCATGGGCATCGAGACGGATCAGGGTGACACGCAGACCAACCTCGCACAACAGCAGAAGGTGGCGGTGGCCCGTGGCAACGTGGCAGTCATCTTCTTCCTGCAAGAGGTGGGGCTGTGGTATGAATGCTTCACACCGCCGAACGCCGATCCGACGAAGCCGAACAAGTGGATGGGCGAAGGCGGCTGGGGCTTCATCACCCTGCCCAGGGTCGCGAACCAGGCCAACGCTACCGAGTTCCTGAAGTGGCTGACCACGGTGGAAGGGCAGCAGGTCTGGATGACGAACTACGTTTCCAACTACATGGTGCCCGTCCCGTTGATCAAGGCGAACGAGCATCCCATGTGGGACGACACCGGCGACAAGTACGCCGATGTGATCCGCCACATGTACAAGAATCAGTTCGACATGCTGAAGGATCAGACCTTCTTCGGCGGCGAGTGGTACATCGGCCAGGTCGAGTCTGCGGTTGCCGATGTGTGCACGCAGATTCGTTCCGGGAAGATCGGTTCGGCGGAGGGCGCCAAGCTGATCCAGGAGCGGGCCGTGAACCAGCTTCAGCAGTGGGATGCTGACACCGCAGAGGCATAACCGCCCCGAGTGACCCACCCGCAATGCCCATGCCGGCGGCCGCCCAGGAGTTGGTGCTGACGTTGGGTGGGCTTTGCGGCGCAGTATGGACTATGACAGCCTTCCAGCGAAGAACCGCTTCGGTACACAACTGGCTCTCGACCTGTGAACGGAAGAGGCCTTCGCTGGAAGTTCCCCGGAGCAGGCCGCATGTCTGTGGCCCCGAGTAGCAACAGCGGGTACATGGCTGTGGCGCTCCGCAGGAGCGCCGGCGGCGCCAGGCGCGCGTCGCATCTGCGCGTGGAGGGTAGGAATGGTCAGCACGGAATCCAGATTGCCTGACGGTACAGGCCGGGTGACCACGCAGTCGCGCGGGATCCGTTATCAGATCCGCAAGGCGCTCAGGCGGCCGCAGTTTTGGTTTGGCCTGATGGTGCTGTTGCCAACGGTCGCATGGTACGCGCTCTTCTCCATTGGGCCAATCGTGCGCGGATTGATCATGGCGCTCACCAACCAGAACTATCTGGAGCCGGATAAGGTTCGCTTCATCGGCCTGCAGAATTTCGAGTTGGTGACGCAACACTTTCTGTTTCCCATCGCCACCAGCAAGACCCTGATCTATGCTGCTGAACTGTGGCTCTTCTGTTTTCCGCTCGCGCTGCTGACATCCATGTCGCTGGTATCGATCAAGCGGGGCCGTAATTTCTTCCAATTCACCATTTTCATCCCCGTTGTCGTTTCGCTGGTCGCGATGACCCTCCTCTTCAAGCAGATCCTTGACCCCGACACGGGCATCGTCAACGCCGGGCTGCGGGCCCTGGGGCTGCCGGAGGGCAAGTTCCTCACAGATGAAAGCTCCGCCCTGACCACGGTGGCGGTCATTGATGCCTGGAAGATACTTGGCACCTATATGGTGCTGCTGACTGCGGGGTTGCTAAATATACCACAGGAATTCTATGACGCCGCCTACGTCGATGGCGCCGGCGCCTGGAAGACCTTCTGGCACATCACGATGCCCCTGCTTTCGCCCATCCTCATGCTCGTCATCACCATGCTGTTGATCCAGGGGTTACAGGTGTATGTGTCGGCTGCGCTGCTGCCCAAGAATGCAGGCGGACCGGGCTATGCGACGACAGTGCTGAGCATCTGGCTCTATACCGAAGCCTTCACCAACTGGCGTTTCGGCTTTGCGTCGGCTATTGCCATCTGGCTGTTTATCATCGTATTCCTGATCCAGACAGCCACGAACCGCCTGCGCGCCACCTTTGAGTACTAAGGAGCCGGACTGATGGGTATCACGACAGTTGATGTCACAAAGGGACCGGCCCAGACCTATCGGGTCGCGAATCGGAAGTCACGCATACTCAAAGTGCTCCGTCAGGCGCCTGCCTATGCGTTGCTCTCGATCCTTTCCGTCCTGGCAATAGCCCCGTTCATTTTCCTGGTGTTCTCAGCCTTCAAGCCGTACCAGGAACTGATCGACCCGTTCCCGACGCTGCTGCCGAAGCAGTGGTCGGTCGCGACCTTTGGCGAGATCTTCACCCGCCGCGGCTTCCCCCTGGCGATGTGGAACACCGTCTGGGTGGCCGCCGCTGTAACCGCGGTCCAGGGATTGACCGCTTCGGCGACCGGCTACGTCTTCGCCAAGTATCGCTTTCCGCTTAAGGAGCTGCTCTTCAAGATTATCCTGGCCACCATGATGATCCCCTTCGTGGTTATCATGATCCCGCTCTACGTGCAGGTCGCTGAGCTCAAGCTGGTCGACAACCTGTGGGCGTTGGTGGTAATCAGCTTGTGGAGCACCTTCGGGATCTTCACCATGCGGAGCTTCTGCGAGAGCATCCCCACGGAGCTCATCGAGGCGGCGCGCATCGATGGCGCCGGCGAATTCTGGATCTACTCGCGGGTCGTGATGCCGTTGGCTCTGGCGCCGTTGACGACGATCTCCGTGTTTACCTTCCTGGGCCAATGGGACAACTTCCTGTTTCCCTCCGTCATCATCAATTCGATGGACAAACAGACGCTGCCCTTGTTCCTGAATGGCCTGCGCAGCATCTACTGGACGCGCTATGATCTGTGGATTACCGGTTCGCTGTTGACCGTACTGCCGGTTCTGGTCGCCTATGCATTCTCACAGCGGACTTTCGTACGCGGGGCACAGACCTCCGGGCTGAAGGGTTGATGGCAGACCAGAGGGGCTCCACATCGACAGCCGGGCGCGGGCGCAGCTGTTGTCATCCACACTGTCTGCCCTGGCGGTCGTACTGGTCGCGCGGCCATCCTTCGTCGCGTGCAGGCCCTACACCCGGCTGACCGGCCTGCTCCCCCGCCTTTCCTCCTGAAGCAGACGAAGCAGCCGCTGGCTTGACCGACGCCCAAACGTTACAGCCTTAAGGAGCTATGCAGTGTCACATCAGCATAATATCCTCGACGGCACATGGCTGTTAGCCCGCGACCCTGACGATGTGGGCCGGCAACAGCACTGGTACACGATGCCTGCCCTCCCTGCTGCCGCGCGAACCACGGTTCCCGGCATCATCCAGCAGACGTTCCCCGGTTACCACGGCGTTGCCTGGTACACGCGTGCCTTTACCCCGGAACCCCCGCGCTATCCTCAGGCCCGCTATCTGCTGCGCTTCGGTGTCGTGGACTACCTGGCCGATGTGTGGGTCAACGGGACCTACGTTGGACAGCATGAGGGCGGCGAGACGCCTTTCACGCTGGATATCACCGATGCGCTGGCGGCCGCGGCCCCCGACGCGGTGCATTGGCTTACCGTCCGCGTGCTGAACCCACATCACGAGCCGATCGACGGCATCGTCCTGAACGAGACGCCTCACCGCAACAAATACGTGCCCTTCGCCAATGGGGGCTCGTATAATTACGGCGGCATCACCGAATCTGTCGAGTTGACCCAGGCCCCGGTCGTCCATGTCACGGATGTATCCGTGGATGCCAACTGGCAGACGGGCGAAGCCATCGTCACGGCAGCTCTATCCAACCAGGCCGGAACCCCGTGCCCGTGCGAGCTGGCATTCTCCATCGGCCCGGCGGCGACGGGCGAAGCGGAAGCTGCCGCTGTCGTCGCGCTGGCCTCTGTCGCCCGGGAAGTGGCCCCTGGAGCCACGACCGTGCAGGTCAGCCTCCGCGTCCCCGACTTCCGGCTGTGGGAGCTGGATGCCCCGGCGCTGTATCAGGCCACGGTGCGGGTTGCGCTGAGCGACGGCTGCGGGACGCCTGCGTCCGCAGCCTGGTCGGTGCGGTTCGGCTACCGGGACTTCCGGGTGGTGGATGGCTATTTCCAGTTGAATGGCCGGCGCATCTTTGTGCGCAGCACGCACACGGGAAATCACAGCCCGATTGGCCAAATCCTGCCGCCCGCAACCGCGCCCGACCTGCTGCGCCGGGACCTGATTTACGCCAAAGCCTGCGGGTTCAACATGATCCGCTACATCTCCGGTGTCGCCCACCCGTATCAACTCGACCTGGCGGATGAGATCGGTCTGCTCGTCTACGAGGAGACCCTGGCCGGCTGGCTGCTGGCGGATTCGCCCAGGATGGGCGAGCGGTTTGATTTCTCGGTGCGCGAGATGATTCTGCGTGACCGCAATCATCCGAGCGTCGTTATCTGGGGGCTGTTGAACGAGACGACCGACGGGCCGGTGTTTCGCCACGCTGTCGGCATGCTGCCGCTCGTCCGGGCGTTGGACATCACCCGCCTGGTACTCCTGAGCAGCGGGCGCTGGGACTGTGACTTGGGCATCGGCTCCGTCAGCAACCCCCGGTCGGACGTGTGGGAGCATGCTTGGGGCGCGGAGGCGCCCGGTGCCGCGCCTGCGCCCTACTCCTGGAAATTGGGCTATCCCGGCGGCTACTTCCGTGAGGTCGGTGACGCGCATGTCTATCCCCGCACGCCGCATACGGCCGCGACGATCCGTTTCCTCCGCACGCTCGGTGAAGGAACGCAGCCCGTGTTTCTCTCGGAGTACGGCATCGGCAGCGTCATGAATGTCATTCGCGAGCTGCGGCTCTACGAGCAATCGGCACGCCGGACCGGCACCGGGCCTGATGAACCGGAAGATCACGCCCTGATGCGCTCCATGGCCGAGCACTTTGAGGCCGATTGGCAACGCTACGGCATGGACGGCGTGTACGCTTTCCCCGAAGACATGCTGCGTGACAGCCAGCGGCTCCACGCGCGCCAACGGCTGCTGGGCTTCGATGCGATTCGGTCGAACCCGCAGATTTGCGGCTTCAACCTGACCGGCATGCTCGACCACGGCATGACCGGGGAAGGTGTGTGGACCTTCTGGCGCGAGTGGAAGCCCGGCCTGGCTGACGCGATGAGCGACGGTTGGGCGCCCCTCCGTTGGTGTCTGTTTGTGGATTTGCCCAGCGGCTCGCTGCACGGCCATCTCGGTGAGCCGGTCGAGGTCGAAGCTGTGCTGGCCAACGAAGACGTGCTGCCGCCGGGTGAATATCCGGTCCGGCTGCGTATCGTCGGACCTGCGGGAGTCGCCTGGGAGCAGACCACGGTCGCCCGCATATCGGCAGGTGAGCCGGGCCGCCCCGCGCCGCTGGCCGTGCCCGTCTTTGCCGGTCGCGTGGAGCTGGCCGGGCCGCCCGGCGTGTACGAGTTTGCGGTCACGGTCGAACACGGCGCGGGGCCTGCGGGCGGGCGTCTCAAGTTCACACTGGCCGAGCGTCTGCACGACGCAGCCGTCGGCGCCGGCCCCTCCGTCGCGGTCCTGGAGGATGGGCAGGAGGAGCGTGGAGGCCGGCTGTCAGGCTGGCTGAAGGCTCACGGCGTGGCAGCCGCGCCCTTCCAGGCGGAGTCAGACGATCAGCCGGATGCGCCGCAAGTCGTCCTCATCGGCGACCTGAGCCAGATGCCTGAGGCGACGCTCGATGCCACCTGGCAGGCGCTCCTGGCCTGCATCGCGAGCGGGGCGGTCGCCATCTTCCTCTCGCCCGCAGTCTTCAAGCGCGGCGATGATGCGCTGGCGCGGTTGCCGCTGGGTGCAGGCAGCGCGGAGACGCGCGGTCGCTGTTATGAGTTCAATGACTGGTTGTATCACAAGGAGTGCGTGGCAAAAGCGCATCCCGTCTTCACGGGCCTGGCCGCACCAGGTGTCATGGACTGGGATTACTACGGCCCGGTCATCCCCCACCTGATCTTCGATGGTCAGGATACGCCCGCTGAGACTATGGCTGCTGCCTTTGCCCTCGGCTATTCCTGCCCCGGCGGCTATGCATCGGGCTTCCTGCTGGCCGGCTATCGCTACGGGGCCGGGTCGTTCATCCTGAACACCTTCAATATCCTGGACAACCTCGACAGGCATCCTGCAGCCGATCGGTTGCTCGCGAATCTCCTGTCTTACGCGGCAAGTGTGGAGCAGCAGCGCTGAAAGGAGCGACACAATGGCAGCCTTTGAACCGGAGCGGTGGTCGGATGTGCAGTTGACAACGGAACCCGCGCCAACTGTGGGTTATCGGACGGCGCTGGCAGCCTACGAAGAATCGTTGATCAAAGGGCGCTATGTGGGCCGGAGCTGGAACGGCGCCGGATTCCTCAATGACTGGGAGAGCCCTCGGCTGGATCCCGCCCGGCATCCTACCCCCCAGGCCTTTTGGCTGGAGATCGATGGTCAGTTGCTCGCCTCGCACTGGGCCTGGGGCGGGCTGGAGGAGAATCTGGCGCCGCAGGGCCGCCATGTAACCGTCACGCTCCAGCACGAGGTGCGCCCGGTGACGGTCAAGGTGCATACCCTGCTCGACGGCACGCCGGTCCTCACGCGCTGGCTCGAGATCACCAACACCGGTGACCGACCGGCGGCCCTGGCCGCGGCCTATCCGTTCAGCGGTGTGCTCAAGACCACCCCGCGCTGGCGCGGCCACCTGAGAGACCGGAACGCCCCGCTCTATTCCATCGGCTACATGGCGGACTCGCACTGGGGTGATGAGGGCAACTTCCAGTGGCACCCGCTACCCAATGCCGGCTTCCGTATCGACGGTCGTTTCCGCCGCGACCGCCACCGGCATCCGATGTTCGTTCTGCGCAACAATGCCACCGGCGAGCATTTCATCGGCCAGCTTGCCTGGTCTGGCGGCTACGCCTTCGAGTTCGATCTGGATGCGGACGTGGGGCTGACCGATGGCTCCGCGCGCCTCGCCTTCCGTGCCGGGCCTGATGCCCCTGCTCCGCAGCGCATCATCGCGGCCGGCGAGACGATTGTCACGCCCGAGATGCACCTGGGCCTGGTCTTTGGCGATCTCGACGAGGCCATTCAGGCCATGCACGAGCACCTGCGTGCGAGCGTCTTCCTGCCTCAGGCACGCGGCCGCGGGGGCTGGATTGAGACGGGCATCGGCCCCGAGGTCGAAATCACGGTAGATGGCGTGTGGCATGCGATAGAGAACGGCGCCAAGGCTGGGGCCGAAGTGTTCTTTATCGATGCAAGCTGGTATGCCGCGCCTCACAGCGATTGGTGGTCCACGGTCGGGGACTGGGAGGTGGACCGGCAGCGGTTCCCCGACGGCCTGAAGCCATTTCGGGATCGCGTCCATGAACTGGGGCTGCTCTGGGGCCTCTGGATGGATGCCGAACGCATTGGGCCCAAGAGTGCCATCGCGCAGGCACACCCGGAATGGCTGGGCACGGCGTACGATGGTGAGCGGCGGTTGGGTGGCTTGCTGGATATCGCCCAGCCTGCAGCAGCTCAATGGATGGAGGACCAGATTGCCGGCCTGATCGAAAAGGAGGAACTGGACTTCTTCCGCCTGGATTATAACGTCGGCGGACTGGGACCGGGCTCATACAACGAGCGCGACGGGTATATCGAAAATGGCTACTGGCGCTACTACCAGGCCCTCTATGCCATCTACCAACGCCTGCGCGCGCGCTTTCCGAACACGATTTTCGAGAGCTGCGCCGGCGGTGGCGGGCGCACGGATATCGGCCTGGTGCGCAATTTCAGCCACACCTGGGTCACCGACTGGCAGATCGCCCCGCGCTCGTTCACGATCACCAATGGCATGACCATGGCCCTGCCGCCGGAGTACGTCGACCGGCTGCTTGGCGGTCAGGACGGCCACATCACCGGCGACGTCGACTTTCAGGCCAGGCTGTTGCTCTTTGTCCGGCCCACCATGGGCTTTCTCGCGCCGCGCGGCCAGCCGGCCAGCCCCACTCTGCTCGGTCGCGTCCAGCATATGGTCAAGCTCTATAAGGACTTCGTGCGACCCTTCATGGCGACCGGCCGCATCTATCATCATACCCCGGCCTTCGATGGGCCGGAGCCGAAGGGGTGGGGGGTCCTGGAACTGGCCTCCGCTGACCGCTCGCGGGGGATTGCCGGTCTCTTCCAACTTTCCGATCCGGGCGAGCCGGAATATCTGCTGCGTGCGCGCGGGCTGGATCTCGGCCGGCGCTATCGTGTGACCTGGGATAACAGCGGGCAGACCTGTGAGGCCGACGGGTTCACATTGATGAAGCAGGGACTGCCTGTCCGGCTGGAAGGCGCACTCACGTCCGAGCTGCTGCTCTTTGAGGCCCTCTGATCGGGTGTTGGTCGGTCTGCCTGTAGCAGGGCGGCGCATGCGGTATGGAGCGAGGTCATCTCGCTCCATACCGGGCGGGTTTTGTCAGGCGCGCTGACTGTCGAGAGTAGGATGAACGTACAGGAAGACATCCTGCGGGCGAAGATCGACCCATATCTCACGGATGCGACGCTCAGCGCGCTGGCCACCGAGGCCCTCGGCGTCGAGACTTGCTGCGACGGGTACTCGATCCTGACCGGCGGCCTGTGGAACAGAGTGATCTCCGTTCCGGTGGACGGGACCGAGCGGCGCCTGGTGATCAAGATCGCGCCGCAGCCGGATGATCCCGCTTTGTGCCGGGAATACGACGTGCTGCTCTACTTCCGCCAGCACACGGCCATGCCCGTGCCGGAGCCGTTTCTTCTGGACGCAAGTGGGAACAGGTTACCCGGCAGCGTGCTCGTCATGTCCGAGGTGCCCGGCAGAGTGCTCTCTGCGCTCCGTGAGACACTGACCCAGGCCGAGCAGCGCAGCATCGCCCAGGAAATTGCCGAGCATGTCATCGATCTGCACACGCACCAGGAGCCGGGCTTCGGCGGTGTCGAACTAAGCCCGTCGAAACGGTCCGCCACATGGGCCGATTTCTGGATCCCGCGCTATGACGTCGCGGTGGCAGAGGCCCGCGACAAGGGCTTGCTCGACGCTGCGATGTTGGACGGATTGGCCCATTTGCGTGGGCAACTGCCCGCACTGCTGGACATCGGCCCCACCGGTACGCTGACCCATTACGACATCTGGACCGGCAACGTCATGGTGGATCGCAGGCACGGGCGCCTGTATGTCAGCGCGTTCCTGGATGTCATGGGCTATTACGCCGACTACGTGCGCGAGCTGTCTTCCATGTTCAGTATGGCGGATGAGTGGCTGCTGCAGACGTATCGGCAGCGACATCCGTTTGATGCCGGTTTTCGGGGTCGTTTCGACGCCTACAGCCTGAAGATGTGCCTGCAACTCGTCAGCATGTACCCGTCGGAGCCTCGTTACGTGGATGATGCGCGGCAGTTTCTGGGACAAGTTCTGCGCTACGGCGCGGGAGGGTCAACATGATGGCGGCCGCTGTTGGAGTGCCTTCCTGGTTCGATGTTCACATCACGAACGAGCCATTCCCGACCTTGAGCTATCGCACTGGGCTCACGGTCTACGAGGAGTCGTTCATCCGGGGCCGTCTGGTCAGCCGTGGCTGGAACGGCGCAGGCTACATCAACCCGGATGACATCCGGCTGGACCCGGACAGACACCCGACCCCACAGGTATTCAACATCGAGGTCGAAGGACAACTGCTCGCGTCGCACTGGGAATGGGCCGGCCTGGAGCAGCATCCGGAGGAAAAAGGGCTGCACGCCATCGTGCGCCTCCGCCACGCGCGGCGGCCCGTCGGCCTGGCCGTTCACACACTACTCGACGGCACGCCCATCCTGACCCGCTGGCTGGAAATCACGAACCTCGCGGAACGCCCGGTCGCGCTGGCGCAATGCGCCGTATGGAGCGGCGTGCTGCACCGGACAAAACGGTGGCAATCGTATCTGCCCACCAAGGATGCTGCGTTGTGGTCTGCCGGCTACTTCGAGGACACCCACTGGGGCGACGAAGGGAGCTTCCGCTGGCACATCCTGCCGAACGCGGGCTACCGGGTGGACGGCCGCTATCGCCGTGAGCGCTACCGGCACCCGATGTTCGTCCTGCGCAACCACGCAACGGGTGAACACTTCATGGGCCAGCTTGCCTGGTCAGGCGGCTACTCATTCGATTTCGATCTCGATGCGGATATCGGCACTGGAGATCAGGCGGCCTGTCTCTGCTTTCGCGCCGGGCCGGACGCGCCCGCGCCGCAGCGCGTCATCGCCCCGGGAGAAACGATCCGCACACCCGAAATGCACCTCGGTCTGATGCAGGCCGATCTGGATGCCGTCATCCAGACCATGCATGATCACCTGCGCCAGACAGTTTTCCCGCGACAGCCGGACGAACTCGCAGGGTTGGTGCTCTCCGGCATCGGGCCGGAACAAAACATCACCTATGAATCCGTGTATCACGAGATGGATACAGCCGCCGCGCTCGGCGCCGAAGTCTTCTTCATCGATGCAGGCTGGTACACGCCGCTGGTGCCCGGGGCATCCGGCGTGCCCGAATGGTACGCGACCGTGGGCGACTGGAACGTGGACCTGACCCGCTTCCCGCAAGGGCTGGGCCCCATCCGCGACCGCGCGCACGAGAAGGGAATGCGGTTCGGCCTCTGGATTGACGCAGAACGCATCGGGCGTCAGAGCCGGATTGCCCAGGAGCATCCGGAGTGGGTTGCCGTCGCCTATGATGGCCAGCAGCGACTTGGCGACCTGCTCGATCTCACTGCGCCGGGCGCAGCCGAGTGGATGGAGTCCGAGATTGCCCGTGTGTTCACGGAGAATGAGGTCGAGTTCTTCAAGCTGGACCACAACACGCCAGTGACGGATCACGCGCAGACTGAACAGGCCGGCTTCACCGAGAACATCAGTTGGCGTTACTATGAGACGCTGTACGGCATCTACGAGCGGTTGAGGCAGCGCTTTCCTAACGTCTATTTCCAGAATTGCGCGGGCGGGGGCGGTCGTACCGACATTGGCCTGATGCGGCATTTCTACGATACGCTGGTGAGTGACTGGCATGTGGCCCCGCGTTCCTTCAGCATCTTCAACGGTATGACCATGGCCCTGCCACCCGAGTATTGCAACGGGCTGCTGGGCGAGGGTGTCCGCGGTCACCAGGCTGCCTCGCTCGATTTCCAGGCTCGTATCCTGTTGTTCGGCCACCCCCTCGTCGCCTTCCTCAACCCGGTGCCCTCGCAGCTCAATCCAGTCCAGGCTGAGCGCGTCCGCCATATGGTGAACCTGTACAAGACCTTTGTCCGTCGCTACCTGCGCGACGGCCGAATATTCCACCACACACCGGTCCTGACAGGGCCGGAGCCGCAAGGCTGGGGTGTTCTGGAGCTCGCCTCGCGGGACCGGCTGCGCGCGATCGTAGGGTTGTTTCAGCTTGCGACGCCGGACGAACAGGAGTATCGGCTGCGCATCCGCGGTCTGGATGCGGGGAGACGCTATCGGGTGACGTTTGACAACGATGGGCAGACGAGCGAGGTTGATGGCCTCGTCTTGATGAAGCAGGGCCTGGTGATTCGGGTTGAGGCCCCGCTGGCATCGGAACTGCTGCTGTTTGAGGCTGTATGAGCTGGCGGTTCTGAGGCTGCCCAGGAGGCAACTGCGATGAGGCAGAGTTTACGTCCATATACGCGCTTGCGCGGCTTGGCAGCCGGGGTGTTGATCGTGATCTTGCTCGGCACCGGCTGCGGCCGGCAGGTCGCACCCGCTGTGGAACCGGTGACGATCAGCTTCGCCGCGCCAAACTATGCCAGAGATTCATATGCCAGGCTAATCGAGGAGTTCGAGGCCGCGTTTCCCCATATCACGGTCAACCTGATGAGCCAGGGCGGACCCGGCGCCAGCATGGAAGCGTCCTGTACGACGTGCGATGTAGTGCGCGTGGCGCTGGCGGACCTGACGAGCGAACGCCTCACCGAGTTCAGGCCGCTTGATGACCTGATCCAGGCAGGCACCTCTGCCAGCGATACGGTCTTCCCGCTCAGCGACCTGGTCGAAGGCACCGCGGAGGCGATCCGGCTCGAAGGGCGGCAACTCGGCATCCCCGCAGGCATCAATCCGGTCGTCGTCTACTACAACACCGAACGCTTTGCCGCGGCAGGCATTAAGATTCCAGAGAACAGGTGGACACTGGATGAGTTCGCGCTGACAGCGCAGACAGCCCAATCGCCGGCCGGCGCTGTGGATTACACCTATGGCTATTGCGCCCGCCCTGAGCTGGGCGATGCGGCCATCTTCACCTATCTTCTCGGCGGTCAGCTTGTTGATAACCTGGTCGAGCCGACCCGACCGACCCTCGATAGCCCGGCGAACGAGGATGCGCTCGCATGGTATACGGGGCTGAGACGCAGCTATCAGGCCAATCCGCCTCCCGAGGATGTCCAGGCGCAGATGGGAGACATTACCCGAGCCATCTGGATGGGCAGGTGCGGGCTCTGGCTGGGCTTTTATGCTGACCGGGCCCGTTTTGCCGGCTTCCTGAGCGATAGGGGCCGGGCCGTGCCTGGCATGGTCCCTCTGCCGGCGGGCAAAGAGTCCTTCGGCGTGGCCGCGTTGGATGTCTATGCTATCCTGCGAAACTCGCAGAAAGCGACGGCCGCCTGGCAGTGGATCAAATTCCTCATCGACCAGCCAGAGGCAGCCACCCCGCTGCTTGCGCCGCGCACTTCGCAGCTTACCGCGCAGACCTATGCGGCGCTGGTCGACAAGGAGACGCTCAGAATCGCCCGGAACCTGCCCGACCGGCTGTTCATCTGGGATAGCAGCCTCGAAACGTCCGCGATCGGGAGCGCGGTGGCGGCCTACTTGCAGGCCGTTGAGCAGGTGGCTAACGGCGACCTGGATGCGGAGGCCGCACTGGGCGAAGCCCAGGTGCAGGCGGAGGCGCTCTTCGTACGGTAAGTCAGAAACAGCTCAGACCCCCAAAGTGGCAAGCGCACACATCCGATCATAGCCAGGCCATACCCGCGGCAACACCCGACCGGTTCACTCGCGGTAGGTGTCGAACAGGTAGACTGCGGCCTGTGCGACTGTGGCCGTTCGGCCCGTGAAGGCGAGGGCCAGGGCCATAAGCCCCAGCAGCGTATCCTCCGCGGATGGGCACATGCGGAAGGGCACGCCGAATCTGTCGCAGATCAGGTCTCGCAGGACCGGGAATTTCTGCGCCAGGCCGCCGGAGAAGACCAGGTTCTCCCACTCCTGGTCCGGCGAGATGCGCCGGGCGCAGGCGGAGTAGTTGTCGGTCATGTTCTGGAAAGCGGCACGGAAAACGTGGCCGATCGTCAGCTCCTCCTCTCGCACATCGGTGAACGCGCCATGATCCCCGCACGAGCTGTTGAAGAAGGCCAGGTTTGCCTGCATGCGGGTCGGCCCGGCCGCGGCAGCCGCCTGCCCGACATAGCTCCAGGGGTCGGACAGCGCCAACCCCTGCGCTTCAGCGAGCTCGCTGAACAGCCGGACCAACGCAGTCAGTGCGCGCCCCGCGGGGATGTGGGTGATGGCCGCCAGGTAACGGCCGTCGAAGAAGGGCCGCGTCTGGTAGTCGCCGAACTCCGGCCCTGACCGCAGCAGGCTGACCTGCGAGCCGGTCGAGATGTTCAGCGACAACTCTCGGTATCGGAGCAGCGAACCCAGAATTGCGGCCTGGTAGTCACCGATGGGCGTATAGCAGGGAACGGTGCGGCCGCCGACAGCCAGCCGTCCAACGACGGCACCATGTTGCTTGATCTCAGGCCAGTGCAGGCGTTCCAGCCCCAGCGCGGCGATGACTTCGTGGTGCCAGTCGAGTGTTTCCAGGTTCAGGACACCGTGCGCCATCGCGTTCGATGCCTCGATGCTGGGCGGTGTCCCTGAGAGATGCGAGATCACGAAATCGGGCAGCGAGGCGAGATGCAAGGCAGACGACGGGAGTTGTCCCTGTTCCGCCAGCATGAACAGCACTCCGACCGGCAGCCCGGGGCGCAATTCGTTGCCAAGCTGGCGGATCTGCCCGGCATTGAGCCGGGCGACCATCGCATCGAAGTAGGTTCCGCGGCCCGATGGGTGGGGTTCGAGCACGCGCTGGTCCTGCCAGGTGGTCAGGTTGGAGCGGGGCTCCCCCGTGGCCGTGGTCAGCACCAGTCCGTGCATCTGCGTGCACATGACAATGCCTTCCAGACCGCCTTCTGCATCGGCACAGGGGATGAGCGTAGCCAAAAGGGAGTTCACCGCCGCCAGAACGGCATCCGGGTCGACTTCCTTGTAGAGAGGCGGCAGGCCGGGCAAGGCTGCGGGAAACGGCTCACGATGAGTGTGCCTGATGGTTGCCGTATCGAGATTCAAGACCGCACCCTTGATGAAGGAAGTGCCCAAATCAATCGCGATGAACGTCATGTTGGCCTCGCATGGTGGATGGTTGACGAGGATCGGACGCTAGATGCCCGGAACGTAGTCCTTACCGAATTTCGCCTCCGATTTGTGGCGAAAGGCGTCGCAGAACGGCAGCCAGGCCGTCGTCCCGCCGTCAATGATGATGGTCTGACCGACGATGTAGCGCGCCGCATCGGAGGCCAGGAAGACAGCCAGTCGCGCGACATCGCGCGGTTCACCGACAAAACCGGCCGGGATCTCGCGTCCGGCTCCCTCAAGATCGATTTCGCCGACGGCCTTGTAGTGATTCTCCACGATGACTGAACCCGGCGCGATAGCGTTCACCCGGATCCCCTTGAGTGCCAGTTCGACTGCCAGGGCGCGCGTGAAGCTGACGATTGCGCCTTTGGTGCCCGCATAGACAGTGTGTTCTGGCATGCCTTCATACGCGTGGACCGATGAGAGATTGATGACCACGCCTTGCCCTTGCGCAACCATCGTGGGCACACAGGCCTGCGTGGCAAAGAACATTGCACGGATGTTGACGTGGTACAGGGTGTCGAATTGCTCCGGCGTGACATCCTCGAAGGGCCGGTTCATGGTGATGCCTGCGTTGTTGACCAGAATGTCGATGCCGCCCAGGAAGTCGATGGCCTGGCGGGTCATTTGCTGCACTTCCTCGACTCTGCTGAAGTCAGCCGCCAGGACGGTCGTGCGAACATCCAACCGGCGTGCTTCCTCGGCTGCCGATAACGCGCCTTGGCTGCTGTGGGCATAGTGAAAGACGACATCGGCGCCGGCGCGTGCGAACTCCAGGCCGATTTCCCTGCCGATTCCGGTCCCGGAGCCTGTCACCAGCACCCGCTTGCCCGCCATTTTCGTTTCGTCCAACGCCTTTTCCTCCTTACTGTCTATCCGAAAAAGCGGTAGCATAGCCCCTTGTGGGCGTACTAACGGGCACAAGGCCCTAGCAGCCTGTCGGAGAGAAGTGGTCATGGGTGGCTAACAGCCAGGCGAGCGAGCTTGACAGGCTCACGTCCGTGGCTGGTGGTGCCGCACTCCGGCAGGCAACTATCGAAAATGTGCGTTAACAACCCCAAACCGGCTCGGCGGCGCTTGGTTGAGCCGCCTTGATCGTGCATTGGGCGCGGTTAGGCCACAGCCAAGGCGTGCATGCGCTTCAGGTTGAAGGCTAAACAGACCAAAGCCCACTCACCATCGGCAGCGTCGAGACCCCGCAGCGAGAACTGACGAAAGCCAAGCACAGCCTTGATAATTCCAATCACCGGCTCGACGGTGCACTTTCGTAAGCGATAGATGGCCTGTCCCATCTCGGTGCGCAGCTTGTAGGCCATCTTGATCTGCGGACTCGCATCCGCCGCGGGTGGCTCAGGCTCGGCGGCGAAGCGCGCTTGCCAGCTCTTGTGATGCGGTTCGCGGCCGGTGGCGATGTAAGGCTCGATGTGCCGCTTTGCCAAAGCAGCCAGGTTGGGCTCGCTCCAGAAGCCGTTGTCCAGCGCTGCCGCCTCAGGTGTACCCAGAGCGGCCGGTAAGGCGGCCAGGGTGGGTTCGGCCTCGGCTTTATCGTTAGGATGGTTGGACAAGCTACAGGCGACGATCAACAAGCTGTCCTGGTCTACCGCTACTTGAGCGTTGTAGGCTTGTTCAAACCCAGCGCGGCTGGAACACTTCATGATGCGTGACTCAGGATCGGTAAAGTTGTATTGGTCTTTGTCCTGCGGCTCGCCGGACGGCGGCGTCGGCGGTCGTCCGCTTGGCTTACGCCCGGTACGCTTGGCTTTTTCTTCGCGCTCGCGCAGCTGGGCTTCGTACTCGGCCTGCTCGGCGGCCTGGCGTTCCAGCGCCCGTGCTTGCAGGACCTTCTTGGCTTCGGCCAGACGTTCAAGACGTTCCTGGCGCAAGGCGATCTCGTCGGCGACATTCATGCCTTCGGGCAGGTCATGGCGGTCCGCCTGCTCGGCCAGGCTGAACAACTGGTCTACTTCGGCCCGCAAATGGACTTCCAGTTCCAGCAGCCGCTGGTAGCTGACGGCTTTGCTCTTGGAGGCATTGGCATGCACCTTGGAGCCATCCATGCTGATGTTGCCCAGCTGGAAGTAGCCGGCCGTCTGCGCCAGCAATAACATCTGGACGAACAGCGCTTTGATTTCGTTCAGAAACGTCTTGCGGAAGTGCGCCAGCGTGTCGTGATCGGGATGTAGCCCACCTGCCACAAAGCGGAAAGGCAACGTCTCATAGGTCACCTTTTCGATCTTGCGGGAACTGAACACACCCGTGGCGTAGCCGTAAAACAACAGCGCCAGCAAGACCGCCGGGGCATAGGCTTCGCCGCCGCGTGCGCCATAGCGTTCGTAGATACTGGTCAAGTCCAACTCAGCGACCAGTTCCACGACGAACCGAGCCAGATGATTGGCCGGCAACACTTCTCGCAGACTCACGGTCTGCTCGAGAGCCGCTTCGTAGTCAACGGTCTTGAACTTTCTGGTCATGTGACCAGTGTATCACAATTCAGCCTGTCGCAGAGTGCCAAATCTCCGACAGACTGCTAGGCTACGCATATATCCGGGTAGACACTGAGTGGAAAAGGTACATTCATTCTACCATAGGAGCCGCCCGGACAATAGCCCGATGATTGCGCCCCCCAGCACAAGCCACACCGAGTTGAGCTTGAACAGGAACAACAGCGCGCCCGCACCGACCGCCAGCACGACGGTCAGCGGGTCCAGCAGGGTCGCGCGGGCGAGCTGAAACGTCAC
>DAOUGK010000387.1:0-9459 GCA_034429055.1 Anaerolineae bacterium | reverse complement strand
GGGGCGACTCCCCCTCTCCTGAGTGCTGGTGCACTCAGGAGAGGGGGCCGGGGGGGTGAGGCCCGAATTTGCCCTCACAGTAGCATTATGTTATAGTGTTCTTTACCGCGCGAGGGCTGCCACGCCCTCGCTCTTTCTGCCCCCGGCGAGCGGCTCCAGGCTGCTCCGTCCGGCGGCAACCGTGCTACGAATGCGTAGCCCGCGATTTCCGAGGAAAGGAGGCATTGGCGCGGCATGTCCGACGTTTTACGCGATTACGAGATGGTCTATATCGCTGTCCCGCAGCTCGATGATGAAGGCCTGGCTACGTTGAATCAACGTGTGGCCGGCTGGATCACGGCGGCAAACGGAACAGTGACCGACACGAACGTTTGGGGCCGCCGGAAGCTGACTTACGCAATCCGTAAGCAGACCGAAGGCATCTACATCCAAATCAACTTCCAGCTCACCCCGAGCGCGACCCGCGAGCTCGAGCGCAATCTGCGGCTCGACGAACAGGTCATCCGACACCTGGTCATTCGCTTGGGCGAGGACTGAGTGATCTGGATTGGAGCATGGCAGCAGTTTTACTTCTAGGCTGAGACGGGAGATGGTGAGGTGGCACGAGGACTGAATAAGGTTCTGATCATCGGGAACCTGGGGCGAGATCCAGAGATGCGCTATACGCCCAGCGGCAAACCTGTGACCTCTTTCAGCGTCGCGGTCAGCCGCGGGTGGACGACCAGCGCCGGCGAGCGGCGTGAAGCCACCGAGTGGTTCAACGTGGTGGCCTGGGGCACCCTGGCCGAAGTCAGCAACCAATTCTTGCGCAAGGGCTCCCGTGTCTATGTTGAAGGCCGCCTCCAGACCCGCAGTTGGGACGATCCCGACGGGCAGCGCCATTCGCGCACCGAAGTGGTCGCGACCGAAATGGTGTTTCTCGACAGCCGTCCCGGCAGCGAGCCGGAAGATCTCGGCTTCGACGACGAGATGGGATTTTAGCACTCAAAACGGAGTCATAACACAATGGTAGAGGAAAGAGAAGGCAACGGCCAGCCCGCGGCAGGCGGCGCACCTGCGGGTGCTCCGGAGCGCGGTGAGCGGCGGCCGTGGAATCGTGAAGGTGGCAGGCCGGGCGGCCCTGGCGGACCGCGGGGCCGCTTCCAGCGCCGGCGGGTCTGCGCGTTCTGCGTCGACAAGGTCGACACGATTGACTATAAGGACGTCAACACTCTGCGGCGGTTCGTCTCGGACCAGGGGCAGATTAACTCGCGGCGCCGCACGGGCACGTGCGCGCGGCACCAACGCCTGGTTACGGTCGCCGTCAAACGCGCGCGCTACCTGGCCCTCCTGCCCTATACTGCGGAGCACGTGCGCCGCTATAGCTGATGGGGTTTGACCGGGCCCCGGCGGCAGCAGCGGTTGGGGCCCTTCTGAGGAAGACAGATGGCGAAGCGCAAACCTGAAGAAGTGCGCGAGATTACGCGCAAAGAAACGCATCTGCGCCGCAAAGACGCGGAGGCCAATCGCCGTATCCTCCTGGCGCTCGCCGGGGTCGGCATCCTCCTCGTCCTGCTCATTGTTGCGGGCGTCGTACAGGAGCTCCTGATCGCGCCCAACCAACCGGTAGTCACCGTCAACAACCAGCGGCTGAGCACACGCGACTATCAGAAGCTCGTCAAGTACGCCTGGTTCCAGGAGGGGCAGGTCACGGACCCGCAGGGCACCAGCCTCACTGTGCTGGATGAAGCCATCGATAATGCCCTGCTGGAAGACCAGGCCCAGCAGCGCGGCATCACGATCAGCGACGAAGAGATCACCGAGACCATCGAGAAGCTGTTCGGCTACTACCGCGTGCCGCCGACGCCCGTGCCGACGCGCACACCGGCGCCGGAGCCCACCGCAGACCCGAACGCAACGCCGAGTGATGAGCCGACAGCCATCCCAACTTCGACCGCCACTCCCGCGCCAACGGCGACGCCCGTGAGCCTGGAGTCGTTCCAGACGTCATACAAGAACTACCTGGACCGCATGAACACAGCCACCGGCATGACTGAGGCGGACTTCCGTGCGCTCATTCGCCGGGACCTGATTCGCGAGAAGATCTACGAGGACGTCACCAAGGACGTGCCGACGACCGGCGAGCAGGTGCATGCCCGGCACATCCTGGTATCCGTGCGCACGCCCGCGCCGACGCCGACGCCACTGCCCGAAGGGCAGGCCACACCTACGCCCGACCCGGCCGCGCCGGCGCCCACGCCAACCCTTGAGCCGCGCGACGATGCGCAGGCGCTGGCTCGCATCATCGAGATTCAGCAGCGCGTCGGCGCAGGCGAGGATTTCGCGGAGCTGGCACGCGAGCTGTCGGATGACACCGGCAGCAAGGCTGACGGCGGCGACCTGGGTTGGTTCCCGCGCGGCGCGGGGCTGGTGCAGGAGTTCGAGGATGCAGCCTTTGCGCTGCAGGCCGGCGAGGTCAGCGCACCCGTCAAGACGCAGTTCGGCTATCACCTGATCAAGGTGGAAGAGCGCGACCCGGCCCGACCGCTGGATGACTACACGGTTGCGCAGAACAAATACACCGCATACCAGGAGTGGCTGACCAACCTGCGCGACACCGCCACGGTGGAGCGCAACTGGACCATCGACAGCGTTCCGCCCACGCCGGCCGTCAGTGGCGCAAGGTAGAAGGCTGGCTTGATCATCCGAAGAAGGGTAGTCTAGCCCCTTGTCGGCGCCCTGACGGGTACAAGGCCCTGGGCTACGAGTATTCGGATAGACTCCGGCAACATAAAGGGCGCAGAGTGATCTGCGCCCTTTATGTTGCCGGAGTCCCATGCGTTACATCCGGTCGCGCGGCTCCTCATTTTCCACATTCTGCGCGAACGCGTCCCAGCGTGCGGCATCGCGGTGTGCGGCTTGCTCCGTGGCTCGCTTTTCCTCTCGCGCCTCCCGCGCCAGCAACCAGCGCAGCAGCCCGGCCGCGATGCTCACCGTCAACACGTTGAAGCCCACCGCCAACACCGCAGCCACAAACCCCGGCGCGTCGCGCGGCACAATCACCAGCGCGAACACACTCATGACCAGCAGCAGCAGCCCCAGGTAGAGCACTACACGGAGGAAGGCGACTGCCATGACCACCTCGGAATCGTCGCGGCGAAATGACAGGCTACCAGTTGGCCGTCACAGTCGACCAGCGGGGGTTCTTCGTGCTCGCAAATGCTCTGTGCATAGAGGCACCGGGGGTGGAAGCGGCAGCCCGGCGGCGGATTGGCCGGGTCGGGCATCTCCAGGCTCTTCAACGGCAGCTCGTTCATGTTGCGGGAGATTTGCGGGTCAGGAATGGGCACTGCCGCCAGGAGCGCCTGTAGATACGGGTGTCGCGGGTCGGCCATGACCTGCGACAGGTTGCCCGTCTCGACTACCTTGCCCGGATACATCACAGCGATCCGCCCGTGCGAAGCGATGTAGCGGGCAGTTGCGAGGTCGTGCGTGATGTAGATGAACGCGATGTTGAAACGCCGGTTCATCTCGCCCATCAGGTCGAGCAGCGAGATGCGGAGCGACACGTCCACCATCGACACAGGCTCGTCGGCCACAATGACATCAGGTTGCAGCGACAGCGCGCGCGCCAACAGGAGTCGCTGGCGCTGGCCGCCGCTCAACTGGTGCGGATACTTGTCGAGGAACTGGTTCGGCGGCGTCAGACCCACCAGTTGCAGCAGGTCCTCCAGCTTATCGTGTGCGTCGTGGCGGTTCTTCGCCATCTTATGCTTGATCAGCGGGTCCGTCAGCGATTGCAGAATCGTGCGGGCGGGGTTCAGTGCAGCGTACGAGTCCTGATGCACCATCTGTGTGCCCTTGCGGTAGCGTTCGTAGGCGTCACCCCGCAGCCGCGTGACATCGGCCCCTTTGTACAGGATGCGCCCGCCGGTCGGCCTGAGCAAGCCCACGATCATCTTGCCGACGGTCGTCTTGCCGCAGCCGCTCTCCCCGACGACGGCGATAATCTCGCCATGATCCAATGTCAGGTTGACGCCGGCCACCGCGCCGACGCGGCGGCTCCGGCGGAAGAGCCCGCTGTTGCCCTTGAACATCATCTGGAGGTTTTCCAGTTGCAGCAATGGCGCCATCTACGCCCTCACCTTCTTCCATTCATGGCACATCGTATAGTGCCCGCGCTCGACCTCGACCAACTCGCCCAGCCACTCGCCCGTGCAGGCGTCCTCCTCCACCAGCCGGCAGCGCGGCGCGAAGCGGCAGCCGGGGTGTAAGTTCGTCAGGTCGGGCGGTGAGCCAGGGATGGCGCGCCGCTTGCTGACGTCGTCGGTGAGCGACGGGGCCGCGTTGATCAGCCCCTTGGTGTAGGCGTGGTAGGGCCGATAGAAGATGTCGTCCACCGTGCCCAACTCCACCACCTGGCCGGCGTACATAACCGCAATCCGGTCGGCAATTTTCGCCATGATGGAGACATCGTGCGTCATGAAAATCATGGTGATGCCCAGGTCGAAGTGGGCACGCTTGAGGATGTTCATTACGTAGGCCTGGGTGATGACATCCAGCGCCGTCGTCGGCTCATCCAGGATCAAAATCTCGGGGTCCAGCAGCAGGCTCAACGCCATGATGGTGCGCTGCTTCATGCCGCCGCTCAACTGGTGCGGATAGGCATCCAGCACCTGGTCCGGCTCCAGCCGCACGTAGCGCAGCAGTTCGCGCGCCTTCTTGAGCACCTGCTCCTGTGACTGGTTGCCGTGGGCCGCAGCCGTGTCGAGGACCTGTTCGCGAATCTTCAGGACCGGGTTGAGCGAGTTCTGCGCGGCCTGGAAGACCATCGCCACCTCGCGCCAGCGGAAGTCGCGCAGGTCTTCCTCCGTGAATTCGAGGACATTCTGGTCCTTGAATAAGACCTTGCCTGTGCTGATGACACCGGGGCTGGCGACCACGTTCAGCATAGCCGTAGCAAGCGTAGACTTGCCGCTGCCGCTCTCCCCCACTACCCCCAGGATTTCCCCGCGGTACACAGCCAGAGAGACGTTGTCCACCGCGCGCAGCGTGCGGCTGGGCAGCTTGAAATCGACAGTGACGTTCTGCACCTGCATGATGGGCTCTTCGGCGCGTTCAGGCCGGACTGCCGGTCGTAATGTCGGGCTATTCATCTTACTGCGTCCTCAGCCGGGGATTGAACGCTTCCTCCATGCCGCTGGCGAAGAACAAGCATGCCATCTGGAAGAGCATGATGCCGATGACAGGGGTCAGGAAGTACCACATGGCCGGCCCGCCAAACAGTGCGCCCGTGGCAGTCATTGCGATCTGCAGCATCATGCCCCAGTGCGTCGTGGAGAAGGGCACGAGGCCCAGCACCATCAGGCCGACGGAAGCGGTCACCGCGTTGCGCATGATCATGATGAAGTGATACGCCACGTAAGAAGCCATGTTAGGCAGCATTTCCTTCAACACGATGTGCGGCAGGCCCAGGCCCATGATGTGCGCGGCCTCGACGAAATCGCGGCGCTTCAGCGAGAGGATCTGCGCCCGGATGGCCCGCGCGAGGCCGGCCCACGACCAGATGCTGAGCACGAGGGCAAAGCTGATAGGGTCCGTGATCGTAACGACCATCGACAACACCATCATGATCGGGAAGCTCGGCACGGTCAGGATGATGTCGGTGATAAACATCAGGAACCCATCCACCTTCCCGCCCGCGACGCCGGCCACCCCACCGATCACAAAGGCAATGATGAGCGTAAACACCGCAGTCGCGAACGAGAGGATAATCACACCGGCCGCGCCGTGCACAAACTGCGACATCGTGTCACGGCCCGCATAGTCCGTGCCGAACGGGTGCTCCAGCGAAGGCCCCTGCAGGCGCGCGCCCGGTGCATAGTTCGGCTTGATGTCCAGGGGCACGACGCTGGGACCGACGATTGCCAGCAGGAAGAACGCAACCAACATCAGCAGACCGATGAAGGCCCGCTGGTTGCGCATGATCACGCCGAAGAATGAACGCCGCGCGGGCCGCGGTCGAACCACCGCGGGAACGCTGTCGGCTATGGAAGGCGCCGCACTCATGTGTTACCCTCCGCCCGTAACCGGGGATCCAGAACCGCGTTGAGCAGTTCTGCCACAAGGTTCGCCACCACGACTGCAACCGTGATGATGAGGAACATGCCTTGCATCATCGGGTAGTCGCGGCGCGCCAGGGAGACATTCAGGAAGTAGCCTACGCCCGGATAAAGAAACATATTCTCGATCAGGGGTGAGCCGCCGAACACGAAAGCAAATGAGATGGCGAGCTGCGTCACCAGCGGCAGCATGGCGTTGCGCCCCAGGTAGCTGGTGATGATGCGCCGGTTGGTCAGGCCGCGGATGCGGGCGGCGGTGATGTAGTCCTCACCTAAGATGCCCACCGCGCTGGCCTTCATGTTCAGCGCCCAGATGCCGACCGACGCGGCAATATAGGACGCGATGGGCAGCACCGCATGGTAGAACACGCTGCCGATGTACGCGGTCGTCAGTCCCACCGGAATCGCGGAATCCCATGCCCCGCGCGAGGGGAACCACTTCAACTGCACCGAGAAGATCATGATAAAGATGAACGCTACGATGTAGTTGGGAATGGACCCCGAGATAGACGCATAGACGGACAGGACAGGATCGAGGATCGTCTTGCGCCGCCAGGCGACATACATGCCCAGGAGGATCCCGATGATGAAGCTGAGAAACAGCGCCGTGGAAAACACAAACAGGGTCCAGGGCAGCGCAGACGCAACAATCGCGCCGACTTCTTTTTTGTAGACGAGCGACTGGCCCAGCTTGCCCCGCATCAGATTGCTGACGTAGCCGGCATACTGGGTCGTCAGCGGCAGGTCGGGGTCATAGCTGAGCTCGGCCTTGGCGCGCAGGATCGCCTGCGCATAATCCATGCCTTCGTCGCGCACGTACTGCATCGCCATCGTCTCGACCGGGTTGCCGGGCATGAGCCGGATGACGATGAAGGTAATGGTGGTTGCGAAGAAAATCGTCGCAACCAGGAGGAGAATCCTTTTGATCCACTCCATACCTGTACTCCTCTTAGACAGGTTGGGCGGCGGCAGCAGCCTGTCGCCGCCCAACTCAGACAGTCGTGCTGTGGATGCCTTACCTGCCCATCAGGGGCGACAAGGCATCACTCTGGCCTGCAGTGCCCGACTCAAGGCGTAGGCGAGATGCGGCCCATCTTCATCATGCGGGCGTAGCTGTTGAGGCCCTGGAACCAGAATGGTTCCTCGTCGCCCGGGAAGTTGAAGATCTTCTTGTTCGGCGCGTAGATCTTGATCGGCTCGGCCTTCTCACCGATCGCAACCATCGGCACCAGCTCGTTCGTCGCCAGGGCGAGTTGTTCGACAATCACCTTGGCGCGCTCTTCGTCCGCATAGAACAGCTCGTCGACCAGCGCCAGCACGTCCACCGTCTCGCCGGTCGCGGGGATCGTCACCTTGAGTTCATAGGTGGTGCCGGCCGGGGCCTTCGGGTCGAGCAGGCCCACGCGGATCGGCGCGTCGCGGTAGAGGTTCTTGTAGGCGCCCCACGGATGGCCGTAAGCGCCGATGTTGCCGCGGAAGTCCATGCCGATCATGTGCTCGCCGTTGTCGAGGTATTGCCAGTAGGCGCTCAGTTCCATCGGTTTGAAGACGGTCTTGAGGCCGAACGCGGTGAGCTGCTGCGCATAGGCGTCGCCGCCCAGGAAGAAGATGGGCCAACTGTTCATGGAGGCGATTTCGAGGACGACCGGTTCGCCCTTGTCATCCACCCACATGTTGTCCGCGCCGCGGCTCCAGCCGATGCCCGTGAGCAGTTCCTCAGCCTTGGTCGGGTTGTAGGAGTAGTCCTGCATCTTGGCCTGGGTTTCCGCGCTGACCCAGCGGTCCCGGAAGGACGGCACGAGGCCGGTCATCTTGGTGTCGGGATCGAGCGTGCCGGGCTCCAGGATGGGCAGGACCGACGGGAAGTCGATCGCCATCACGATGGCCTTGCGCACCACCGGATTGTCCACCGGATAGCGCATCATGTTGAAGTCCCAGCCCGGCTGGCTGCCCGACTTGGACCAGTTGACGTGCATGTCAGGCTGCGCTTCCTCGAGCTGCGCGAAGACATCCGGGGGCATGCCGTGCTGGTCGCCGTCGTAAACGCCGGACACCGCGTTGGTGATGTAGGCCTCCTGGGCCACGTAGCGCATGATCACCACTTCGTCGAACTTGTTGTTCGCGCTCGACCAGGCATTGTCCTTGCGCTGCAGCATCATGTCAGAAGTGGTCACGCCGCCGACCTTGAACGGGCCGGTGCCGATGATCTCCTGCACGGTGGGCTTGAACGCGTACAGTTCCTCGCGGATGACATTGCGTTCGGCGTTCTCGGCCTCATCCAACGTGCCGGTCTCATCGCGCTTGTCCAGCAGCGCCGGCACGCCCTCGGCAAACTTGCCGTAGATGTGGTCGGGCGCGACGATGTTGATTTCGAAGGCGATAGACTTCAGGATCGGGCTGGCCTTCTTCCAGGTGAAGACCACGGTGTAGTCATCGGGCGCCTCGATCTTGTCGAGGTAACGCCACACGATGTGATTGTTGATGAAATAGAGGTGGTAGGTGGTGATGACGTCTTTGCTGGTGAACGGCGTATCATCGGTCCACTTCACATCCTGGCGCAGCGAGACGGTCAGGGTGTTGCCCTCTTCCTTGAACGACTCACCCAGCATGGGGTGATACGTCGGGGTCGGAATGGGCACGAAGTCGAAGAGCGGGTCCCAGATGTAGCGGGGCGCTGCGTCGAGGCCTGGCGGCGCAAAGGGGTTGCCGTGCAGGGCTTCGGGTGGCTGAAGGTTCGCGCTGGTCGTGAAACGCGCCTTGCCGCCTTCGGGTGCGACTGCCGCGGGTTCTGCGGCTGCAGGTTCAGCAGCAGCCGGGGCGGGTTCCGCTGCCGCGGGTTCTTGTCCTGCCGGCACGGGCACAGCCGGCTGGCAGGCTGTCACGATCATCATCGTGATCAGCAAGAATGCAAGAACAAACTGTCTGGACAGCTTCATGCCTACCTCTCCTTCGAAGTAATGGGTTGGATGTTCGAGTGCATTGAGTATCTAGAATCGAAATATCAGGGCAGGATGATTCGCGCCTCCTTTCCTTGCATAGAGGGAGCAAGAGCAGGTACCGACTTCAAGGTCATGCTGACGTCCTCAGTCCAGAATGGCCTCACTCTGGCAAAGTGAAGAATAGGGCACAGTGGGGATAAACTACCGGCCCCCGCGCGGCTGGATGACCTCACTTAAATCATATATCGGTGAAACTGTCAAACCGAAAAAAGGATTTAGCCGTTTTGCCGCCGCACCTGCTGGACGTTGGGCAGGCGCTCGATCCGAGTGAGCACCCGGCTCAGTTGTTCAGCGTCGCGCACCTCAAGCGTGGCGGTAATCATCGCAAGATTATCCTGGCGCGCGGTGACGGCTGAGGC
>DAOUGK010000386.1:0-4137 GCA_034429055.1 Anaerolineae bacterium | reverse complement strand
CAGGTCGAACAGCGTGTCCGCGGTGACAGGCCGCAGCCGCGTCTCCGGGTCCAGCCAGCCATAGGCGACAGCGAACTGCCGCTGACCTGCCCGCAACACGACGACCTGCGCTGCGGGGAAGACCCGCTCCAGCGCGGCGCGGGTTACACGGTCGACTGCGGAGAAGTCGTGTGACATGCGGCCTCACCCCCTGCCCCCTCTCCTGAGCTAAGGTTCGCAGGCTCGCACGGTCAGGAGAGGGGGAGAATAATCCGTCACTCATCCGCCAGCGTCTTGACAAGCATCGCATATTCGCGATACGGCCGGAAGCCGAACTTGCCGTAGAAGTCCAGCAGGCCCGTCCAGTCGATCACGCAGCCGGCGACACCGCGATCACGGAGGTAACACAGGCCGGTGTCGAGCAGCAGCCCGCCCCAGCCCTTGCCGCGATGCTGCTCGCTGATGCCGATGGAGCCGAGCTGGCCCCAGGGTCGCGGTAGCCGCACGGGGAAGAAGCGATCCATCGGCCGGATGGAGTCCTCGAACGTGAGCTGGCAGGAGCCTTCGACGCCGCCCGATGTCCAGAGCAGCACGAAGTCGGTGATCGCTCCGCCGTTACGCAGGAACTCCTCGGCTTCGTACCGCCAGCGGCCGGGGAACTCGCGGCGCAGGTATGTGAGCAGCGCATCCTCGTCGCCCGGCCGCGCGGGTGCCGCCCACGGCTCGCCGGGCAGGGCACGCCCCGCGTAGCGCGAGCCGTATCGGCTTACATCCGCGGCCATGTCCCACGAGCGACCGCTGCGCGGCCTCGGCACGTAGCCGCAGCGCGCGAAGAACGGCTCCGATCCCAGTTCAACCGGCACGCCCGCGACAAACGTACGGATGCTCCCGCCGGGGATCGCATACCGGCAGCCCTGGTCGCGCAGCCAGGCCTCTGCGCGGCGCAGCAGCCCGCAGCCCACGAACGTCCGCTGCAACTCGGGGGTGACGGCCAGGGCATCGATCCATCCCGCATCGGGCGCCATGACGGAGGGCTCTCCCGGCAGCGCGCTCGCCAGCACAAACCCCACCGTGCGGCCGGACACCCCTGCCAACCAGCCGGCCCGGACGCCGCCCGTATTGGGCCGCGTGTTGTAGTGCATGGTGGCCCCGGCGATGCTCAGGTCCGGGCTGCACGCTGCATTCCACAGCGCGGTTGCCGTTGCAATGTGTTCAGCCGAGGCAAAGTCAAAGTCCAGAAAGTCCATATCGAATCCTTACATCCGATTCTGCAGCCCTTAGCCCGGCTGCCAGGTCATCTCGCGATCCAGCGGATACCAGGGCCGCGCGAGCCGCTCGAACGTCATCTGCGTCACATCGCAGTTGGTCGCGCCGGGGGTGAAGGCCAGGATCGAGCGCGGCGCGATGACTGCGAAGGGGGTCGTCAGGTAGCCGCGCTTGAGCACGACCAGCCGGTAATCCAGCGGCTCAAGGCCCAGGCTGCGCAACTGCACCGGATCCTCGAAGCTGAGGCGCGTCGACGACAGGATGACGTCGATGCCAGCGATGTTCAGCACCGCAATGGGGCCAAGCCGCGCCCGGCCGGGATGCCGGCGCACGCCGCCATGATACATCAGTCCATCCGTCAGCAGCCGCACCTCCCCCGTGACCTCGAGGGGCGTGCCATGCCGGGTGTCGAGCTTGCCGCCCACAGTGAGCGTAACCTGCCGGCCAACGCCCGCGGCGATGCACGCCTGCACCGCCTCCACATCCCAGATGCCCGCGATGACCGCGCTGGACGCGCCCGCCTCGATGAGCTTGCCCAGCAGCAGCGGGACGTCGGTCGTGCCGCCCGCGCCGGGGTTGTCGCCCGAGTCGGAAAGGAAGACGGTGGATTCCGGCGCGGCGAGCGCGACCGCAATCGCCTCGTCCACGCCATATGCCTCCGCGCTGACGCCGAAGTCGGCGCGGCGCTCCCAGAAGGTCAGGGCGAGTTCACCGGCCAGGCCCTGTGCGAGCGCGGGGTCGTCACGCGTGACTACGACGGCCGCGACGCCGACGTTCGGCACGTCCGCCCAACAGTGACCGTTCGCGAGCGAGGCGGACAGCACGCCGGGCCGCTGCTCAATCTCCGCAACCAGCCGCATCATGCCGGCCATCGGCTCCAGCGCGGTCTGCGCCATCTCGCCGGGCAGGAGGAAGGGGCACTTGGCGAAGCCGACGTACGTGCGCACACCCTCGCACAGCCGGACGCACAGCATCTCCGCGGCGGCAATGCCCGTCTCGTAGGCGTCGTCGTGCGGCGCGGTGTGGTAGGCCACCATCGCATCGACGTTGCGCGCCATGTCAGGCATGATGTTCGCGTGCATGTCGAGCGCGACCGAGATGGGCATGTCCGGCCCGACCTGTGAGCGCAGCTCACGCAGGAGGGTGTCCTCCGCATAGTCCACGCCCTCGGCGCGCATCGCGCCGTGCAAATACAGGCAGATGCCGTGGATGTCGTGCGCGGCGTCCAGCACCGCGGCCTTGAACTCCTCATACGCCGCGCGTGCGACCACGCCGCCGGGCATCGCGCCCGCCATGACAGTCGGGACCAGTTCCAGCCCGCGGCCTGCCAGGGTGTCGATGATGCCTGCCAACGAGCTGTGGCGCAGCGGCGTGGTCAGCAGTTCCTCGCCCTGGAGGATGTAGAAATCCTCCCGCTGCGTCAGGAACGGGGTGAACGTATTCGATTCGTGGCCGATGGCTCCGATGAGCACGCGCATTGGAGGTGTCCTTTCGGCTGACGAGTAACGAGTGATGAGTAACGAGTGATGAGTAACGAGTGATGAGTAACGAGTAATCCGTCATCAACCGTCACTCCTTACTCGTTACTATTTTCTATTTACTCGTTACTATTTACTCGTTACTATTTACTCGTTACTCCTTACTCACTTCGTAACGCCCGCTCGCGCGCGAAGAACTCCGCCAGCAGGCCGGGTACGGCTTCGTCGGCCTTGACGGCCCGGATGTAATCGGCCAGGAAAGCGACCATCCGCCCGACCAGGAACTCGCCCTTCTCGGCGGTCGCGGTGCGTGCATCCCCGGCGTAGTGCTCCGGGTAACGGGCATACCACCAGATGCCCGTGTGCGTCGGCGGCAGGTGCGCCATGCGCGGCAGATCGGTCGCGGGCTCCTCCGGCACGCGGTCCATGTGGACCAGCTCGCCGTGCAGCGCCAGCATCATGCTCGTCTCCATCTCGTCCGCATGGCCGCCGTAATCGGTCGCGCGCATGGCCTCCCACGCACGCCAGTCCGCCTCATACAGGTTGACCGTGGGCATGTAGACCGCGTAGGGCTTCTCGGCCCACAGGCTCGACTGGTTGAGGAAGCTGAGCAGGTGCGTGTTGCCGCCGTGCCCGTTGACCAGGATGATCTTCCGGAACCCGTTGCGGCCGATCTCGTCGAGCACGCTGCCGAGCAGTTCGAGCAGCAGCGCAGGCTTAAGCGCGACCGCGCCGGGGAAACAGCGCGCCTCATAGATCTGGCCGAAGTAGAAGGGCGGAAAGACGACCGCGGGCTCCAGCTCCGCCGCGCGGCAGGCCAGGCTGTGAGCGGTCAGGTAATCGGTGCCGAGCGGCAGGTGTTCGCTGTGCCGTTCGAGCACGCCGAGGCTGAGCAGGCAGACGCCGGTCTCACGCGCGGCGGCTCCCAGCTCCGGTGAGGTCAGGGCTTCCCATTGCATCGTTGGTCTCCCGTGGTTTGTGTTTGTAGTAGGCACTTTAGTGCCAGTGCGCGCGCAAGGCGCTGAAGCGCCCATTACGAACCTATTCCAGCGGCAGCTTGACGGGCCGACCCATCTCGACCGACCGGTACGCGGCCAGCGCCAGTTCCATCGCGGCCAGCCCATCCTCGCCGGTGATGGCCGGCGGCTCGCCGCGGCTCACGCGCCGCGCGAAATCCTCGATGAGCAGGTAGTCCATGTCGCTGCCCCAGCCGATCCACGCGGCCCCGCGTTCCTCGTTGGAGAGCCTGAGCGCCTGGCTGAGCGAGTCGATGCTGACGTAGCCGTCCTCGCCCAGGATGTTCATGCTCACATCGCCCCAGCCGCGGTAGTGCGGCAGCCGCGACCAGGACGCGTCGAGCGTACAGATGGTCCCGTCGGTCATGCTGAACGAGAGCAGGCCCGCGTCGTCGATT